>CAYWNB010000037.1:0-12981 GCA_964459195.1 uncultured Desulfobacula sp.
AAGCACTGTGATTTTTTTTCTGAACCCAAAAAATCAATTCGATGAGTGATTTTTTACTGTATCGCCTTATTGGTAAAACAATTTCCATCAAAACCCTAATCTGCGACAAAGTAATGGACGGTGTTTTTTTTTCCCAATTTGATTTTAATGTGCCAAAGAAAAAAGTGTGCAAGCATGCAGGTGAGCATGTGATGGTGCCACCCTTTGTATTTTCTTACTTCATAATGGTCCATTCCAAGTTCATTCTTACACTCCCGAAAACATTGTTCAATAGCCCAGCGCAAACCGGACAACCAAACAAAAGTCTTAAGCCTGGTGCTGGTCGAGGCGTTGCTTATATAATACGAATATTCAGGATTATCACCTATAGTTCTTTTGACTATGAGCCAGACGCCCTTATCGGGTAAGCCATCCTTGTGCAAAACCACACGCCGCTTTGTAAATTCGTATTCGATAGGTCCTTTTGTCCCCTCGGAGACCTTTCTTCTATACCAAAAAAAGTCATTTGTATTTTGAGCAAAAGCTTTAACTGATATAGGCTTGTTTTCAGTATTCTCCAAGATTTTTTTTGTTCGAATTTCACCCTTATACTTATAGGTTTTTTCCATTACAATTGGTCTTCCTAACCAGCACAAGACATCTGAATGGATGGATACAAAATAAGTTAATCCGACACATTCATCGACAGCCTTTAAAAATTCAGGACTCGTTCCGTACAATGAATCTGCCAACACATATTTAAAAGGAAGGCATTTTTCTTGATAAATAGTTTCGAACATATCCACAGCTAACTGTGGTTTTGTTTTAAAGGATAAATCATCCGGCATGTTGCACTTGTCTCGTCTATCCTCATGATCATCATCAAACCATTTTTCCGGGATAAATATTTTTTTATCGACCAGAGCATACCCTTTAGGAGATGCATAAGCAGCAAAAACACCAACTTGACAATTATCAACCTTCCCAACAGAACCACAATATTGTCTGGCAACTCCCACAGAGTTGTTCCCTTTTTTGGAAAAGGAAGATTCATCAAAAAGAAGAGCCGCATCAGAATTCCCCATGTCCTCTTTTACAATATTACGATACATAGTCAACATTTTGTCTTCATCCCATACAGCATCACTCACGAATCGCTGCATAGCCCTTACATTAGAGCCTTCCATATTGAGAGCTATCGGCTCAATGGATTTTCTTTCAAGCTCGCTGAATTGCCCTGACATATATTTAAAAAAATGATCTCTTGATTCACTTCTTTGAAAACAATCATAAAATATTTCATGGAATCCACTTAATTCATTCATGAAATCATTTATGTCATTTTCTTTGAGATCATATTTGGGCACTGGGAAATGACGTTCGTAAGCGCGGTGTTCTGATAGCATGGCCGTTGCTCCTATTAATAAAATTAATGGTAATGCTAGGAGTATATCAGGCAATGCAAATATTTCAAGTTTAATTTAAACTAAGTGGCGTTGTAGGGTTAAAGGGGTTTAAAATTTTATTTTCTATAATCGGAAGAATAATATTTATTGTAATAGCCTTCTTTTTTCATGTTAACCCGGTTCAGGACCGTGCCGATAATAGACTGGCCTGCTTTTTCAAACTGATCCAGAACATTTTGGATTATTTTTCTGTCGGTATGACCGTATCTTATGACAAGCACGGCACCATCCGTCCTGGGAGTTAAAATCAAGGCATCCGTGGCAGGCATGACCGGGGGAGCATCAAAGATGATAAAATCAAACCGAGTTTTTAGCTGATCCATTATAAATCCCATTCTGGAAGACCCCAGAACCTCTAACGGATTGTGAGGGACAACTCCTGCAGGCAGGATGAAGAGGTTTGGGACTGTGGTTTTTTTTACGACTGTATCAATGACACGGTTTAAATAATTAAATCCGTCAGCGCTGTTGTACTCGGCAAAGAGTTTGTTAAAATCTATTTCATGGCCGGTTGAAGATCTTTGTTCGTTCGGAGACTGGGAAAAAAAGGTGAACTTTCCCGTGGTCATGCAGGAAATTGCCTTGATAGCTTCAATGGCGTTTATGGACAGGGCTTTGAACATATTTTTTTTTGAGACAAATCCCATGGTCTGGAGAATGGTTCCGATACGGCGAACGGTCTTTTGCTGGTGGCCAAGGGCAAGATAAGTGGTCTTGTTGTCAAGGTCTTCCCGATTGCCAGACTGCTGTTGTGTTAACTACTTGGATGCAAAATCATAATTAAGCTTTAGATTCAGCATGACATAATCGTTATCGTAATCTGCCCCTGTCTGACTGGAATCCCTTTTTTCCAAACCGCCTTCAATCCCTAAACTGGCATAATCATGGATCAACCAATCAAATGCAGTTGAAATCTTCCATGTATCGTCCTCACGGGACCCCGTTTCATAATCAGTATTCTGAAAATATCCGGCAAGGGTAAAATTGAGTCGCTCATAAAAAAGATAGGTGAACCTGGCATTCAGCCGTGTGGCCGTGAAATAAGTTTCCCCCTGACCTGAGTCATTCAAGTTCTGAGACACGGTCACAATCATTGAAGATTTAGGGATTCCTTCCGCCTCCGGCGGATTCTGATAAAAAATAGATGCCTGCCAGCTGAGACTGTCAATGTCATTGTGAGTGTTTTTATCAAATTCCCTGGTGTGATATCCAGCACCGGCTGAAACGACAAAATAATTGAACTGGTGGTCCACATTTAGCATTACCTGATGAGAATCATAATCAGAGGTGATGCCTTCATAATCCCGGTTCCAGATCTGGTAATTCAAGTTAAAGGAAGTCAATTCATTAAGGTAATAGTAAAAATCAATGGTTCCCCTGTTTTCATTAGAATCTTCACCTTCTATGTCCCTGTCATAGTCTGTGTTCAGATTGGTGTATTTCAGACCAAGGCCGAACTTGTCCTCAAATTTGTATAAAAGCATGGGAGAAAATGAATTGATGGTGTATTCAAATCTGTCATTGGCATTGCTGACCGTATCTGCATTTGCAGGATCACGGGTTTTTAAATACTGATCTTGAACACTGATCAGAAACTCGTCCGTTACCTGGGACTGCAGAGAAAGGATTCCGTGATGGGCAGTATAATCGTAGTCGTCCACCTTGATTGAACCGGTTGGAATGGTATCCTGATCAACGTATCGTAAAAAATCAAGAGCATAATAAAAGGAAAGTACTGTTTTGTCTGTTGCGTATCCCAGCTTAAGTCCAGGTTTTACACTATAGGTACCTTAGCCAAATATTCTCATCAATGTTGTAACCTAAAAATGACGTTTAGAACCAAAAATCAACAAATTTAAAAAGAATTCAGACTTTTCCAGATCCCCTGGAGGACCACAAAACAACAATTAAACATTGGTAAAACAATAAGCCTATATTGAAAATTATAATCCGTTAAACCGCGAATACCATCATGACTATACTATGAATTCGGATCGTTCCGTATTTTCAGCTTTTTGTTGAAAGCCTTTTTTATTTCTACTGGATTTGTCGGCATTGGCTATTTAAAACGGGTATATATCGGGATAAAAACAATATTGTCCACTTTTTGCCTTTCAAAAGCAACTGGAGACATTACATAACCAGTCTCAATACCCGGGTGTTCTTCAAGAAAAAGGTGGAGACTCTTCAATTTTCCCTTTGGTCCGCTTTTCACTTCAATGGGGAAAATACGTCCGTCTTTCACATATAAATAATCTATTTCAGCCGAACTGCTTTTTTTATCCCTGGCCCAGTAGTACATCTTTTGATTTTCAGCCCCTCCTGCAGCATACATTTCCTGACCGATAAATTGTTCAGCCAAAGCACCACGATATAGATGGGATAAGTCATTGGCTGTCATTACATCCATTGGTTGCACTCCACTATGGTATTGCATCAAACCGATATCCAGAAATAGGGGTTTCATTTTTTTTGCAGCAAGACCAACACTTAAGGGAAGGGCGTTTGCATTTGAGGCTCTTATAATGTGTAATATTAAAGCGTTTTCCAAGATATGAAGAGAGGCTTTTGTTTTTTCTATCCGCCTGTCTGGGTCTAACCGGGTATATTTTATCTGGCTTCCAACGAAAGAAGATGCCGTCCTCATGATATGATCTAAACTGTCGATATCTGCTCTTCTATAATATTTTACCAAGGATTGAAGATATGCTTGGAATATCTCCTCATGTACGACAAAACTATCTGACAATGAACCTGTCTGGCAATATCTTTTAACAGCCTCAGGCATACCGCCTGTTAAAAAATAGCTTTTTAACTGATCTATGATTTTCTGATGAACAAATTCACTTACCGGCCTGAAATCGGAGATACAGGGGAGTTGGTCAGCAAGCATATTTTTTTGGGATGCTTTCAGGACTTCATAAAATGTCATCGGCATCATCCATTCAAAAGAAACTCTTCCCAAGGGAAAAGACACCTTGCCTAAAACAAACTCAAGCATAGAACCTGCGGCAATAACATGAAGTTGAGGCATATCTTCATAGAAATACCTTAAACTTAACAACGCTCTTTCACATTCCTGGATTTCATCAAAAAATAAAAGTGTTTTGCCAGGGATTATTTTTTGCTCAGCAAAAATTTCTATGTCCCGGATAATCTGCTGAACAGATAAATCCTGATTAAAAATTTTGTGGATGGTCCGGTTTCGTTCAAAATCCAGTTTGATGAATGATTCAAAACTGGTTTTTCCAAAAACCGAGACCGAATATGTTTTCCCCACCTGTCTTGCGCCTCTTATTATTAGAGGTTTTCTAAATGACAGGGTCTTCCAATCTAATAGTTTTGAATCAATATTTCGGTCCATATAACCTCTTTTTTGCAATAAGTCGTATTTTTAAGGGTTTATTATGCCACTCATTGTGTAATTTTACAAGGTTGTTTTCTCTTTATGAATGGTTTTTTACGATTCTAAAACTAAAATTTATTGTTTTATCCTATTGCGGTTGGATGGATAATTAGTAAACAGATTTTATACGGGACTCCTTTTTTTATTAGGCAAGGCAAACTTTTTTTCATCCATCCCTTGAAAAAGAGTTTCATGATGTTTATTCTTTAATAAAAGAACAAAGACTTTGCTCGCATAATCAGCAAAGGTGTTCATTGAAGGTTTTAACTACACTATTATAAAGGAGCCAACATATGAAAGACAGAGCACTGAGAAGGCACCAGACATCAAAAGCTAAAAATAGAGTTGAAAAGACTTATAATAGTTGCATTGAAGAACTCTCCAGCGCAGACCGGGAAGATGTGGAAGGCAAAGTTGAGAAACTAAAAAAAGTCTGTGCATCCCCTTATTCCGAGGAACATGACAGGAGTTTGGGGCATAAGACCCTTCAGGAACGAAAACACGATATCACCATGCGAGAACAAACACGCTAAAGCTAAAAGTTATTAACGCCCCGGATGATCCATTAAACTCATCCGGGGCGTTTTTTTTATGTTCAAAATCCTATGAAAAATTAAAACAACAGGCAAATCAGGTAATAGGCCAGGGGGAGAAAAATTGCCGGCAGCATATTGCCCACCTTTATCTTTTTTTCTCGGAGCATATTCAGGCCCAGGGCCAGTATCAAAAGCCCACCCGTACCGGACATCTGGCTGACCACAGAAGGTATCAGCAATGGTTTTAATACCCCTGCCATTAAGGTGATTCCCCCCTGGTAGATCAGAACCGGCACAGCGGAAAACATCACCCCAATCCCTAAGGAAGAGGTCAGGATAATCCCGGAGATCCCATCCAGGCAAGCCTTGGCAAAAAGGGTATCGTGGTTGCCGGTGAGCCCGCTTTCAAGGGCCCCCACAATGGCCATGGACCCCACACAATACAATAAAGCAGCCGTGACAAACCCGGCTGAAAACCCTTTGGATTTTTTGAACAATTTTGTTTCCAGAAAATTACCCAATTTGTCCAGATAGGATTCAATACCGATGAACTCGCCCAAAACAGAACCAACGGCCAAACTGATAATGATAATAAGCAGATCATCGCACCCAAGCGCACTTTTGATGCCCACCAGAATAACAGCAAGCCCGATGGCCTGCATCACGGTTTGATTATATTTTTCAGGAATCCCGTTTTTAAACAAAATTCCCACAAGGCTGCCGCAGATAATGGCCAAGCAGTTGACAAAGGTTCCCAGCATGTTGACTCAGGCTCCGTTTAAAGGGTTGGGCTAAAAAAAGTATCCTGGATGTAATCAACCCCGTTTTTAAACAAGCGGACACCGACTGTTAAACCCTTATCCATTATCTCTCCCAGGCGTTTTCGCTGTTCTTTTTCCCGGGTCCAGTCCGGATGATTTGTAAAATGATTGTAGCCTTCCGGATGGGGCATGAGCCCGAAAATTCGACCGGTCGGATCGCAGATACCGGCAATATCTTCCATGGATCCATTGGGATTTAAGGGAAAAGAGCCCTTTGCAAGAACCCCTTTGCTGTCGGCATATTGGAACACCACCTGATTATTAGCGAGCAGTTGCGCAATCACCTTTGGATCTGCAATCACTTTGCCCTCCCCGTGGCGGATGGGATAATCTGCCAGGTCAATTCCTCGGGAGAAAACACAGGGGCTCTCTTCATTGCCGGCCAGATGAACCCAGTGGTCCCTGAAATTTCCGCAGTCATTAAAGGTAATGGCGACGGACCGCTTGGTATAGTCTCCCCCAAGACCCGGCAAAAGGCCCAGGTTTACCAGGGCCTGGAATCCGTTGCAAATCCCGATCACCAATTTTCCCTCTCGAACAAACGAGAGCAGATCGGAGCCAATATGGTTTTTAAGTTTCAATGCCTGGATCACACCGGCACCATGGTCATCCCCCCAGGAGAATCCGCCGCCAAAGGCAAGGATATGATAATCTGATAATTTTTCCTTGCCGGAAACCAATGAATTGATATGGACCCTATGGGACTCAGCTCCGGCCAGTTCAAAGGCCAAAGCCGTTTCAGTGTCGCAATTCAAGCCAAAACCGGTTAAAATAAGCGCTTTAACCCTTTTCATATATAATCTCCAAAGGTCTTGTTAAATGCCGCACCAAGGGCATCACAAGACAAATTAACAAGGGATTTTTTATCCTGGCCGTCTATTTTCAAACAGGTATGATTGTCTGTGACAATCCCCACACAACTGACAGGAAGTCCTTTACACAATTTTTCAAATACAGATTTATTGTCAGGGGCCACCGTTAGAACAAACCGCCCGGCAGACTCTGAAAACAGGAGGATCTCATAGGAAAGATCCTTTTTGGAATCATTGTCAAGGGGCAGACAAGACAGGTCAATCTCCATACCAAGTCCCCCGGCCATTGCCAGGAGGCCCAAATGGACCCCAAGTCCCCCCCTTGCAACAGAATGGCAGGAAGCGACAAGCTCTCGATCAATGGCTTTTTCCAAAACTTTATAGCAAATTTTATTGGCATCAAAATCTACTATGGGTATGTTTTTCCCGGTTTTACCGAATAAATCGTAATATTCAGATGCGCCCAACTCATTTTTTGTTGCCCCCATGACATAGACAAAATCGCCGGTCACCTTGGGGTCCAGGGTCACACATTTTGAGATATCATCCAAAACTGAAGTGGCAGAAAACTGAACCGTCTCAAGGGCAGACACCTTGATCCGTTCACCAAATTGCCCTTCAAGGTGGCCGTCCACATACATGCTGTCCTTGCCCGAAAGCAAGGGGATTTTATAGGCCATACAGGTATCTTTCAGGGCCCAACAGGCCCGGACCAGCTGGGCCGCCTTAAATTTGCCGTCGGGATTTTTCTTTTCGTCAAATCCGATATTGGGCCAGCAAAAATTATCCACCCCCCCGATATGGTCAAAGGATCCGCCAACGGCCATGAGGCGTCGAACCGCCTCATCAATGGTGCAGGCCATCATGTGATAGGCATCAATCTTCGAGTACCAGGGCAGAAGACTCTGGGAAAAGGCAAGACCCTTCTCAGATGTCAGGACAGGACGCGTTACCGAAGCATCCGAGGGAATATTGTGGTTAACCCCCACCAGGGGTTTGACCACTGAACCGCCCTGGACCTCATGGTCATACTGCCTCAAAATCCATTCCTTAGAACAGATATTAGGCCGGGCCAGCATCTGGGTCAACAACCCGTTAAAATCGGAAGGTGTGCTGATAACCGGTTCTGTGAGTCCCCGGGCATCAGGAGAAAGCCAGACCGCATCAAATTCCCAGGAGGGAAATCCCTTTTCAAGAAGATCCATATCCACATAGGCACAGGTCTCATCCTTATACTTGATGTGGAGTTTTCCGGTATTGGTGTATTCGCCGATCACCGTGCTTTCCACCTCATGCAACCGGGACAATTCCATAAACCGGGGTAAATTCTCGGGTTTTACCGCAATGGTCATGCGTTCCTGGGACTCGGAAATCCAGATTTCCCACATGTCCAAGCCTTCATATTTCAATGGCACACGATCCAGCCAAACCTCACAGCCATTGGACAGCATACCGGATTCTCCCACAGACGAAGAAAGTCCCCCGCCGCCATTATCGGTGATAAAGGTGGTAAGTCCTTCGTCCCTGCAAATCAAGAGAAAATCATGCATTTTTTTCTGGGTATAGGGATCGCCTATCTGAACATGGCCAGCCGGCGTGTTCTCAGAAAAACTTTCCGACGAGGCCGTAACACCGTGGATACCATCCTTGCCCACCCGGCCGCCGCTCATGATGATCAATTCGCCGGGGGAAGTTGTCTTTTCATGGCTGGGTTTGCCCTGAAGAAGGGCTGGCATAATCCCCAACGCCGTTACAAAAACCAGGCTTTTGCCCATATACCCCGGATCGAACAGGGTCTGGCCAAAAGTGGTGGGCACCCCGCTTTTGTTCCCACCATCCTTGACCCCTTCAATCACCCCGTCCAGAAGGCGCCTGGGGTGAAGGGGAGGACTTAAAGGACCCTCATACCCGATATCTCCCACGCAAAACCCGAAACTTCCCATGAAGAGTTTGGCACCAAGCCCGGTTCCCATGGGATCCCGGTAGACCCCAACAATGCCGGTTATGGCCCCGCCATAGGCTTCCATATTGGAAGGCGAGTTATGGGTTTCGCCGGTGATCACATAATTGGTGTCATCGTCAAATTTACCCACCCCTGCATTGTCCCATAGAACAGATACCACCCAGTCCTTTTCATCCTTAAGGGCCAGGGTGGGCAGCTGGATATAGGTTTTAAACAAAGAATTTTCCACAACACTCGCATGGGTGGAGGCATCAGTATATTTAAAAATACCGTTAAAGGTGTTGTGATTGCAATGGTCGCTTCTGGCCTGGGAAATATATTCCAGCTCCAGATCCGTGGGGGTGGACAACCCGACTTTTTTCCTCTCTTCAAGAACCTTTTGTTCTAAAAAATATTCCCGGATAACGGGAATATCACGTGGATTCAAGGCCAGGTTTCTCTCATCACTGATTTTGGAAAGCATCTCATCTGAATTGATGCAGATGGTTTCAAAACAGGGAGTATGGTTTAAAATCACCTTGGCGGGTTTTACATCGGCACCGATCTTTTTATCCCACTCTTCAATGGAAAAAAGCTTAAACTGCTGGATGATGGGATTGGACAACAGCTGCCTTGCCAATATTTCAACCTCATCACGGGTCAGGGTATCCCCTTTCAGACAATACCGCTTTGAAGTATAGATACCGTCCTCCTTGCCTAAGGGTTTACTCAGCACATCGGTGACGGCTTCCATGGCAGTGGCACCGGCGTTATCCTTGACACCTGGCCGAAATCCGATCCAGATGCACCAGTCAAAGTCAATATCCAAAGGAGATAAACTCGAGACCTGGGTAACCGGGTTGGTCAGGATCTCGTCCTTTACCCGATCAAGCCCTTGTCTGTCGATATCTGATTCTATGGTCACCATGTGAACACACCGTGCCGATGCGATCTTGATTCCAAAGTAGGAATCTGCTTTTTTCTTTAAGGAAGATGCTTCTGCATCCCGAAGCTCTTGTTTAAGAGCAATTTCAATACATGAAATCATATTATCCACCCGATATTATAAAGCTATTCTTATCAGCCTGTTTTTATCAACCTGTTTTTATCAACCTGTTTTTATCAACCATTGATCATTCTAACAATGTCATTATAAAAAACAAATACCATCAATGCCACCAGGAGTGCCGCACCAAACTGAATCAATTTTTCCCGTAATTTTTCACTGACGGCTTTACCGGTCACCGCTTCAATTCCGAAAAACAGCAAGTGACCTCCATCCAGAACCGGGATGGGGAACAAATTAATAATACCCAGATTGACAGACAGCAATGCTATGAACCAGGCAAAATTGACGATCCCGGCTTTGGCCTGCTCTCCTGCCATTTGGGCGATCATCAGCGGTCCGCCCAGATTATCCGCAGAAACACTGCCAGTAACCATTTTGACCACAGACAGAATGGTCAGTTTCACAAGCCCATAGGTATCAGATATCGATTTCCCCATGGCCTGGAAGGGATTCAGACTCGTATGGAAGGTCTCGCCGGTTCCCAGGATGCCGATGACATACTTGTCCACATCCTCACCAAAGACATTCTTCCCGATCCGTTTTTCAGGGATGAGTTCCACACTGGTGATTTGTTCGCCCCGCTCAATGATAATGGTCAGTTTCTCACCGGCGCCGGTGCTGATGACCCGGGCGATATCTTCAAAGGATTCTATGGGATGCTGATTGATTTCCTTGATAATATCACCGGGTTTAAGCCCTGCACTCAGGGCCGGCGTGTCGTCCAGAACCTTGCCGATAACAGGGGTAGCCATATAGATCCCTGAAAACTGGTACAACACATAAAAAATAAACAGGGACAAAATAAAATTAAAGGCAGGCCCAGCAGCCACAATGATGCTCTTTTGGAGCAGAGGTTTATGGGTAAAAGACAAGGACTCGTCCCGGGGGTCAATGGTTGCTCCCGGTTCCTCTCCCACCATTTTCACATAACCACCCAGGGGGATGGCAGAGACACAATACTCGGTCCGACCGACTTTTTTCTTTAAGAATTTAGGGCCGAATCCCAGGGAAAACACATCGACTCCGACCCCGCAAAGCCTTGCCGCTATGAAATGCCCCAATTCGTGAAAAAAAACAAGAATACCAATTACAACAACAAATGCAACCGCAGAATGCCCCATTTAAAACCTCACTTTTTTCTCTCTCTTTTAGATCTTATTTTCATATCTTTCTTTTATATCTCTCTTTTATATCAGGGATTTGGCTGTTTCCCTGGCCCAATGATCGGCTTCAATAATACCTGAAAGATCAGGATTGTCAATGCGACGATGAAGTCCCATGGTACGGGAAATTATCTTAAAGATACCCAAAAATTCTACTCTCTTTTCAAGAAAGGCTTGAACCGCAACCTCATTGGCGGCATTCATCACCGCCGGCAGGGTTCCTTTTTGTTTACAGGCTTCAAAGGCAAAGGCCAGGGAAGGAAATTTATCCACATCAGGTGGATCAAAGGTCAAAGAGTGGAGAGCTGTAAAGTCAGGAAAATCAGTGCCCAGGTCCAGGCGGTCCGGCTGGGACAATGCATAGGCAATGGCCGCCTTCATATCCGGAACCCCCATCTGGGCGATAACGGACCCATCCTTGAACCCCACCATTGAATGAACAATACTTTGGGGGTGAACCAAAACCTCAATTTCATCGGGAGAAACGCCAAACAAATGAACTGCTTCAATAACCTCAAGTCCTTTGTTCATTAGGGTGGCAGAATCAATGGTGATCTTGTGCCCCATATTCCAGGTAGGATGATTCAAAGCATCTGCAAGGGTAATACTAGAAAAGTCTTTCCGGGGGCGGTGTCTGAAAGGTCCGCCGGAAGCGGTCAGAAAAATCCGTTTAAAATCCTTTGTTCTGTTGCCCCGCAGACATTGAAAAATAGCCGAATGTTCACTGTCCACAGGCAAAATATCCACCCCGTTGGCCCGGGCCTTTTCCATGACAATCTGTCCTGCCATGACAAGAGTCTCTTTGTTGGCCAGGCCGATTTGTTTTTTGGCTTCAATGGCGGCAAGGGCCGGTTTTAATCCGGCAGCCCCCACCATGGCCAGCAGAACAAAATCTGCAGATTCCCAGGCAGCGGCCGTCACATAGCCCGATTCCCCGTATAGGATTTCCGGTTTGCAGTTCCCCGTCAAGGACCTGGCCAATTCAAAGGCCTTTGTCTCGTCTAATACCACCACCATTTCAGGTTCAAATTCTTCAACCTGCCGGACCAAAAGCGCAATATTATTCGCTGCGGTCAAAACCTTAATATTAAACAGGGTTGGATACATTCTGACGACATCCAGGGCACTGGTGCCGATGGATCCGGTGGATCCCATTATGCTAAGATGCTTCATATTACAAAGGCCAGATAGACATAGAGAACGGGAACAGCCAGCAGCAGGCCGTCAATCCGGTCCAGCATCCCCCCATGTCCCGGCAGAATTCGTCCGGAATCTTTAATATTGGCAGCCCGTTTCATGGCGGACTCAAACAGATCCCCTATCTGGCCTGCCACTGCCACCATAAAAGAACAGGGGATGGTATGCAATGCCAGGGAAAAACTATCAAAGAAGACAAATGAAAAAATGAAACCAAGAACCATGGAAGTGGCTATCCCCCCAATGGACCCTTCAATGGTCTTATTGGGACTGATATTGGGGGCAAGTTTGTGTTTCCCCAAAAAAGTACCGGTATAAAAGGCCCCGGTATCATTGGCAAAGATAACAATCAACAGCCAGATGATCCACAGGGTTCCGCCTTCCAGGTCCTTGAGAAAAACCAATAGCGAAAGGGAAACAGGGATATAAACAATTCCCAGCACCTGTTTGGATATGGTATCAAAAACATGGGGGTCAGAGGGAAAACGGGCGAGGACAAAGACGGACAGGATCAATAGATTCAGGGCAAGGACCAGAAACAAAACCTGCCATGACCCAAGACATGCCCCAATGACAAGCGCCATGGAAAC
>CAYWNB010000037.1:13081-22092 GCA_964459195.1 uncultured Desulfobacula sp.
CAATCCGCAGGTATTCCCGGACAGATGCCATGGCCACGGTTGACACCATAACAGCCAATAGAAGGGTATTTCCTCGTATGAGAATCCATAAAACAAGGGGGCCAAGTATTATTGCGGTGAGCCATCGTTTAAGGTGCTGCATTTTACTTGACCGAACCGTCGGTCCCTTTTTTGAAAGTTTATTAAAATCTCAATAAATTCTTCTCTTGTAAAATCCGGCCACAGGGTCTGGGTGATAAACAGCTCTGAATAGGCGGCCTGCCACAGCATAAAATTGCTGAGTCGAAATTCCCCGCTGGTTCTGACGATCAAATCAGGATCCGGCATCTGCCGGGTATATAGATGATCGGAAATCATTTCTTCATTGATGTCCTGGGGTTGAATGAGGCCGGTTTCTATTTTTTGGGCAAGGGTTTGAACCCCATCGGTAATCTCCTGGCGGCTGCCGTAGCTCAGGGCCAAATTTAATACCATGCCCTGATTATTGCGAGTCATCTCCACGGTTTTATCAGCTTCTCGCCGGACATCTTCAGGCAGCTTTTTTGGGTGCCCCAATATGTTCAGCCGAACACCCCGGGTCATCAGCTCATCCCGTTCAGAGACCAGAAATCGCTTTAACAACAGCATCAATGCCGAAACTTCGATCTTTGGCCGTTCCCAGTTTTCAGTAGAAAACGCAAACAAGGTAAGCATTCCAATACCAAGCTCCCTTGCGGCCGTTACAATAGAGCGAACCGTCTGAGACCCTCGTTCATGGCCTTTAACACGGTTCATCAGCCGTTTTTTGGCCCAACGGCCATTGCCGTCCATTATCATGGCAACGTGAAAAGGGAGCTTTCCTGGATCAAGCCTCTCAGCCTGTATGGTCTCAGACTTCAAGGATTTCCTTTTCTTTGGCAGCAAAAATATTGTCTAATTTTTTAATATATACATCGGTCAAATCCTGGACCTGTTTTTGACCCTTAAAACTGTCATCCTCAGAAATATCTCCTTCTCGTTGAAGATCCTTGAGCATTTCATTGGAATCCCTTCTGATATTCCGGACAGCGACTTTATAGTCTTCGCAAATTTTGGAAGCACTTTTGGCAATTTCTCGTCTTCGGTCTTCCGTCAGGGGGGGGATGGAAATCCGAATTAATTTGCCGTCATTGGAAGGGGTAAGGCCCAGGTTTGCCTTATGAATCGCCTTTTCAACCTCATTGATAACACTTATATCCCAGGGTTTAACCGTTATCAACCGACTTTCTGGAATGGACACAGTGGCCATCTGGGGAAGAAGGGTCTGTACGCCATAATAATCGACTCTCACCCCGTCAAGGATTGCCTGAGATGCTCTACCAGTACGAACCTTTGTCAATTCCTTTTCAAACGCGTTTTCAGATTTTCCCATCCTGTCTTTGGTTTCTTCGAGCACTTCATTTATCATAACAATGCATCCTATAATAATAGGTAATAACTACCAGCAAGAACTATTATCAGAAAAACAGTCACATTTCACTGATAATAGTTCTTGGGGTGAACTTATTTATTATATATCCGGGTACCGATATCCTCACCCAAGACAGCCTTATAAATATTGTCGGCCTTGTGAAGGTCAAACACCTGGAGGGGAAGATCATGTTCCATGGCAAGGGAGATGGCGGTCATATCCATTACATGCAATTGTTTTTCAATAATCCGCATATAGGAGAGTTCATCGAAACGAACTGCATCATCATGGACCACGGGGTCCTTGTCATAGACACCATCCACCTGGGTTGCCTTAAAAAGAATCTGAGCCCGGGTTTCATGACCCCGTAACACAGCAGCTGTATCTGTTGTAAAGTAGGGGTTGCCCGTCCCTGCAGCAAAAATAACCACCCGGCCTTTTTCAAGATGACGGATGGCCTTTCTCCGGATAAACGGCTCTGCAATTTTGTCCATTCTAATGGCAGACTGAACCCGGGTGGGCACCCCGCATTTTTCCAGTGCATCACAAAGGGCCAGACTGTTGATCACGGTTGCAAGCATTCCCATGTTATCAGCAGAAGTCCTGTCCATACCCGCAGAACTGCCGGCAACGCCCCTGAAAATATTCCCGCCGCCCACAACCACCGATATTTCAACATCAAGTCGATAGACCTTGGCAATTTCTTCGGCCACATAATGAATCATTTCAGGGGTGATGCCAAAGCCCTGATTTCCCATCAGGGCTTCGCCACTCAGTTTAATCAGAATCCTTTCAAACTCAGGCTTTTTCTCCAAGATTTATTCTCCTATTTGGAAACGCACAAATCTTTTAATCTGAATATTTTCGCCGATTTTTGCAATGGTTTCTTTGAGGACATCTGTAATGGTTTTCTGGGGGTCTTTGACATATTGCTGGCTCATCAGGCAGACCTCTTTGTAAAATTTTTCAATTTTACCATCTACAATTTTAGCAATCATCTTTTCAGGCTTTCCCTCTTCAAGCATCTGGGCGGTATAAATTTCCCTCTCTTTTTCAATAATTGCCGGATCCACATCCTCGGAAGCCAGACCCACTGGATTTGCAGCGGCAATATGCATGGCAACATTTTTTACAAACGCTTCAAAATCTTCTGTTTTAGCCACAAAATCGGATTCGCAATTCACTTCAACAAGAACACCCAGTTTTGAGCCGGTATGGATATAAGAATAGATAAGGCCTTCAGATGTAGAACGCCCTGCCCTTTTTGCTGCCTTGGCAAGCCCTTTTTTTCTCAAAAGATCCACTGCCGTTTCATAATCGCCCTCTGCTTCAGCAAGGACCCGTTTACAATCCATGATACCGGATCCGGTCGCAGCCCGAAGCTCTTTTACCATTGCTGCAGAAATTTCCACCATTTTATTTTGCTCCTTAATTATCTTATTCAGTCACTTCTTTTGTTGATTCAATAGCTGTATCAATCGTTGCATCAATCGTTGCATCAATCGTTGCATCAATCGTTGCATCAATAGCTTCAACAGCCACTTCTTCAACTGCTGCTGCCTCTGTTGCTCCAACTGTTTCAACTGCTGCTGCTGTTTCTTCAACTGCTACTGCTGCTTCAACCGGTGCGGTTTTTCGAATAATTTTTTCAACCACGGGGCCGTCTGTACCATCTGAGAGCACTTCAACACCCACTTTTTCCTCAAGTTTTTCAGCTGGCCGACCTTCTACTTCACCCTTATCAGATTCAGCATTCTGCCGTTCCTGATAAATCTGGTGACCTTCAATGGTGGCATCGGCAATACGGGAGGCAAACAAACGGATAGATCTGATGGCATCGTCATTACCCGGGATAACAAAATCGATATCATCGGGGTCACAATTGGTATCGACAACAGCAACAATCGGAATTCCCAGACGTTTTCCCTCTTTAATAGCAATGGCTTCATTTTTAGGATCAATGATAAAAATAGCACCGGGCAGGCGTTTCATGGTGCTGATACCACCAATGGAAAACTCAAGTTTTGCTTTATCCTTGAGCATTTTGGCCTGTTCTTTCTTGGGATAATTCTCAAGGCTTCCGTCATTTTCAAGGGACGTCAAAAAATGAAACCGGGTAATATTATTCTTAATGGTCTGGAAGTTGGTCAACATCCCGCCCAGCCATCTGTTTTCAACATAAAAAGACTCAGAACGGTTGGCTTCTTCATAAATGGATTCAGATGCCTGTTTTTTGGTGCCCACGAAAAGAATATCCTTCCCTTCTGCGGCAACCCCTTTGATAAAATCATGGGCTTTTCTATACATTTTTACTGTCTGCTGAAGATCTATGATGTAAATACCGTTTCTTGCACCAAAGATATATTTCTTCATCTTTGGGTTCCATCGTTTTGTCTGATGTCCGAAATGAACACCTGCTTCCAAAAGTTCTCTGATTGTAATGTAAGCCATTTGTTCTCCAAATTAAATTAATGGTTTTTGCTACCTTCACCCACTTCATTCCCAAAATCGACTCGATTAAAAGCACCTGATTCCAGGTCCATGGATGTGCGTTTTTACTCGTTAAAACAAAATCCAGATTTATATATCAAATACGGACAGGATAATCAATTCATTTTTTAACCCATCTTCCTGACAGCTACCAGCCGGGTATGTCCGGCCAGATCTTTTATAAATTCAATGATTTCATATTCAAAAAAAGTCTCGACAATAGCTGCCACCCCCTCTCGCTGGTCAAACCCCATCTCAATAAGAAGCGTTCCCCCGGGCATAAGACATGCCCTTGCCTTATCCAATATTTCCCGGATAGAATCAAGCCCGTCCCCACCGCCATCCAGGGCCAGCAAGGGTTCATGAAGTTTTATCTCAAATGCCAGGTCTTGGATGTCTCGTGTGGGGATATAAGGAGGATTGGATAAAATCAGATCAAATGATTCCTTAGGGTTAACGGCATCCAGCCAGGACCCCTGAAAAAATCGAATGGGGGTTTCGGCCAGGCAGACAGCATTTTGTTTTGCTGTCTCCAGGGCGACAGGAGATAAGTCGCAGCCGAAATAGACATGCCCGGGGCAGGCCTTGGCCAAGGATATCACAATAGCACCCGATCCCACCCCAAGCTCCAGTACCTTTTTTTTCCCGGCGACAGCTTTACCGCTCCCCAAAAGGCCAATGGCTGTTTCAACCATCACCTCGGTATCAGGCCTCGGGATCAACACCCCTTTTTTAACCTGAAAATCGGATTCATAAAAGCCTTTTTCGCCGGTAATATAGGCAACCGGTTCCCGCCCGATTCGCCGCTTGATCAAGGCTTTAAACCGGGTAAGCTCATTTTTTTCCAGGGGTCTGTCATGCTGAAGATAAAGATCCAAACGCCGAATACCAAGGCTGAAACCAAGAAGAATCTCGGCGGTGAACCTGGGGCTGTCTATGCAATGGTCTTTAAAATAGGATTCTGTCCAGACGAGAAGCTTGATGATGGTCCAGTCAGTCAATGAGCGTTAACCCATATCTTTTAATGACTGGGCCTGGTTATAGGCTGTAAGTTCATCGACAATTTCTTGAATATCCCCTTCCATAATGCTGTCCAGCCGGTAAAGGGTGAGTCCAACTCGATGATCTGTCATCCTGCCCTGGGGATAATTATAAGTTCTGATCCTGCCGCTCCGGTCCCCTGTACCCACCTGGCCCTTCCGATCGGCAGCCCTTTTTGCGTCTTCTTCTCTTATTTTTGCGTCCAAAACACGGGACTTAAGAACTCCCATGGCCTTTTCTTTGTTTTTGTGCTGGGATTTTTCATCCTGGCAGGTGGCCACCACCCCCGTGGGGAGATGGGTAATTCTGACAGCAGAGTCCGTGGTATTAACCGACTGACCGCCAGGACCCGATGCCCGGAACACATCCACCTTGATATCGGACGGGCTAATGTCAACATCAACATCCTCGGCCTCGCAGAGAACGGCCACGGTCACAGCAGAGGTATGGACCCGCCCCTGGGTCTCGGTGCTCGGCACCCGCTGTACCCTATGGGTGCCGCTCTCATATTTAAAACTGGAAAAAACGCCTTTCCCCCGGATAAGGGCAACCACTTCCTTGAACCCGCCAGAATTGGAACCATTTTTTTCAACAATTTCAACTTTCCAAGATTTTGACTCCGCATACCGGGAATACATTCTAAAAAGATCCCCAGCAAAAAGACCAGCTTCTTCCCCGCCAGTACCCGCCCTGATTTCAAGGAGGACATTCTTTGCATCCCTGGGATCTTTGGGTATTAAAAGAAGATTGATCTGTACGTTCAAATCAGCAATCTGAGCTTCAAGACTGGGAATCTCTTCTTTTGCCATACTGCGGATATCAGGATCATCATCCCGCAAAAATTCTTTTGCTTCCGCAAGTTCGCCTAAAAACCCTTCATATTCCCTGAAAACTGGAACAATTTTGTTAAGCTCTCCATGCTCTTTTAGGTACTCCTGATATTTTTTCTGATCACCAAGAACACTGGGGTCACTCAACAGCTGCTCCACCTTGATGAATCGCTCTTCAATGCCTTTTAATTTATGAATCATATTGTATCAACCCTATTTACAAACGCAAAAGGGGCACTTTAAATAAGCCCCCTTCTTCGGTTTTCTGGATTGTTTTCGCCTTTAAACGAGTTTAGTCGCGTCAAACCCTGCATATTTCTTTTTAAAGCGGTCAATTCTACCAGCAGAGTCGACCAATTTTTGCTTACCCGTAAAAAACGGATGGCACTGGGAACAAATTTCAACCTTGATATTTTCTCTTGTGGATCCCACCTCAAATGTTGCACCGCATGCACAAGAAGCCGTTGTATTTGTGTACTTGGGATGTATTTCTTTTTTCATTTTCTGTAAAACTCCTTACCAACCCTTATCCAAGGGTCTTTATTAAAAATAATAGATACAAATCCTATCTTATCTTATGAATTCATCAAATCAAGGAACTCAGCATTATCCTTTGTTCCTTTCATTTTTTCAAGTAAAAACTGCATGGCATCCACAGAATTTAAACTTGACAACAATTTTCTCAAGATCCAGACCCGATTCAAAACCGCTGGATCCAGCAGCAGTTCCTCTTTTCGGGTGCCAGACTTGTTCATATCAATGGCCGGATAAATTCTTTTGTCCGCAAGTTTTCTGTCCAGGACCAACTCCAGGTTGCCCGTTCCCTTAAATTCTTCAAAAATAACCTCATCCATCCGACTGCCCGTATCAACCAGAGCCGTCGCAATAATGGTCAGGCTGCCGCCATCTTCGATATTACGGGCAGCACCGAAAAACCGTTTGGGCCGGTCAAGGGCATTGGAATCCACCCCACCGGAAAGAATTTTACCCGAGGGTGGCATCACAGAGTTGTAGGCACGTGCCAGACGCGTGATACTGTCCAGAAGAATGACCACATCATGGCCCTGCTCCACAATCCGTTTGGCTTTTTCAATAACCATCTCCGCCACCTGAACATGACGTTCAGCAGGTTCGTCAAAGGTCGAACTCACCACTTCGGCATCAACGGAACGGGCCATATCGGTTACCTCTTCCGGCCGTTCGTCAATGAGAACGATCATAGGGATAATATCCTTGTGAGCCTTGATCATGGAGTTGGCAATATTCTGCAACAGCATGGTTTTACCCGCCTTGGGCGGTGACACAATCAACCCCCTTTGACCGAATCCGATGGGACACATCATATCCAGCACCCGCATGGAATAATTATCTGATTCCGCCTCAAGCATCATCTTCCGTTCGGGGTAAAGGGGCAGCAGGTTATCAAACAAAATGGTCTCGGCAGCAAGATCCGGATTCTGAAAATTCACCGCCTCCACTTTGAGCAGGGCAAAATATCTCTCGGAATCTTTTGGCTGGCGTACCTGGCCTGAAACAGTGTCTCCGGTTCTCAGGTTAAACCGCCGAATCTGGGAAGGTGACACATAAATATCATCGGGACCGGGAAGATAATTGTAACCGGCCGCCCTTAAGAAACCAAATCCGTCCGGAAGAATTTCAAGGGTGCCCTCTCCGTAAACCTGACCGCTTTCTTCAACACTGGCCTGGAGCAAAGCAAAGATCAAATCTTGTTTTTTTAAACCGCCAAATCCCTGAATTTTAAATTCTTTTGCAAGCTTTGACAGTTCACTTATCTTCATTTTATTAAGGTCTACAAGATTCATTCGATCTCCCGGTTACTTTCTCTTTGGTTTGTTTTTCATTGATTTATTGTAGGGTTGGTTTGTTTAGGATGTTGTTTGTTTAAGGAATACCTTTATGATTTTGATAATCTGGAAACCTCGGTAATTTTTGGAAAACTTAGGTACTTTGTTGGAAAAATAGACAGATAATCTAAATTTATTGTATTGCTGTTAGGATAATTAAAATATTATGATTTTATTGTCAAGAATTCTTTTTTAATTTTGATGTAAAATTTTTCAACAGATTCAAAGAGTTCACCCGGGTTTCCATTATTTTCAATCACATGATCTGCCTGGTTTATTTTTTCTTCCTGGGCCATTTGCAACGCCAGCATCTTTTCAGCACTTTCCGCTAACACCTTATCTCTATTGGAAATACGCGCCACCAAAACTTCCCGGTTTGCCACCACCACCACCGTCACATCAAATTTGGCCGCCATTCCCAACTCAAACAACAGCGGAACCTCCACAGCACAGGCAGGCTCTCTATCATAAACAGCGGTTTCCATCTGCAACACCATCTGCGCGATAATAAGGGGATGAAGCAAGGCCTCCAGCTGCCGTCGCAAATCAGGACGGTTCACCATCATATTTCGCAGTCTTGCCCTGTCAAGGGTTTTGTCTGGTTTGACCACATCCGGTCCGAAACAAGACACCACCCCTTCATAGGCTTTTTGCCCGGGCTCAACTATCTGCCGGGCAATAAGGTCACAATCAAAGGTCACAAGCCCAAAAGTTTCAAGCCCCTGGCAGACCAGGCTTTTACCGGAGCCAGCGGATCCTGTCACCCCAATTTTCAGAATATTTTTCACCCGTGTACATCCTATTTTCCTGTTCATTCAACCGCGATTGACTTCCCTTGCAGCCCCTCGCATAAAGATTGACTTATAATATGGTGTTGTGCTATTTTTCAAGCCCATTTTAAAAAAAACAATTAATAAAAACCAGTTAATAATAAATAAAAGGAAATAAACATGGAAAGAACACTCTCAATTATCAAACCCGATGGGGTTCAAAAGGATGTTATCGGTGAAGTGATCAAACGGTTTGAAACAGAAGGGATTAAAATCGCCGCAATGAAAATGATCCAATTGTCCAAACCCCAGGCCCAGGGTTTTTACGCGGTTCACAAGGAACGGCCTTTTTTTGACAGCCTCACCGATTTCATGACATCAGGCCCCATTGTTGTCATGGTCCTTGAAGGGGATGACGTTATCGCACGAAATAGAAAACTCATGGGTGCCACCAATTTTAAAGATGCCGACGAAGGCACCATCCGGAAAGATTTTGCAACGGATATTGAAAAAAATGTGGTCCATGGGTCTGATGCCCCTGAAACAGCTGCATTTGAAATCGGTTACTTTTTTAACGGCCTTGAAA
>CAYWNB010000038.1:0-1097 GCA_964459195.1 uncultured Desulfobacula sp.
CCATGATGGCTGATTTGCATTCAATATGCAGATAATTGTCGTTTTCCGTAATGAGAGTCATTCCATCCAATGAGGTGATGATTTCTTTTAATCTCTTGAAGGCCGCCTCTTTTTCTCCTTGGTACCTGAAGACCTGAAGAAAGTGATTTTCATCTTCATCCTGGCTGCTGACACAATTGGGCTTTCCCGGACATCCTGTCAGCTGATCATTTTGTATCCCTAAGTTTTCCGGCCGTTGGCCTGCACAGGAAAAAAACATCATACATCCGATTATTAAAATACCAATAGGTTTCATTGTTTCCCTTTTATGTGATTATGCGTATTTTATCAAAAATATTGCACAAAATATACGGATCGGAAATTTAAAAGTCAATTGCCATGGAGAAATATCTTACTTGTCGCCCACTATGATCTCAACACTGCGATTTTCCAGCCGGCCTTCAGGTTTAATATGATGGAGGTGACAACAGGATTGTCCTTTACCATTTGAAGGTGAGCATCACATTTGTCAAGGACGATTTTGTAGTCTTTCCGGGAGGCATACAAGCTGATGATATTGGTGAATACATTTGGACTCAAATTATTTTATCTTTCATGACTTGCATTTTTTCCCCTTGTGAATGGCGTTTAAATCTTTTATGTATCATTACGTCTGTTTAAATTTTATATCCATTGATACTAAAAAAGAGGGGAAAACATGAAAATTCTGGTTGGATACAAGGGCGTTAATGTTGGAAAAGATCTATTGAAGATTGCCCTGACCCATGCAAAGGCGTTTAAAGGGGAAGTGCTGATTGTCACCTCAATGGTTGGAGGAGGAAAGTCCGAACAGTCAAAGGTTCAAACTGCTGAAGAAAACCTGGAAAAAGCCAAAAAACATTTTGATGAAAACGGCATCACCTGCAAAACGCATCTCTTGATCAGAGGGCTTGAGCCCGGAGAAGACCTTGTTAATTTTGCCATTGAAAAAGGGGTTGATGAAATTATTATTGGGGTAAAAAGCCGGTCCAAGGTGGGCAAGCTTCTTTTTGGATCAACGGCCCAGGCCGTTATACTCCAAGCTGAATGCCCGGTCTTGTCCGTTAAATAACAGATCC
>CAYWNB010000038.1:1197-21908 GCA_964459195.1 uncultured Desulfobacula sp.
AAAATTTTATGGAAATTATTAAACAGTTCAAAGCACTTTCTGACCTTACACGGCTCCGGTTATTAAATATTCTTTATCAGTATGAACTCAACGTAAATGAGATTGTTTCCATTGTTGACATGATTCAGTCCGGGGTTTCCCGCCATTTGAAAATTTTGTTGGAAGCGGGGTTACTGGTGTTACGAAAAGATGGCAGTTTTATCTATTACGCCGCCAATAAGGCCGGGGACTCTTTATCCTTGATCAACCTGGCCTGTTCCCGCCTTGAACAAGAGACGATCTGTGTGATGGATCTTCAACGGGCAAAACAAAGCATTACCCTTCGAAAAAACAGAACCAAAAGGTTCTTTAGAACCGTGGCCCCCCAATGGGATCGGTTAAAAAAGGAAGTTCTGGGAAATTTTGATTTGAATGGGGTTTTAAAACAAATGGCCCTGGGGGACAAGGTTGCAGATTTGGGCTGCGGAACCGGAGAAATGCTGGGCAGTCTTTTTCCGGAGAACAAAAAAAAGCTCATTGGTGTGGATAGTTCTCCGGAAATGCTCGAACAGGCCCGAATAAAATTGCCCGGCCTGAAAGCCATTGACCTTCGTTTGGGAGAGCTTGAAAACCTTCCCATGAAGGATCAGGAGGTGAATATTGTGATCATGAGTATGGTGCTCTACCATATTTTTGAACCGGAAAAATCCATACATGAAGTTTTTCGGGTGCTTAAACCTGGGGGACTTTTTTTACTGGCAGACTTTGAAAAACATGACCAGGAAAATATCAAGGAAATCATTGGTGGATCCTGGTTGGGCTTTGAAAAACAACAGATCAACGGCTGGCTTTCGACCTGTGGGTTTACCCTGAACTCCTTTAAACGGTATGAAGTCGAAAAGGGCTTGTGCATCAATCTTTACGCCGCAGAAAAATAAACAGGTCCGGCTATGATTTTTGTCAGGCACACCTATAATTATAGTACGTATTTTTAAGGGGCATATTAAATGCCATTTATTTTTTTAAAGGAGTATTTATGATTGTTCCAATAATCTTGGCAGGTGGATCAGGTACTCGGTTATGGCCGCTTTCCAGAGAACTGTATCCCAAACAATTGATTGATATCTATAATGAAAATACCATGCTGCAAAATACGCTGATGCGGCTTGAGAACCTTGATCAGCTGGCAGCCCCTGTGGTGGTATGCAATGAGGTCCATCGGTTTATGACCGCCGAACAATTACAGCAGATCAAAATTGAACCCCATTCTATTATTCTGGAACCGATCGGAAGGAATACCGCCCCTGCCATTGCCCTTGCAGCCGTAAAACTACTTGAGAAAGAAGAAGACCCGATTATGCTGGTCCTGCCGGCAGACCACGTCATTGAAAATATCCCTCATTTCCATGAAAAAATATCCCAGGGAAAAGCCTTGGCTGAACAAGGCTTTTTAATCACATTCGGAATTGTCCCGGCATCACCTGAAACCGGTTATGGCTATATTAAAAAGGGAAAGAGGGTTGACAGCGCTTCCAAAGCCTGTGAGATTGAGTGCTTTGTGGAAAAGCCAGATCACACACTTGCCCAAGAGTATGTTGCATCAAAAGAATACTGCTGGAATTCGGGCATGTTTATGTTCAAGGCATCTGTCATTATTGATGAACTGGAGCGATACGCCCCGGACATGCTCAATCTGTGCCGACAGGTGATTGCATCTGGAACACAGGACCTTGATTTTTTTAGAATTAACAGGGAACTCTTTGAAAAGATCAACTCGGATTCCATTGACTATGCCATCATGGAAAAAACAGATAAAGGGATTATGATTTCCCTGGATGCTGGCTGGAACGATCTGGGGTCCTTTGACGCCCTGTGGCAGACAGGTAGCAAGGATGCAGAGCGCAATGTGCTCAAGGGGGACATTTTAACCCAGGATGTGAAGGATTCCTATATCCATTCAGAAAGCCGGCTGGTGGCTGCGGTTGGCCTTGAAAAATTTGTCATCGTTGAAACCTCCGATGCCGTTCTGGTCGCTCCCAGGGACCGGGTCCAGGAGGTTAAAAAAATTGTTTTTCAGCTCAAGGCCAAGCAAAGAGAAGAATCTGTCACTCACCGAAAGGTTTACCGCCCTTGGGGTAATTATGAAACCATTGACCAGTCCCAGCGCTATCAGGTGAAACGCATCACGGTCAAGCCCGGTGCAAAGCTTTCTTTGCAAAAGCATTACCACCGTGCAGAACACTGGACCGTGGTCTCGGGTACGGCAATTGTAACCAAGGGGGATCAGGAAATTATGCTCCTGGAAAATGAGTCCACCTATATTTCCCTTGGCACGGTTCACCGATTGGAAAATCCCGGAACTATTCCCCTGGAATTGATTGAGGTGCAGTCCGGCGCTTATCTGGGGGAAGATGATATTGTCCGGTTTGATGATGTATATGGTCGAAAAGAGGATACGCCATAAAAATTTATCACAGGTTTGTGTAATCTTTCAAAAATCTTGTCTTACAGAATAAAAGTATTGCAAATCAATCAAAAATATTTAAGATTACGCAATTATCTGATATACGTGTACAGGAATTGGAATGTACGGATAAATACGGAGCGGACGTATGAGTGATGAACTTATTGAAAGCGTGAAGGGCAAGTTTCTTCTGGCAATGCCGGGGCTTCCAGATCCCAATTTTTCCCAGACAGTGACCTGCATGTGCGAGCACAACGATTCAGGCGCTTTGGGATTTATTGTCAATAAAGTTCATCCCCTGCTTACGGGCAGGGAATTGTTTGAAGATCTGAACATAGACTGCAATGCCAGCGTGGATAAATTGAATATCTATCTTGGAGGACCTGTTCAGCCCAGTGGTGTTTTTGTGCTACATGGACCTCCTTTCACTTGGAACGAAAGTCTTCGGGTAAACGACTGGCTTCATCTGAGCAATTCCAGGGATATTTTAGAAGCCATTGCCGTCCAGGAAGGACCGAAATGGTTTATGATCATACTGGGGTGCGCCGGCTGGGGTCCGTTGCAGCTGGATAATGAACTCCATGACAGCGCATGGCTCACCTGTGACCTTTCAAAGGATCTTTTGTTTTCAACCAAACCGGATGTTAAATATGAAAGTGCAATGATGCTTATTTATTGACTCCCCCACCCCTATTATGACAATAGAAATCCCCCATTCACAGACCATGGACGCTATTATCACAGAGACCCTCGATGTGATTGAGATGATGGAAGAAATATCCCCAGGGGAGAATGATTTTCTGGCAATCTATCGCGAAAATTGCCGACAAATACCCCTCCATATTCAGTCAGGCCTTATCAAGATTGCCGTTGTCGGGGTGATTAAATCCGGGAAAAGCACCTTTATAAATTCTCTGACCGGCAAAGAACTGGTAAAAAGAGGGGCAGGGGTTGTGACCTCCATTACCACGCGAATCCGTAAGGGTAAAAAAAATGAAGCCGCCCTTACGCTCAAATCCTGGGATGACATAAACAGGGCCATTAAAAAAACATTGGATCTGTTCCCAGATGAGGGGCAGGGACTTGGTATCATTGACACCTTTGATCTGAGACGAAAAAAAGACCGGGCCTATCTGGAAGGGGTATATAACACCCTTGTTAAACGCTTTCCCATCACAAGTGCCGGCATACGGCCTGAAACCCTTTTGATCCGAAATGCCCTTGACGGATACGGGGCATGCAAGGATATTGTCGGTGCAGACCGGAGGACGATTTTATTTTCATCCAAATCATTTGAAGACTACAAGTCCTTCACATCCAATCCTGCCATGGCATTTTATGTCAAAGATATCTGCCTGAGCGTTTTTGGCAAGACCATTGACCCCAATGTTGAAATTGCAGATTGTCAGGGGGCGGACTCAACTGATCCGGCCCAGCTGGGTCAGATTATCAACTATATGGAATCAGCCAATCTCATTGTCTATTGTATCAGCTCCAGAATCGGTCTTCGCCAATCGGACATGGGGTTTTTAAAAATCATAAAACAACTCGGGCTGATTGAAAATATATTGTTTGTCAACAATTGCGATTTAACTGAACACGAGAATCTTGCAGATCTGGTTCATATTGAATCGAGAATTCGCCATGAGCTTGAATTTTTGACCCCGGAACCTTTGGTGTATTCATTTTCAGCTTTATTGACCCTCTTCCAGGCCATCGGGTCCCGCCTGCCCAAAAGGGATGCCAAACGGCTAAATCTTTGGGTAGAAGATAAAAAAATGATGGATTACTGCAATGCCAACAGCCTTTCCTTTCATCAAGAACTGGCGTATTTATTGGAAAAAAATTATTTTGATCTGCTGTTGTCCAATCCCTTGGAACGAATCAGGATGATGGCAGATGAAATGAACAAAAAGGCAGATATCGTTTTTGAGGTTCTTTGTGCGGACATGGAGGGTGAAAAAAAAACCAGGGGCCACCTGAAGGAAATCAGTGAAAATGCATCCCGACTCAAGTCCATTGTGGACAATTCAATCCAAGGAGCTGTGGGAGGCCTGATAAAAGAGATTCAGCTAAATTTAAAAAAAGTATTTGCCCGGGATTCAATTCATATCGGTCAACAGGTCCGAGATTTTATACAGCAGACGCCCATTGATGCAACCCCCTATCGATCCTTGATCAAAGAATCGGGTTTTAAACAAATTTTATACCTGATGTTCCAGGACTTTAAACAAAAAATTGATTTATTCACCCTGGAACAGATCGTTCCGGAACTAAAAAAATTGATTGAAGCCCAGGAGAACAGAATCTTCGCTTATTTCCAATCTCTGCTCAATTCCTACCAGATCGATTTTTTAAAATTAAGGTATCCCCAGAACCCGGAAAATAAGGACCTGGAAAATGATTTTTTATCCACCCAATTTTCCCAACAAGTGTCAGACCAATTGTTAAAAAAAGATCCCGGGTTCATCAAGGCGGTGGATATCCAGGGAATTAAAAAAATTTTGGGGCTGGAACTGCCTGAAACCATGTTTACACCACAATATACCACTAAAATGCGAACCAATGCCTTAACAGGCTTGGGACTTCAATCCATTGCCCAGTTCATTTCCTCTTTGTTGAATAAACAGTCTCGCTTTTCTTTTACGCCTGGATTTGACAAGGCTGCCCTAAGAATCAAACGAGAAAGCCTTATATCCATTCAGCACCAGATAAACGAATATCATGATCAATTGAATACTCTTTATTTCATGCCCCTGATCCAGGCTGTCACCAGGGATTTTAAGGACAAAATTCATCAGCGGTTTGCCTTGTACGCGTCTTTAAATGAAGATATGGAAATACTCTTTTCCTTGAAACAAAGTGAGAAAATCACTCAGCAGGAAAAGATTCGCAAATTAAAAAATAAAATTTCCTTTATTATCAGTGAACTGGACGCTTGTGCCACCAGGTTTTAACCATCTTTCTTAATCACGGGCAATACCAAATCCGATAACTGGGCTGGTTCAAAAGGGAGTTGTTTGAACAGCTTTTGTTCAAGCACCACGGTTTTTGTCCACATGAGTTGAATCCGATCTTTGAATTCGGGTTTGGACCCATATCTGACTTTAATATATTCCAAGCGTTTTTCCAGGGAAACAACCTGATCATGTAAAACCCTTTTATCGGCATAATTGACAATTTCTGGTTCCGATACTGGGGCTTCAAGGGTGCAGGTATCCAGCATAACATGTTGGCGGATAATATCTCCAATTTCAGGATATCCCATCTCCGTAAGGAGAAGACCGCCGGTTTCAGAATGCACTTCGCCTGTGGTAAAACTTCTTGTCTTGGTGATATCGTGGAGAAGGGCGGCAGAACGAACCTCTGCAATATTAAGGGGAAATTTTTCCCCCAGGAACCGGCAAAGACACAACGCCACATTGCTGACCATGATGGAATGGTCAATGATGTGATCCATCATATCCATCCTATGGATTAGCTGGAAACATTCCTCTTTGGAAGGTATATTCATTTGATCGACACTATATCCCAGGTTAAACTTAAAATAGTATTGAACTTATACCCTTTACTGGTATTATAAAAAAGGAATTTTTAAATAAACCCTAGGATTTTTATATGTTAAAGAAAATTATTTCAGGTGGGCAGACAGGAGCTGATCGCGCCGCAATTGATCTTGCCATCAAATTAGGCATTCCCCATGGCGGCTGGATTCCCAAAGGGAGAAAAACAGAATCAGGACCATTGTCCCTAAAATATCAACTAAGGGAAATGGACACCGCGGATTACCCCAGCCGGACAAAGCGAAATATCCAGGACTCTCATGGCACTGTCATCTTGTCAAGGGGACGACTTACCAAGGGATCTGAGTTAACACTTATATTTGCAAATGTGGCGCAAAAGCCCAACTGCCATATTGACCTTGCCGATAGTGATTCCTTTGAAGCCGCCATTATTCTGCATTCTTTTATCCTGGAAAATCAAATTGAAATTTTAAATGTGGCAGGGCCCCGGGCAAGTCTTGACCCCGGGATATATTTTGATGTAAAATCCATTCTTGAAGCGGTAGTGTATATGATGTTTTTGGATTCTCCGGAAGAAAAAACCATACGAGACCTTGTTCCAAACATTTGTGTTAAAAAGGCCTTCCCCACAACCAAACAAGAGGCCATCGAGCTGATTGCCCGGGAACTCCCCCTTAAAACAAAAACATTTATTGCCAGGCTTCCTAAAGAGAAGATCCAGTTTCTCTATTTTGGATGGCTGGATTATATAAAACTTCTCCTGGGGTTGGATTCCGGGAACCAAGCACTTTTCACCCAATTACGCCAAGGGATGGATCCCACAACATTTACCATTGAAGACGGGGTGATGGAGATTGTAAAATCATTGAAGCAATTTATTGAAACCCACTATTGCCTTAAGGTTATTAAATGATTCCCCTTCGGGACAACCAACCCACCAACAGCATCCCCATTGCCTGCTATGCCATTATGGCGGTCACTCTTTTGGTGTTTTTATATCAACTTCAACTGGGGTTGAAAAATGAAGCTGTTTTTTATATCTACGGTTTGGTGCCGGGGAAATATACCGTTTGGGATCTATCCCGGCATTTTTCCCTGTTCAATAAAGCATTTTCCTTGTTGTCCTATATGTTTTTTCATGGTGGTTTCTGGCATTTTTTGGGAAATATGTGGTTTTTATATATATTCGGGGACAATATTGAAGCCCATTTCGGATCTGTGAGATTCATTGGTTTTTATATTCTCTCCGGCGTTATTTCTGGCGGCTTCCATTTTCTTTTAAACCCCACCTCCCTTACGCCGACCATTGGGGCAAGCGGCGCCATTGCCGGGGTTATGGGGGCATATTTTCTCTTGTACCCCAGATCCAAAATTTTGACCTTAATTCCCATTATTATCATTCCCTGGATTCTTGAAATACCCGCCTTTATTTTTCTAGGGTTCTGGTTTTCGATGCAGTTTTTAAATGCCGCCGGCAGTGGATCAGGGGCAGGCATTGCCTGGTGGGCTCATATTGGAGGATTTATTGCCGGTATTGTCCTGGTGAAATTGAATCAGCTACTGCCCAAAACCGGCACCCAGGAAAAGCTCCATAAATTTACCCGAAAAAAAACCACTCCTAAACTCCAGGTCATCTCGACCCGCTCCATGGATATTGGTCCTGATCTTTATGGCCAGATGGAAGTCTCTTATTTGGAAGCGTTGACCGGTACCAAAAAAATGGTTAGTATTCCCTGGGGGTTTTATAAACCCTTGTACAAGGTGACGGTTCCACCCGGTGTTAAAAAAGGAACACGACTTCGGCTGGCCGGTATGGGAAGAACCTTTCCAGATCATAAAAAGGGGGATCTGTTTTTAACCATTCAGATTAAAAATGCGACTTAAAGGCTTGCTGGGATATTTGTGTTTATCGTTCCTGGTTTTTTTGCTCATGGGACAGGCAATGTTTCTTGTCCTGCCAGTTTTCGTTGAGACCATCCTTGTTGATCCCTTAATTCAACGACACATACCAAAGACGCTTCCCCTGGGGCTTGCCCCATCGGATATAGAATTCAAAATAGAAAAAATCGGGTTGACCCATACCCTTGTCAGCCGCATCCATATCGGGCAGATGCTGTCTGCAGATCTTCTGGATTTTCAATATCACCTCAAGGGTTTAAAAAGTTTTGAGCTTGAAAAAATAACAATTTCCGGACTGACCCTTTATGCAAAGATGGATGCTGATAACCAATTGCGTATCAACGGGGAAAAATTCCCCGGTAACATCAATCATGTCCAAGGGGATGATAGTGCCCGAAAGGACAAGGATGCGCTTGATTCCATGTTGGTTAACCTGGACTCTGTTTTGAATTTTTTGCCCAGCCAGGCGGTGTTAAAAGACGCAACCTTGTCTATTACAAGGTTGGATGATAAAATTTTAATCCCCTTTGAGGTTCTGTCTTCCCTGGACGCCCCCAAAAAAAAGGTCGTTCTGAACGCTCGGTTTTATCCCCTGGGCCAAACCATTAAAACGCTTATTACAGGGGACTTAACGTCTGGTATAGAGATGGTGAGAATCCAATCCACTGCCTTTCACCCGGAGGTCCTGGCTGGCTTTTTTCCAGAAGTTGGCAATTTTAGGGTATCAGGCCCTTTGGATATTGATATTTTAAAAACCATGGATGCCGACTGGCAATTGTCCCTGTCTCAAGTGAAGCTTGATTTTCCCAAGTTTCCCGGTACAAGGATCAAAAATTTAACGGCCTCTGTGGGGAACCAGGCCGGGAAAACAACAGCGACAGGCAGCTTTGATATAGCCGGTCCCCTTACGCCGGACATAGGGATGCGCTTTGATCTTAACCTGGCTCAAAAAGAAAATTTTCCCCTTTCCTTTGATCTGACACTAAAAAATAAGGCCGTAAAATCTATGTCCCTGGTCACTTTCCCCCAGTGGATCTTTGACCATCCCCAGCTTTTATTTTCATTAAAAGGAGATCTGGCCCGGCAGACCGGTAGCTTTTTATTGGGGTGTCAAAATCTCATGGGAACCCAAGGAAAAGACCGGGTTTTGGTTAAAAAATTTTCACTCAACTCAAAGATCAAAGGGGATTTTTCAGACAAAGGAAATGGGATCAATCTTGACATACAATCGGATTTGTCCGGGATTAAACTTTTCTCGAAAGCCAGCCAGGCACAAATCATGGGGGTCAATCTAACGGGCAGAGCCGGGTTCACAAAACAAATGGATCCCTTGATTCATTTGGATACTAGAATAAACGATGCCAAAATAGATTTTTCTGAGTTCAAGATAGCGGCCATGGGCATCAACGTAAGGCTTCCCCTTGTGTTTCCCTTTAAAAATCAGAATACCCCCGGGTCTTTCTCGATCAATGAAATCAGCTATGACAATAAAATTACGGCCGCTCTTGCGGGGAGTATCACCCAAAGTGAGATCTTGGGCGCCACTGTGGAGGGTCAGGCGTCGATAAAGGGTTTAGACGGCTTTAACCTTGCGTTTGACGGCAGCGCTTGGGGGCCGGACCCGTCTGTCAGGATCGATTTTGTGATCGATCCCTTCTTGCTGATGCTGGCCCACATAAAAACATTAATGCCAAGGCTAACCACCCTGGGGGAGGATTCTTCGATAAACGTGTCATCAAAGGGGACAATCGAATATAAACACCATGGGGTGAAGTCCCGAGCTTCGGTCACCATGGATGGGGGAAACCTTTTTTTTCCGGAGATGAATCTTTCCCTCAAGGGGATTGCTGGCAGCATTGATTTTAATGATCTCATGGTACCTGAATCAATCCCCGGCCAGGTGCTGACAATTGACAAGGTTAAAGTCAACCAGTTTGAATTTGATACTGCAAAGGCGCGGTTCAGCATAGAAGATGGAAAATCCGTCAATATTGAAAACCTTCGCTTTAACTGGTGCAACGGCTTGGTCTCAACCGAGTCCATCCGCCTGCCGGGCAAAGACAATGTTCTTTCTTTGATCCTTTATTGTGACAGGCTGGAATTATCAAGCCTGTTAAAACAGATGGGCGCATTCCATGCAGAGGGAGAAGGCAGGTTAAGCGGAAGAATCCCCCTGGTCTATTCAGATGGCAATATTTCCTTTGACAAGGGTTTTTTGTTTTCCACGCCTGGAAAGGGGGGGAGGGTAGTGATCGAGAACACAAAAACGCTCACCGCTGGTATTCCAATGGATACACCGGAATTTGTCCAATTGGATCTGGCACGTGAGGCCCTGAAGGATTTTGACTATCAATGGGCCAAACTCGAATTGAACACCTTTGAGGATACCCTGGACATGAAGTTGGAACTGGATGGAAAGCCAGCCAAACTGCTGCCCTTTGAGTATCAACAAGAAATCGGATCCTTTGTTCGGGTGGATGCAACAAGTCCCGGATCAAGATTCCAGGGAATTAAACTGAACGTGAATTTAAAACTTCCCTTTAACCAGGTCTTAAAATTTGGTAATAAACTAAATGATATTTTCAATTAATGAAAGGAGAGGGTATGACACGACGATTATGGTTCACACCGATGTTTCTTGTTATGTTTGTCTTGGCAGGCTGTCAGTCCAGCCACCAGGTAGAGGTCAAGCCCGTTGAGATTAAACCCATTCACATCACCATCGATGTAAATGTAAAAGTAGACAGGGCTTTGGATAATTTTTTCAATGATATTGACGCTGCTGAAGATAAGATTAAACAAGATTAGGAGGAAAAATGAATTATAAAAAAATACTTATTGTAAATATACTGGTTCTTTTGGGGATATTGGTAACGATTGGCACTTCTACGGCCAGCGGGATTAAAGAACGAATGAAACAGCGCCTGCCCGCCATTGTTGAGTTAAAGACCAAAGGGATTGTGGGAGAAAACAATCAAGGATATCTTGCCTTTGTCACAGGGCAAACGAGTCAGGAGGCCCTTGTATTAGATGAAAACAAAGACAGAAAAACCATCTACACCCATATCGCAAAACAGCAGAACACCTCCCTTGATCTGGTGGAAAAGCGGCGGGCCATTACCCTTGCAGAAAGGGCGATACCCGGTGAATTCATTCAGAATGCCCAAGGGGCCTGGATCAAAAAATAAGATATCAATAAAACCACGAAGGTTAACCTGGACAATTTTGTCTTAACCTTTGTGGTTTTTTTCTTATTAAAGGAGAACAAATGAAATTTAAACGGATGGACACGGCTGTATTGACGGTTGCCCTGGTATTTCTTTTTACCGGCAATTGTTTCGCCCATTACGGGATGGTGATTCCTTCGGACAATATGATTATGCAGGAGGATAAACGGGACATACAATTGTCCCTTTCCTTTTCCCACCCCTTTGAAGGGATCGGCATGGAACTTTCGGCGCCAAGGGCTTTTTATGTGGTTAAGGATGGGGAAAAACAGGATCTTACCGGGAATCTTTCGCCCTTAACGGTTATGGACAAACCCGGCTGGACACTGGATTATTCTGTTAAAAGACCCGGGGCCTATGCCTTTGTCATGGAGCCTGCAGCCTATTGGGAACCTGCTGAAGATTGTTATATCATTCACACCACAAAAACCATTGTGGCAGCCTTTGGAGGAGATACGGGTTGGGATGAAGAACTCGGGTTAAAAACAGAGATTATCCCATTGTCCAAGCCCTTTGGTTTGTATGCAGGAAATCTTTTCCAAGGGATTGTTAAGCTGGACGGAAAACCCGTTCCATATGCCGAGGTTGAAGTAGAATTTTATAATGAGCATAAAACAGCTGTTGCCCCCACAGATTATATGGTCACCCAAACCGTAAAAGCAGACCAAAACGGGGTTTTCTCTTATTGCGCACCTGTTTGTGGGTGGTGGGGCTTTGCAGCCTTGAACACATCGGATAAAAAAATGATGCACAATGGTGAAAAAAAAGATATAGAGCTTGGGGCAGTTCTTTGGGTAAAGTTTGAAGCGTGGCAGGAAAAATAAAATTATGCATATTTCTGAAGGTGTTTTATCCGGACAGGTATTGGCAGCCGGTGCTGTAATTACTATTGTCGGTACAACCATCGGGTTAAAAAAAATTGATTATGACCAGATGGTTCACGTGGCAATTCTGGCATCTGCTTTTTTTGTGGCCTCATTGATCCATGTCAATATCGGTCCTGTGAGCGTGCATTTAATTTTAAACGGCGTGGTGGGGCTGTTGTTGGGGATGGCAGCCTTTCCTGCCATCCTGACAGCCCTGTTGCTGCAGTCTTTATTTTTCCAATATGGCGGATTAACCGCCCTGGGTGTTAATGCCGTGATCATGGCCCTGCCAGCTGTTTTGGTGCATTATTTGTTTTTGCCCATGGTGGGCAAATCTGAACGACGGACCTTTATTGCTGGTTTTTGTGCCGGTTTTTTTTCAATTGTATTTTCTTGTTTGCTCCTGGGGATGGCCCTGTGGTTTACCGACGAAAATTTTTTAAAAACCTGTATTGCCATCATTTCCGCCCACCTGCCGGTGATGGTAATTGAGGGGATCATCACCGGGTTTTGTGTTTCCTTTCTCTTAAAAGTGTATCCTGAAATATTATCAATAAATAAAGTGGAAAAATAAATGAAAAAAATAATACCCGTTATTGCCCTGGTTCTTATGATGTCCAGTACATCTGCCCTGGCCCACAAAGTTATTGTATTTGCCTGGGTGGAACAGGGGCGTATCCATGTGGAAGGCAGTTTCGGATCCCATCAACCGGCCAAAAATTGCAGTATCAAGGTGACAGGTCTAAACAAAGTTCTGGTTCACCAGGGAATCACCGATGCCCAGGGCAGGTATTCCTTTGCGCTTCCCAAAACCCTGGATTCGGACCTGATGATTGAGATGAATGCCGGACCCGGCCACTTGGGTCATTGGACTATCTCAAAGGATGAGTTGAGTGCGGAACCCACCCCTGAAAATATCGAAAAAAAGATGGCAGAAAAACAATCCCTTGAAAAAAATCCTTCCCTGGCCAGGATTGCAGCAGGAATTGCCCTGATCTTTGGATTGGCATTTTCGGCAGCCTGGATTAAACGAAGAAAAAGAAAGGGGCACAATGCTTGAAAATACCCTGTCAGACGGCAACTCCCCCATCCACAGACTGGACCCTAAAATTCGGATTCTGGCCGCTTGTTTTCTGTCCATTGCTGCGGCATTGTGTGATAATCTTATCATTGCCCTTGGCTATCTTATCATTGCCCTTGGGGTAACCGGGTTGGCGCGGTTGCCAATAAAAGCTTTGAGAAAAAGGCTGTCTCCCCTGTTCTGGTTTCTGTTGATGATCTGGATTTTTCTTCCCCTGACATTTGAAGGAAACATTGTGTTTGAGTATGGGTGGCTGCAGGTCTCCTCCCAGGGAATTTTGCTCAGCGCCAAAATCACCCTCAAGTCCATTGCCATCCTACTGATGTTTTCCGCGTTGGTTGCCACCATGCCCATAGCCTCTCTTGGATCCGGTCTTCATCAGCTCAAAGTGCCGGACAAACTTGTATTTTTAATGCTCATGACTTATCGGTATATTGCCGTGATTCAAGGCGAATATACGCGATTGCTCAGAGCGGCAAAATTTCGAGGCTTTAAACCGGGAACCAATTTGCATTCTTATAAAACCTATGCCTATCTTGCGGGCATGCTCTTTGTCAGGGCCTCTTTGAGGGCAAAACGGGTTTACCAGGCCATGCGTTGCCGTGGGTTTCAAGAAAAATTTCATACCCTTGACTTCTACCCGGCCAATGGATTAAACTATTTGTTTTTATGGGTAATGCTTTTGTTAGCCGCAGGGCTTGTCCTAATGGAACTAATTTGGATTTAATGATGACTACGCCCACGAAGACTCAACCCAATACGACTATAATTGGCAGCAAACACCCAGCAGATACTGCCAGCATTATCAAGCTTACCAATATAACATTTGCCTATCCTGGGTCCGAAAATAAGGTATTGGATTGCCTCAATTTGGATATAAAGCAAGGAGACAGGATCGGAATGATGGCACCCAACGGCAGTGGCAAAACAACACTGCTTCACACCATTATGGGGCTTTGTAAGCCTGAAATAGGCGTTATCGAGGTGTTGGGGAATCCCGTGGAAACCGAAAAAGATTTTACCCGTATCCGTTCCAGGGTGGGGCTTTTATTCCAGGATTCCGATGATCAGTTATTTTGTCCCACGGTTTTAGATGATGTGGCTTTTGGACCCCTGAACCTGGGATATTCCCGGCAACAGGCCATCGATGTCTCCAGAAAAATCCTTAAAAATTTGGGTATTGAAGAATTTGAACAAAGTGTGACCCATCGGTTAAGCGGGGGGCAAAAAAGATTGGTGGCCCTGGCGGCTGTTCTGGCCATGTCTCCTGCAATTTTGCTGCTGGATGAACCCACAGCTGGGTTGGATGCGGCGGTTAAAAAAAAATTAATCCATATTTTAAACCATTTGGACATTACCTATTTTGTAATTTCTCATGAATTTGATTTTCTCAACGCTGTGACAGACAAAGTTTATTCAATGGATAAGGGCAAAATTTTAACCGATGACGAGATCCAGGTCCACCGCCATGAACATATCCACAAACATGGAAAACATCCCCATATTCATAAATAGAAAGAGTTATACGTCTGCCATGAGAGCAGTCAGTTGCTTTTGGATACAAAAGTAGATATCTTCATCACTGCCGTACACATCAACAACATCCTTGTGATTCAGGAGTTTTTCCACCACAAAGGCGGTTAAATAAAGACTGGCGATATTGGGATTGGAGATAAGGGTTCTAAAGGGAGCAACCATATAATCGATATCAAAATCCTCGGACTTGCACAGGGTGTCTAAACACCGGACAATCTGGTTTTCGATACTGGATTTGCTGACGGTTTCAATGAGGCCTGATTCAATGAGTTTCATGGAAACTTTAGAGCTGAAGGTTTCAATGTTGTCCCGGATGGTATTGATGGTTTTGATTCTTTCCCGTTCTTTTGAGGATTCGATTTTCGAAAGAAGCTTGGCTTCCCTGTTTCCGTTATAAAAAATTTTGGCCATTGATTTGTCCTTAAAGTAAACAAAAAAAATCATTAAATGTTAAGTTGGTATTATAGTATAAAATCCAGCCTTTTTTCAAGTTAAAATCTAAAAGTCTTCGATAATTATTTGAGCGGTGCCGGGTTTGAATTTATTGATTTTGAGCTTAAAAACGATTTGAGCATAATATTCCGGCATATTTTTTGTGTTCCCGATATTAAAGTGAAGGGCCTCAACACAATTGCCGGAAGGGGAAGAGGTACTTTGCAATATCATTTTGCGGTGAAGGTTGCCAATGATGACCGAAGAAATCACCCGAAGGTGTTTGCACATAAAAACAGGTTCCAGGTTTGCCATTCCAAAGGGCCGAAGTCCGTTAATGGCCTGTGCCAGGTCAAAGGTTATATCTTCAATATCAAGTATAGCATCAATGGTAAGGGTTTTTAAAAAATCATCCTCATTGTATTGGTCTCTTAAATAACCGGTGATGCCCGATTTAAGCTTTTCAAGATTCTCTCGTTTAAGGGTCAGACCGGCTGCCATGGTATGACCTCCAAAGCTTTCAAGTAAATGCCCATTTTTCACAAGTGCCTGGTGGATATTGATGGTGTTGATGCTTCTACAGGAGCCCATTGCCATTTCTTTTGAATGGGACAGCAGAACCACCGGGCAGACATATTTTCGGGAAAGCCTGGATGCCGCAATGCCCAGGACCGATGGATTCCATCTTGAATCGCATAACAAGAGCAAATGATTGTCCAGAAGAGAAGGATCCCTTGCGATACGGTGTTCAATATTCAATACAATTTCCCGTTCAATCTGCTGGCGTTTAAGATTGAGTTCATCCAGAAGAGTGGCCGTTGTTTGGGCCTCATATAGGTTTACAGCCGTCAAATGGCTGACACAAATTCTGGCATGGGATATCCTGCCGGCCGCATTTATCCTGGGCACCAGCTTAAAGGAAATATCATCTGAATCCATGTGTTTAGGATCGATTCGACAGACCCTGGAAAGGGAGAGAATTCCCGGCCTTTTGCCCAGCTGCATTTGTTTTAACCCCGCCATGCACAAGACCCTATTATCATCAATCAAGGGAACCATATCCCCGATGGTACCCATGGCAAACAAATCCAGATACTTTAAAAGACTGGGTTCTTCAATCTCTTTCCAAACATCCTTGTCCCTGAAATATTTTCTAAGGGCCATGACCAGATAAAAAGCAACGCCCACGCCAGCAAGGTAATCAAGACCCGAAGAACAATCCTTTCTTTTGGGATTGATCACTGCAAGTGCTTGGGGAAGAGATTTTCCTGGTTCATGGTGATCGGTGATGATGACATCAATATCTTCATCCCTGGCAGCTTTAACCGCTTCAATCGAACCTACTCCGCAATCCACGGTGATAATCAAATCAACCGACAGTTGAACCGCCATGTCGATGTGGGGGGGATGCAGGCTGTATCCTTCTTTAATCCGATGGGGAATATACCAGGTAACATCGGCATCCACATGGGTCAAAAAATCATGTAAAAGTGAAGTGGCTGTCACCCCGTCTGCATCAAAATCCCCAAAGATGAGAATCTTTTCTTTGTTGAAAACTGCAGTGTGGATTCGTTCAACCGCCTTGTCCATATCCATCAGACAAAATGGATCTTTTAATCGTTCAAAGGTGGGGTCTAAAAAAAAGTGTGCTGCCCCGGGGGTTTGAATCCCCCGGCCATAAAGCAGAGAGGCGATAACAAGATGACAGTCAATCTCTCGTGAAAGTTTTTCAATCCCATGGGGGTCAGGCTGGGCATATGTGAGTTTGGTTTTCATTCAATTGGTTTGCTTATATCGGCTATATCCGGCAAAGTCAAATGGTATGAAACAATGGGATAAATCACAAATCATTTCAACAACAACGGGTTGTTTTGCAGGAAAAAAAGGGAATAAAAAAAAATTCATTTGAGGAATACAGGTCTATAATGATATAAAAATAGTTTTAAGAATTATATTGGATTATAGATGAAAACCATACTCAAGGAATATCGAGTTGATAAAACCAAAATCGGTTTTATCAAATTTATTTTTGAAGCCCATGACGGCATTGCCGTGGCCACCACCCTGGATCCAAAATCTGGCCATATCAGACTTGCCATTGCCCCAGAAAGAACAGAATCAGCATTCAGGATCATTGAAGATCTGAAAAAGGATTTTTTATTCGATGAATTATAAAGGATATGCCTATATCAGAACCATCGGCTGTCAGATGAATGTATATGATTCTGAAAAGCTTGTCGATATTTTAAAATCCCATGGATTTGAAATGACCAATGACATGGACAAGGCTGATATAGTGGTTTGTAATACCTGTGCCATTCGTCATAAGGCCGAGGAAAAAGCCTTTAGTTTTTTAGGAAAATTTGCCAAAGAAAAGTTGAAAAGACCCAATTTAATGACCGTGATGGCAGGCTGCGTGGCCCAACAGGAAGGTAAAAAGGCGTTTGCCAGGGTTCCTCACCTGGACCTGGTCCTGGGCACCCAGGCATTTTCCAGGTTTGGACAACACCTGGAAGGCTTGAAATCCGGCAAACGGCAGATTGTAGATATTGGAAATTCCAATATGATCTTTGAAGCCATGCCCGATATCCCTACCTCTGAAGCCAAATTTGATGGTAACAAAATTTCAAGATTTATCACCATCATGCAAGGCTGTGACAATTATTGCACCTATTGTGTGGTGCCCTATGTCAGGGGAAGGGAAAGAAGTCGCAGCCACAGTGCCATTGTCGATGAAATTACCCTCCTTGCTAACAATGGTATCCGGGAAATTACCCTTCTGGGCCAAAATGTCAACAGCTATGGAGTCAAGGAAGAGGGGATCTCCTTTCCCCAATTATTGGAATGCGTAAGTTGGGTGGAAGGGATTGCCCGGATTCGTTTTGCCACCTCCCACCCCAAGGATTTATCCCTTGAATTGATCCATGCCATCCGGGATATTGACAAGGTGTGCAATCACCTTCATCTGCCGGTACAATCGGGTTCCAATAAAATTTTAAAAAAAATGAACCGCGGTTATACAAGGGAAACCTATATAGAACGAATAAATGCCTTGAAAAAGGCCTGCCCTGATATTTCCCTGTCAACGGATATCATTGTGGGATTTCCAAGCGAAAGCCTTGAAGATTTCAATGATACCATGGAATTGCTCAAGGCGATTGAGTTCGATTCCATTTTTGCCTTTGCTTATTCTGACAGGTCTTCGGCCCCGGCCGCAAAATTTTCCAACCAGGTTGAAGAAAAAGAAAAAAAACGTCGGCTGAACCTATTATTGCAATTACAAGATGTCTATACGGATAAAAAAAACAAGGCTCTGGTTGGAAAAAATCTTGAGGTGCTGGTGGAGGGAGAAAGCCTGAAACAGCATGACGGGTTCATAAAAACCTCTGATAGAATGAAACAAATGACCGGAAGAAGTGCCTCCAATAAAATTGTACATTTTCCTTCAGAAAATTGTGCCGTTGGCGACCTTATTAAAATTCAAATTGAAAATGCATATCCCCATTCATTATGGGGCTACCCTTTGGGAGCTGAAAAAAAATGAAAAACAAGTCAGTAAAAATAGGCAGAAACGATGATTGTCCCTGCGGCAGTGGCAAAAAATATAAAAATTGCTGCCGGAATGAAAAACAGGAGATTTCCATTCGGGATGAATATAAAAATCGGTATGGCGTTATTCTAAAAACCCCGGAACAGGTAGCCGGCATTAAACGAGCCGGTGATCTGTTGATGTCCATCATGAACCGGGTTGAAAAAATGATAAAGCCTGGATTAAAAACAGATGATATCAATACCTTTGTCCATGAAGAGACCATCAAAGCCGGTGGAATTTGTGCCCCGTTAAACTATAGAGGATTTCCCAAAAGCGTCTGTGTCTCCATCAATGAGGTGATCTGCCACGGTATCCCCGGAGAACGGGTCCTTGAAGACGGAGATATTGTCAACGTGGATCTAACCCCTATTCTCGATGGATATTATGCCGATGCCAGCAGAACCTTTTTTGTGGGAACCCCGGGGGCCGATGCTAAAAAAATTGTCGCTGTGGCAGCCGAGTCCCTAAAAAGGGGTATTCAAGCTTTGACCCCGGGTGCCACCCTGGGAGATATCGGCCATGCCATCCAAAGCTATGCAGAAGGTTGTGGGTGTTCTGTGGTGCGCGAATTTGTAGGCCACGGGGTAGGAATCGATTTTCACGAACAGCCCCAGGTTCTCCATTTTGGAAAACCTGGAAAAGGCCTTCCCCTGGTGCCGGGAATGGTCATCACCATTGAACCCATGATCAACCTGGGCAAAAAAGAGCTCCATGTCCTGGAAGACCAGTGGACAGCCGTGACCAATGACGGCTCCCTGTCAGCCCAGTTTGAACAGACCCTCCTGGTAACACAAGATGGGTATGAGAGCCTGACTCCCTATGAATTATAACTGGTTTCACAGCGATTGAAACAAAGGAAGGACACGATATATAGGAGGGCCAAAAACATGATTGTCTCCCAGGTAAAAGAACATGGGAGGCAATAGTGTCCGGTTAGAGTTTGGTTGAATGGATTTTCACAAATTAAACATCAACCATATTTTCAATTTCCTGTAATCGTTTTTCTAAATCCTTTGATTCTTCCATATTCTTTTGCTCTTCAAGCTGCTTGATTACAGAATCAAACATATTCTTTAGGGCTGGTAAAACTTCTCGTTTAAAGGTTTCTTTTTGTTCAATTGAAAATTGTGAAATTTGATTGATAAGCGCATCTATTTTTTTATGAAATTCTTCGGTGTTAACCGTATCAAGATATTCTTCAAGTTGACCCATGATGTCATTATTTTGTTTTTGGATACGATTCATAACCTTTTTTAACGCTTCTCCGGCAATCGCAATCTTGTATTCTACAAAAGTAATTCCTTTCACTGAAGATCCTGATTTCAAAAGTGTTTTATTAGATTTTTCTAAAGGAGATACCGCAACTATGTATGCATTTGAATGCTGTGAAAAAATGTTGCTCATTAAAACAAATTTAGTGGTGTCATATATTTTTTCTTTATATTTTTGATCAATAATGATTTCAATTTTCGAAATTTGTGACGCAACCAGGGATACTTTTTTTACTCGCCCTATCAATATTTTCTGATTTTTTGGATCTGCGGCTAAATAGACGTCACTGCCAGGGATAAGATTTCTAGAATTTTTGTACGATACATTTACTATCAAGTCCCTTTGAAAGATTGACATAAGTTTTGATAACGGATTTGCAAAACAAGAGGAATTAAGCCCTAAAATGTTAAACCCTAAAATAATGATAAATAATAATAGTATTTTTGAATAATTTTTCATGATAAATCCTCAATATTTGATTGGGTTTTGTTCATATATACTCAAAAAATGATGGGTTCATTTCTTTTGAGATTTTTTCAATGCGAGTTATTTTGGTACAGTTCAATTTGGGTGGTATTCCTATATGGTTAAAAATTGAGTTCTTATATATTTTATTCATATAACTGATTAACAAAATATGGAATGAATTTTATGAAAACATATAAAAAAGAATTATGGTTTGAGATTCCAGCAAGAAGGGCTTTTGTCAACATCACACCTGATATTCAAGAATGCATTATTGAAATATGAAATGTATCAAACATATTCTAATAATCCTTTATACGGGTTTTACAAAAGTCTCCTTATTTCAACATTTCTTCTTTCTCTTTCAGAACCTG
>CAYWNB010000039.1:0-4989 GCA_964459195.1 uncultured Desulfobacula sp.
TGTAAGCCCTCCGTATCTGTCGGATGATCCGGTTAGGCGATATTTGCAAACCCAATAAAAAGTTATTGGATTAATCTCCAGGAAAACCTAAAGGCCAAATAATCAGTCAGATTAATTTATCATATTCCTGATAGAAATGTAACTACCATAAAAAAACTAAAATCTGGACTGGAAATAGGTTGCTGCTATTATGAGGAGAATCTGTTTGTTACCTCTCCTTATTCTCAATCTATGGGTTAGAAAAATTACGGTTCAATTGGTATAGAACATCAGTTCTACCATCAAGGGTATCACTTAACCTATCTTTTAAAGAATACGGAGTCTTTATGGTATTCTTCTGGACTCTTTCAAACAAAGGACTTGATTTTTAAGTTCAAGAATATTTTCTTCAAAATTCTCATATGATGGGCCATACTCTAAACAAGATATATTGTAAGTTCGTTTCCAATGCTCCCGTATTTGTTTTGGAGTTCCTTCCTTTACAACCACGTAATGAGGATTCGTTGCACTGCTAGAATTAATAATATTTTCTAAAATTAAATTTATATCTGGATCACTTAGGCTGTACCCTAAAAAGATAACTGTGTGTGTTAAAAACAAAGCTTCCAATAATTTATAGAATTCAGAGTGTTTCCTTTTGGAGGTATAATATTGCTCTCCAGTAAAAATAATTGAATTCACATCATCTATACTACCATGGGCCTTTATAATTACATTCTCTGGAGATTTTATATTAGAAACAATTTTTTGTGTATCCTTATGATCACATATAACAAAACCATCTTCAGCGCATAGATTGTCGTAAATTTTATCATAATTAGTTGTAATTACAATTTTTGAATCAATTTCTTTTATAGCTTGATGTACTGATGAGGGTTGAAATTTGGGACGCGTAAATTCTTTTTTTAAGAAATCCGAATATACTCCTGAATCACAGTCCGCATAAATCGTTTGTAAGGCCATCAAGAAATTTTTTTCAGCGATCATTTTATCAACAAAATCAACTTCGCAATTTTTATTCGCCATTAATAATTTGGCATCTTCTAAAAAGTCAGACCACGTTTTAGGCTTTATTCCATCTTCATTTTGAGATGTTGCTGAGACACCAGACCCCAAAACGAATAAAGCTCTTTTATATGCCAACTCTTCAATTAAATTTTCAGGCCAAGTAATCATTTATCAATACCGATATTTTCGTTAATTTTTTTCGCAATTTTTCTCATCATAAATAAATATTTTTCTACACCATTTTTTTGATTCCCTCTTAATCCATCTTTATACTCCAAATTAAAAATAGGCACTTTGTTCGTTTGTGACAAAGGAACGATACTATAGAGGAATGGGATATCTCCTAATAATAAATCATCTTCGGTAAGGCTATCTTTTATAAAAATTTTTAATTGGTTAACTATTTTAAAAGGCATTTGTGAAATTATTTCATCATATGCTTTTATTGGCCGCCGGCCAGTTGAAAACATTTTTGTCACATATTGTTGAATAGAAAAACCTATAAATTTTGTAGTTACGTCTGGCTTATCATTAATATTATACTGACTAACTATTTTTGAATATTCAGTTGAATATTTGATTTTTAGGTTAGAGAGCCCTGTATTATAGAGGTTTTGCCAATCTTTCATCCAAGATGAAATATTGTCTATCCCTAAAATACTAAAGATATCAGCTCCCATGGGAGTAATAAAATAATCCGTATTTAGCAATACCGTTCTATTTAAAGCCCCTAAAGAAGGACCAAGATCAATGAATAAATAATCGTAAGAATCTCTATATTTTTTCTTAATAGAATTTAACCAATTGCTTTTTCTAAAGCCCCCGAGGTCTCCAGCAGAGCACTTATTCCAAGCGTCACTAAAAATATCTTCAATGAAAGACAATTTTGGATGCCCTGGAATAAGGTCAAAACAATAACGAGAATCTGATTGATTAATTGAAATGTTTCCTTCTTTTATATTTGAATCACCAGCAAGAATATCCTCAAAAAAATCAAAGATTGAATGTCGAACATTATTAGGACCGTATATCTCAAGCCATTTGTCTTCAGCTAACACACTTTGTGTCGAATTCGCTTGAGGATCCAAATCCATGAATAAAATTTTTTTTCCTAAATGTACTTTGTAATAAGAAGCAAGATTAACAGCTAAAGTTGTTTTTCCAACGCCTCCTTTATTATTGAAAAAGGTAATCGCTTTCACTTGTTTGTTCTCCTTTTAACCCACAATCAGAAAAAAAATCGCTATCGTTTTGTAAAATAAGAAATATTTTTTTGCAAAACAAAAAAATATCAACTCAATTTTTGGTGTATACATTTCTTTTTTTAAACATTTTTATCAGTTCTATTTGCCCTAATAATAGCCGAATTTCCATAATACCAGTGCAAGAGACTAAAATACCATATTTCGAATCAAAACGCTAAAACCAGTGTCATAAAACATAATCATTTCCTTTCAAAGAATGCAATAGGAATGATTGATTACCATGTTCGGTAAAATTACGATGCAGAGGCAGGAGGCGGGGTGAGGTTTGAGCCGGATTTAAATGCTGTGGTCCGCATGGATGCGGTGGATCAGCATTTACCTCGGACCGGGACACGGACGTCCCGGGAAAATGAGGAGCAAACCTTATCCCTCCTCCTGCCGGAACCAGCTGAAATCATATCACATTACCCCATACCCTATCAGCAGTCTTTCTTTTACCGTATAGGTGTTTGGCCCAGAAAGGTAAGGTTTCAGTTATTCGGTTGTTAAAAGATAAATGATGCCAAAGCACATGAAGAAAAGGTTTGCCAGCCAGGCCGCCAGAATAGGCGGCAGGGAGCTTCCATATCCAAGGGACATGAAAAATCCATGGACAAACCAATACATGAAGGAGATGATGATGCCGATGGTGATGGCCCGGGGAAGGCTCTGCTTTGAAAAAGGCCTCATGCCCGTGGCAGCGCCTGTCAGGGCCATAATAAAACAAATAAAGGGGAATGCCATTTTTCCATAGAGATCCACCACATAGGTGGTGGCATCGTATCCTTCGTTTTCCACTTTTTCCACATATTTTTTTAGCTCGAAAAATCCCATTGCTTCAGATTTTTTGACCATTTGCCCTATATCTTCTGGTTTTATATCTGCTTGAACTGTCTTGGTGTCAAACTGCAGGACATCATATTCTTGTGTTTCATGGTTATAGATTTGCTGGATACTCTTTTTAAATATCCAGTTGCCGTCCTTGTAATACCCTGTTTGTGCATCAAGCCTGTATTCCGGCTGAAACCCTTCGCCCATGGAGATGATAGTGATGCCTGAAACAGATTTTTTTATCCGGTCATAAAAGTTAAAATGAATCAGCTTTTTATCGGACTTGATCCATATATTTTTTCTATTCTGGGCAATATTATTGCTTTTTTGTATAACGGTATTTTTGATATGGTGAACTTTTATCATGGATATGGGCACAAGAATTTCACCCAGAAAAAACATGGTAATAGCCAATACCAGACCTGAAAAAAGGGCCGGTCTTATAAGCAGATAGGTGGAAATCCCCGAGGATTGCAACGCCAGAAGTTCGTTATTCCGGTTCATCAGCCCGAAAACAAAAATATTGGCCAAAAGGACACTGGCAGGTGCTACCTGCACAAACATGAAGGGGATTTCCAGTACCACATACCACAGGGCACCCACCAGGGTAATATCAGAATTCAAGAATCGATTCATTTTGGACAGGTATTCAATAAAAACGAACAGGACCAGGATAATGGACTGGATAATAAAAAATAGTTTGAACAATTCCTTTAACAGGTATTTATGCAAAGAGGGCATGGTATTAAGGTTTCTTTAAGAAAAAGAGTTTAAGGGTATGGGTATAGGTCACGATAAATTTGGGCAGCCGGACAGGCCTGTCCTTTGCATTTCGAATCAACAGATAGATACCGGCACTGCCCAGAACCACATTGGGCATCCACATCCCTATAAATGGCGGGTAGGCACCGCTTTCCCCCACTGACCATCCGGTGGCCAGGAGCAAATAATATAATAAGAAGAAAAAAAGCCCCAGACTGAGCCCCGAAGACTTCCGAGTGAAACTGGATTGAACTCCCAGGGAGAAAGAAAGAAGGCCCAAGGCAAGACAGGCAAAGGGAACTGAAAATTTTTCATGAAGTTCCATCAAGGCCTCGTTTAACTTGGTCTTGTCCTTTATTCCCGAACGGATAAATTGAACCAGATCCCCAAGGCTTCTTTCATCGATCCGTTTGCCGGTATTGCCGATATTTTTGTTCATGGCAGCCAGATCAATAATGATATCATATCCGCCAAATTTTATATTATTCACAGACCCCTCGTCAAGCTTCACCTGATTGATGGCACCATCATAGAGGCGAATGGTATAGACTTGCTTATTTTCCGAAGAAATAATTTTTCCCGACGGGGCGGTTGAAATACTGACAACTCCTTTGGTTCTTCTGTCTTCAATGACAATATCCTCCAACCCATGGGTTTTGATATCCACATGGGCAACATAGATCATCAAATCATCCACCTGGGCATTAAACTGCCGCTCCTGTAATGCTATATCAATGCTCGATTGGGCAAATTCAATACTTTTTAGTTTAAAAGAAGTCTTTGCCCAAGGCATTACAAAGATGGTAACCAACAAGCTTAAAATGGTTCCCAGAACACAAAAAACCAAAACGGGGGGGAGCAGTTTATACAAAGAGGCACCTGAAGCCTTTAACGCAAGAATTTCATTTTCCCCTGACATCCGCATAAAGGTGAGGAGAATGGAAATGGTGACGGACATGGGAATAGTGAATTCCAGAAACCTTGGCAGTTTAAAGCCAAGCAGAACCAGAACAGAGGATACCGGAACATTATAGTTCATCACCATATTCGTGATTTCAGGAATTCTGGACATCAAAAACACAAATGTCAGAAAAAAAAGACTGCTTAAAAAAGGAAAGAATAATTCCCTGAAAATATATCTATT
>CAYWNB010000039.1:5089-21056 GCA_964459195.1 uncultured Desulfobacula sp.
GAAAAAAAAGACTGCTTAAAAAAGGAAAGAATAATTCCCTGAAAATATATCTATTGATGGTATTAATTGATCTCACCCCGATAAATACATTCTTGCATGACAACCGGACCCCGTGCTAAAAAATATTTTAATTTTATCATTTATCCCTAGTTCGTGTGTTGAGATAGACACCGACGCTAATAATAATCACCCCCAGTCACCTGACAACACCATAATTTTTAACAAAACCAAAAAATCGGCCAAAGGCTTTTAATAAAAGAGGCATCCCCGCTCTTGCCGAAGTAAGTACACTTTTTTTATCGTTTCAAATAGTCTGCCAGATATAGTATGATATATTTTCATATTTTTCTATATTTTTTGTCATTACCCAAGGGAAAAACACCCGGCATTTCATTTCCTGAGGCCCATGGTTTTTTAGGGACATTCAATGTGACCGCTGTTGATCCGTCAGTCGGATCAGGCTGTGTTGACATTATTTTTGAAATGATTATTTTATTTCGATATATTTACGGAGGAACACCATGGAAAAACAACCCCCAACCCAACCGGTTATAGCCCAACCGGTTATAGCCCAACCGGTTATAGCCCAACCGGTCAGTGCCCAACCGGCCAGCGCATTGGTCAGCCTTGATCCGTTACTTGCTTTCTGGGAAAAAACACTGGTACCCGAATGTACCCATATGCGGTCCATGTTTGGAGACCTAACGGAAAAGATACACCATATCCCTGAACTCCAGGGCCCCATAAAAGATATTGGCATCTTAAATAAACACCAGGGTATCATCAGGCCATTGATGAGTCCAGTCTTTCCGGCGGCCTCCTTTAACCGGGACATTATGGGGGCGCTGACACCCTGCACCCTGGAACCCTTTTTTGTGACCCCTGAGTTCCAGCGACTCTTCCTTGACAATGACAATTTTGTAAAGGCCATGGGGGAAAATTGTAATACTGAAACCTCAAAAAAACTGTTGAAAATCTATTTTCTCGTTTTAGAGAGAATATACGGGTTCAGCTGCCAGCGGCTTGAGAGCGTGGACATTAAAATTGTACCCGATAAAAAAAACGGCCTGGCCCGTTATTTCGGGGTGACTGCAGATTTCCAGTTTGTCAGAATAACCCCCGTGGACAGCCCGAGAAAATTATCGGAAAAAGACCGGGATGAAATCACAAACAATCTTACGGATCTGGACATCCTGGCCAAACACATTGATCTTGCCCAATTTGAATTTACAGGTTTTGCCATTGTGCGGGCCTTAGATGTAACAAAATCCGAGGTAATTTCTGCCCTTGAAAGGGATTTGATTGACCAGCAGGCTATTTTTTCCTCCGACGGCATCAAGCACATGGAATCCAGACTCCAGGTATTATTCCAACGGCCGGAACTTGCGGTTGGAATCGGTGCCCTCCAGGGGGATCAGGTGATGATCATCAAAAATGACTGCAACTCCAATATCAACTGCCTTTTTTCCAACTCCCACCATATAAATCTGAACGAGGTAGAAGGATCTGTCTGGATGCAGGCAGTTAAGAACAATGCGGTCCTCCAGGTACCGGATCTCGCCCAAAAGCCTGACCTGGTTCCGGTGGAACAACAGGCGGTTGCTTCCGGCATTCGCTCCATGCTGCTGTCTCCTTTATCCTACCAGGGAAAAACCATTGGCATCCTGGAAGTATTTACCACAACTCCCAATGAGCTGGGTCCCATTGATGCCATGCTCTTGCAGCAGATCATCCCCATTTTTTCCGTGGCCCTGAAAAGGGGGATGGATGAATTGAACAAACACGTTCAATCCATTATCAAGGAAAAATGCACGGCGGTTCACCCCTCGGTGGAATGGCGGTTTGAACGAGCAGCCATCAGCCATATGGAGCGTCTCCGCCAGGGCAGTACCACCTCGGAAATGGAACCTATCATTTTCAAGGATGTGGTGCCATTTTTCGGACAGTCCGATATAAGGGGATCTTCCCTGGCCCGGAACAAGGGAATCCAGCAAGACCTGACCGATCAACTTTCTCTTGCCCTTGGTATCATGGAAGCAGGTTCCAGGCTCCGCCCCTGGCCAATTTTAAAAGAATATAAATACCGGATCCAAACCAAAATCCAGGAGATTGCAGACGGGGTAACCTCCAGCGATGAAAATTTAGTTTTTTCACTCCTGAACAAAGAAATAGCACCCACATTTAAGGATCTTGTGGGACTGGGAGATGATATTGCCCGGCAAATAGAGGATTACACCCATGCACTTGATCCTGTGGCCGGCATGATCTACAATAAAAGAAAAGATTATGAAGAGAGCGTATCAAAGCTCAACCAGGTGCTTTCAAGCTTTTTAGAACAGGAAGACAGCCTGATCCAGACAGATTTTCCCCATTATTTTGAAAAGCGCCAGACCGATGGCGTGGATTACATGATGTATATCGGTGCCGCCATGACCCAAAGCCAGCGACTTGCCAATTTCCATGTCCAAGACATGACCCTGTGGCAATTGATTCTGGCCTGTGGCCTTGCCTGGCATACAAAAAAAATACAACCCCAATTAAAAGTACCCCTGAATACCTGCCACCTGATTCTGGTCAATCACACGCCGCTCTCCATTCGATTCCGATTTGATGAAAAACGCTTTGACGTGGATGGTGCCTATGATGTCCGCCAGGAAATTATAAAATCCCGCCTGGACAAAGCCCTGATAAAAGGATCCGGGGAACGGCTTACCCAACCCGAAAAGGTTGCCGTGGTGTATTCCACTCCCGCCGAGGGCAGAGAAATCAGACAGCATATTAATTTTCTCATGGGCATTGGCAAACTTGATAATGATCTTGAAATGCTGGATATAGATGACTTACCGGATGTCCGGGGATTAAAAGCCCTCAGGGTTGGGGTAAACCTGAAATCCATGGCCAGCAATAATATCATTGAGATGAAAACAGGGTAAGATTGCCGCCCCCCCCCCTGCATCTGAATTTACAATAGTTGAACCTGTCTGTGTTAAATTGTAAGGAAAAAAATTTTTACCCATGATCGAAAAAAATAAAAAAAATGGGGTCAGAGAAATCCTTTTAATGGGGGTATTCTGGCGAATTCTCTTTATTGAAGCGGTCCTGCTCGTCTACTCTCTTTTTTACAGGTGGTTCACCGAAGATGCCGGGCCCTCTGATTTATTCTGGTATGCCATCCGAATTATCCTTCTGGTGGGAATAATCATTATTTTTATGATGGTCACCTTGAAAAAATTTCTCACAGACAAAATTATTATCCCGCTTGAATCCCTTGCAGCCGCCAACAAGGAGATCCAAAAAGATTATACCAGGGCCGATGAAATAGATCTGGCAGATGATTCCCCGGATGAAATCAAAACCATAGTCACTTCAAGAGCTGCCATGCTCAAGCAGATTCTATCGGTTTCCGAAGAACGATTGAACCTGGTCAATTTTATAAAAGAAACATTTGGGCGGTATCTTTCCCAAACAGTGGTGGATGAAATCCTGGCCTCCCCGGAAGGGCACAAAATCGGTGGCACCCGAAAAGAGGTGACGGTACTGATGTCGGATCTAAGGGGATTTACCAGCATGTCAGAGGACAGGGACCCCGAGGAGATGGTTCAATTGCTCAACCGCTACCTTGAAAAAATGTCCAAAATAATTTTGAAATACGATGGGATAATTGATGAAATCATCGGGGATGCAATCCTTGCGGTATTTGGCGCCCCAAAAAGCCATGGCGATGACCCGGAAAGGGCGATTGCCTGTGCCGTTGAGATGCAAAACTGTCTGACAATATTAAACCAGGAAGTTCTTGAATCGGGATATCCCTCCCTTGAAATGGGGATTGGTATTAATACCGGCAAGGTCATTGTGGGAAATATCGGTTCCGAAGTCAGAATGAAATACGGAATCGTCGGAGATGCGGTAAACCGGGCATCACGCATCGAATCCAACAGCATCGGCGGCCAGGTGCTCATTGGCAAAGCCACCCACGACCGGATAAAACCCAAAATAAAGGTCATGCCGGCCCAGCATATTATGATGAAAGGTATGAAAAAACCCTTGGTTTTTTACTCCGTTTTGGCCATTAAAACCCAAAATTACAAAGTAGCACTAAATACATCCATTCCTTCTGATGCAAGGCTTGCCATAAAACTTTCCTTCCAGTACTGGACCATCCAGGATAAACGAATAAGCTCCCTGCCCATCCTAGGCGAGACAATCGCAATGGATGAGAGCAACATTTATGCGACGACCGGCCAACCCATTGACCTGTACACAGACATTAAACTGAACTTTGACTTCTGTGTTGAGGCCCATTGTTTTGATGATATCTATGCCAAAAGCACCTCGACTGAAATGGAACAAAACCAGCTGTGCACAAAATTCAGCATTACAGCCATGGATGAACGAGACAAAACCATCATCAAAAAATGGATGACAGAAGCATCTGCTTGATGGGTTCTCCCGCCACCCCGCCTCCCTTTTCTCCTTGACAAAAAAGGCAAATTGTAATTGGATGTTTTACAGCTTTTTTTTTCTACAAATTTCTAAACCCATTACTATTTAAGGATTTTAGAATTACCATGACGCTTTCATCTGTTTTTTTTTCAGGCCTTATAGGATATCGGGATAAAATTGCAAGGGCATTTTTAGCATTTTTCTGGGTGCTGGTATTCCTTCCCCAGCCCGGCATGGCACAGGAAAAAACACTCACGACCCCCATGGGGATATCCTTTGTCCTGGTTGAGCCGGGAACTTTCATGATGGGCAGCCCTGACACAGAACGATTTCGAGATGCCGATGAAATCCATCGGTCCGTAACAATTGAAAAGGCATTTTATCTGCAAACAACCGAAGTGACCCTGGGTCAATGGCGGGCCATCATGGGGAAAAAATGGCTCAAAAAACGGAAAGGAATGGATGAGATGCCGGTTACCCAGGTCTCATATTATGATTGTCTTAAATATATCGATAAGCTCAATAAAAAGGGAATGGGGGTTTACCGCCTCCCTACGGACACGGAATGGGAGTATGCCTGCAGGGCCGGCACAACCACCGCCTACAGCTGGGGAGACGCCATAGACTGTTCCAAGGCCATGTATGGCAATAACCCCAAAAAAAATGATGAATGTACCCATTATTTACGTTCCATAAAGATTGCCGCCTATGGCCCGGCACCGGTCAAATCATTTGCCCCCAATCCCTGGGGATTTTATGATATGCACGGCAATGTATGGGAATGGTGTTCCGACAAATATGTCTCCCAAAAGTCCGACCCCGGCAATAAGGTTTATAGTCCTGTGAACTCGGATTCCATTATCCGGCGGGGCGGGAGTTGGTATAAGTATGGACGATATCTTCGAAGTGCCAACCGCACCTATGCCCACCCGGGTGCAAAATTTATCACAACCGGGTTCAGACTCGTCCGGGAGGCAAATTAATGCGCGCAAAGATTCTAAGCCTGTTAAAAATCTATGAAGAAGAAATCAGCCTCCTGCTCTGGACAATGGCCCTGCTGTTTATTATCCGTAGTTCCGGTATTATCCTGAACAACTATGCTGAAACAGCTTTTTTAAAGCGATACGGGGTTGAGTACATGCCCATTGTCAATATGATCAATGCTGTGGTCACCTTTTTTATCACGGGAGTCATGTCGGCATTCCTCGGGAAAATGCCCGGAGCCAGACTGCTCTACTATGTATTTATCGTATCCGGGGTCCTTGTAACGATTATCCGACTGCTGATTCCCTTTGGGTTTGAACTCTTGTATCCGCTGCTTTTCATGCTCAAGAGCCAATTTGAACTGCTCCAGGCCCTGTTGTTTTGGAATCTGTGTAATGATCTTTTCAACATGCGCCAGTCCAAACGGCTGTTTCCAATCCTCACGGCAGGCGGAGTGATCGGTCTGATTCTCGGCAGTGTGGGAACCCCCTATTTTGCCAAAACCTTTAACCTGGACAACCTGCTCTATATGTATCTTTGCACCACCCTCATGGGAGCATTCATAGTCCAGGCAATGGGCCGGAGTTACTCCTCCCTTATTTTCCCCGAAAAAATAGCAAAAGAAGGGGACGCAACCAAGAAAAAACCCTCCATGCTCCAGGAAATGAAGGAGGTATACCCCCTGCTCAAAGACTCGGTGCTGGTCAAAATCGTGTTGGTGCTGACATTTATGCCCAATGTGGTCATTCCCATCATGAATTATCAGTTTAATTATGCCATCAATGACCAGTTTGCCTCGGAAGCGGCCATGATCCAGTTTTTTGGCTATTTCAGAGGGGGCTTGTATACCATCAGCCTGATCATCCTGCTATTTGTGGGAAGAATATACGGCCGATGGGGCCTGCCCGTGGCCCTGATGTTCCATCCCTTTAACTACATGATTGCATTTTTTGCATTTCTCTTCCGGTTTGATATTTTTTCTGCCATGTATGCCAGGATGTCCACCAATATTCTCAGGACCACCATCAATGTGCCGGCAAACTCCATTTTAATCGGACTTTTTCCCGAATCCTATCGAAACATGATCCGCCCCTTTTTAAGGGGAACCGTGGTGAGAATCGCATTGTTTACCGGTTCCACTCTGATTCTGATCTCGACTTCCTTCTTCCATCCCCGGTATCTGACCTTTGTGGCCCTGCCCTTTGTACTGGCATGGATCGCAGCACCCATTGTCCTGAAATCCAAATATGCCATGATCCTCAAGGATTTGATTTCAAAGAATCTATTGGATATCAAGAGCCTTGACCAGGAAGAGTTGGGCAGTATTTTTAACCAGGACAAGGTGTTGTCTGATCTGGAAACCTCGTTTCTATCTGCCCGGGGAAAAGATGCCATCTGGTATGGCAAATTGTTAAAAAATTTTTCTCCCATAAAATTGGATGATCAGATTCTCAACAATCTTGAAGAACAGGACCCGACCACTCAACTGGCCCTGATCAAAATGATCTCACCGGAATCCCGTTCGGGTGCTGCCAAAAAATTAATCCGATTCCTGGATCCAGACAAACCGGAAATCAGCATTGCCATATTAAAACTGGTATGCCAGAATGACATCAGCGCCATCAACCGGACAAATTTAACCCCTTATATCGAGCATAAACATCCTGTTGTAAGGGGATTTGCAGCCGCTTGCCTCTATTCAAGGGACCCTGAAAAATACCGTTCCATGATTGATACCTGGCTTGGAGAAACAGACATGGATCTTCGAAGGTCGGGGATCATCAGTGCCGGCCTAAGCCAGGACAGAGACTATATTAACGGGTTGCTTGCCATCCTGTCGGAAAGAGACATTGACCCCATCATTCCGGACATTATAAGAGCCCTGTCCCGATTGGAGGCCAAGGAATTGAATGCCGTTATTTTCACCTATCTGACCTATGCGAGACCCGATGTCAGAATGGCGGCCCTGGATGCCCTGGAAATCAATGATGATGTTTCCCTGAAAAAAGCCATCCTTCTGTTGAGTGACAACACCGATGCCATCCATGACTTTGCCAAGGAAAAGATAGAAACAAGCGAATTTCAAAACAACAAACTTTTGGTTGAGTCCCTGGGGATGCCCAGTACCCGGATTCGAAGAGGCTTGTTTCAACTATTGGAACATCTGGACATAAAAGAATTTGAAATTTTGATGTTTGCCAAGGAAAACCTGAAAAAAAGCTATGCCTACCTTGCCATGGACGAAAACCTGGCCCATCTTCCCAAGGGGAAAATGCGGGACCTTACCAGTGAGCATCTGTTGCAAAAAAAGGATCTGGTACTTGAAAATATTATCCGGGTCCTTGCCATCCATGACCAGACAGGGAGGATGAGAACCGCCTGGCGGGGAATTTTTTCCACTGACACCCGTCAACGGGCCAATGCAATAGAACTGCTCAGCGACATTCTGGACCGGAAAACCTTTAATTCCATGCTTCCCCTGCTTGAAAGCCCCACCCCGACAATGACCCTGGAAGAAGGAAGAAAAATTATAAAAATCCCAAAACTGGACCCGGAGGGGAAAACGGTTCTGAAGAATCTTCTGACCTCTAAAGATTGGGTGGATGTCCTCATGGGCCTGAATCTGATCAATGAAACGCCTGAGCGTTATGAAGCAAAAGAGATGTTGAATGAGTTGAAAAATTCAATCAATAAACATATTGTAAAGGAAGTTCACATGAGTTTAAATAAAACCCGGGGAAATGCAAAGTCTCCCCAAAAAAATCATTCAACGGAAATATCCCTGGGGAAAAAAATACTTCTTTTAAAGGAAATTGAAATTTTTTCCGGATTGAGTGCTGCCGAGCTTGCCGCCATTGCCGCCGTAACAAAGGAACAAGATTGCCCCGAAAACCAGACCATCATCAAACAAAAAGATGTGGGAGAGACCGTATTTCTCATCATCAAGGGCAAGGTGGAAGTGCTCATGGAACAGGCAGACGGTAAAGAGGTGATGCTGGACCATATCGGATCCGGTGGGGCCTTTGGAGAGATGGCATTAATAGATGATGCCCCCAGGTCCGCCACCATCAGAACCATTGAGCCATCCCAGTTCCTCACCCTGCACAAACAAGAATTCAAGGAAACCGCCATGGAATTCCCCCGGATTGCCCTCCAGATATGCTCGGTACTCAGTCAACGTATCCGGGATCTCCACGGCAAATTCCAAAAGAAACCCTGATTTTCCAGGTCTGGTAGAATGGATCTTCGGGGTCAGGACAACAGTTTATAGATGATCAATCCTTCATCCTTGCCCTTAACCTTGACCGGCTCCAATTGTTTTGTAATATAGGATCCTGTCAACAGGTTATGGGTGGTCTGGCTTAGAATAATGTCCGTCTTGTATGTTTTTGTCAGTCCTTCGATACGGGATGCGGTATTCACCGTATCCCCCACCAGTGCATAGGACATTCTTTCCTCACTGCCGATATTGCCGGCCAGCACGGCCCCGGAATGGAGCCCAATTCCGTGTTCCAGGGGTTCAACCCCCTGCTTTTCAAGAATAATATTTAGTGCTATCAACCGTTTTCTCATTTCCAAGGCAGCTTGCACCGCCATTTCCGGGTGATCGTCAAACCCTACAGGCGCCCCGAAAACCGCCTCAATCTCATCTCCCACATATTGCAGGATAAGCCCCTTGTGTTCTTTCACCGCCAGGGTCATTTCATTAAAATACTGGTTTAAAATTTTGACCACCTGTCTGGGATGATTTTTTTCCACAAGAACAGTAAAGTTCCTCAGATCAGAAAAGAGCAGGGTAACCCGCTTCATTTCCCCATCCATGGATATTTTACCCGACATGATTTCATCCCTAATTTCTTTGCCCATGTACCGGCCAAAGGAATCCCTTACCCGCCGGCTTTCATTGAGGCTGAAAATCATAGCATTTATCCCCTGGGCCACATCCCCCAGTTCATCGTTGGACATGATTTCCACCCGGCAATCCAGGTCATTGTTTTCAACCGCCTTGATGGCCTTTTTGATCTGAAGTAACGGCGTTGAGATGCTCTTTGCTAAAAAATAGGCCAAAATAAATGCAATGGTCAGCGAATCCATGGAAATAAAAGCCAACTCCCAGTAAAGAGAAGAAATCAAATCGCTGCGGATCACGACGTCGGCCAGGTGAAGTTGTTGAATTTTGGCAACAATAGTGGTGGCAATGATGGGGAAGGGAATCAAAATAATTCCCAGGGTGACCACGAGGAAACGTTTTCTGACGCTGAGTTTAAACCCATGCTTAACCCGGTTTAAATGACCCTGGGGAAAAAACAGGGGCAGATAGGGACGCCAGGCATTTTCCAGAACAAAAAAGAGGACCAGGCAGGTTACCCCACCCCCCAGAAGGATGATTCCTAAAAATTGCCTCAGGCAAAGCACCAGATCCGGTGTGGCCAGGTTAAAAGTTCTGGCCGTAATCAATGGTTCCATGAACCCAAAAATAAAACCGGCCAGATTCCAGATCAAAAAAGAAATCACCGTAACAACCATGGGATACTGGAGAGCGCCTCGCTGAAGATGGTGAACCATGGAAGAATCAAACTCGGATATATCCCGCCTGCACTCGGCCACCTCATACAGGGTTCTGACCGATTTTCTTTTTAACAGGATAAACCCCAGGGAGGCCAACATTGTCATACCTGCCAGGAAAAACAGGACGTCATAATATCCCGGAATACTTGGATCATTTTCAGTAGACGGCAAAAAATATTTAAAATAAAAAAAAGTGGAACATCCTCCCAGCAAATTCCCCAACCCCAACAATATGCCTATTATTTTCATAATGCCTTTTTTAACAGCCTGTCAATGGTATCGGCCAGGTCATCCCGACCCTGATCTCTAAGCAGAGGGACCATGGGTCTGTAAAATGGCGGCCGCACCCTGATGGTGATATCAAATTGTTCAATATCTTCCGGGGTTACCTCGTCCTGAGCAAAAGCCCGGGTCTTGTGTAGCAGCCCCAGGGCGGTCAGCTCGGTCATGGTCCGGACACATTTTTCACAGCGCCCGCAGTTCAAACGGTCCGGAACATTGGCAAGACAGACCCGAAAATTTTGAAATGCCACATCCCAGGCAGAGACAATTTTAATTTTTTCCAGCCGGGATATTTCATAATCCCGGTGGCGAAGTCTCACCTCGAAGCTGGAGTATTCCGGGTCCAGCAGGGGATGGGAGCCGCAAGGGTGCAAGTTGGGAATATCATAGGAAGATGCAATGAACATCAAATTTATCCTAGCGCTGAAGGTATGGGCCATGGCGCCCAGAACGGCCCCGAAAAAACTGTCCAGCCACAGCTCCCGCTCATCACACAAATGACGGATATTGGTATAAACCGGAATCAATTGAGTGTCTGCATCCCGGGTAATCTTTGAAATTGCATCCAAGGCCCGGTCAAACACATGGTATTTGTTTCCCCGCTCAACCACACCGCCGATATCAAAGCCGTGGAGGAAAAAACTGTCTCGGACATACCCGGGGTGAGCCTTGGGGTAATGAAGCCGATTTAACCTCAGGGCGGCAAGGGAGTCCATGCCCCCGGACATAACCATACCAGCCCGGGGAGGACTCAAAATTGATATATTCCCCCGGGGTTTTGCCTCGATCTGGATGGGAGAATACCGGCGGCCGTTTGGCCCTGCTGTCCAGTGGGACAAAATATTCATGGCAACCCCTGTCCCTTCTTTGAGAAAGGGACAAATCTTCTGATCCATAAAAATTCTTTGTTCGCCCAGATGAAGGGCTGGCAAAAGGCACCCCACTAAGAATGCATCCGGGTTGGCCCCAAACCCTTCGGCAAAGGAAAGAGGGGTTTTTATGTATACGGTTTGTTCGGGCCGGTTGCAGTCTTCAAAGATCACCCTGGCTGAGGCTGTTACAAATTCAGAATCTCGGGTCAGATTAAAATCTATTATTTTCATTGGCTTTTCTTTTTTCTTTTTATCTCGCAATTTTTTTATTCAGGGTGACAAAGGTCACATACTCAATAATCTCCTGGGCGATATCTCGCCCGGTTGCTGCCTCCAATCCCCTGAAACCTGGAGAATAATTCACTTCAACCACAAGGGGCCGCCCCCCTTTTTCAACGATCATGTCCACCCCGGCGATTTCAAGATGGCAGGCCCTGACGGCTTCAAGGGCCAGGTCAACCCATTCCTTTGGCGGATCAATGGCAGTTGCCCGACCATTTTGATGAATATTGGCCCGGAAATCCCCGGGCAGCGGTTCAAGGACCATGGCCCCGGCTAGGCGGTCACCAATCACCAACAATCGCACATCCTGGCGGTCTTTCGGCGGGATGAATGTTTGCACCAGCATCCCCTTCAACGGATTGAGATGGGCATCAAGAAATGATGCTGCCTGGGTCCGGGTCTCAATCTTGACCACTCCGTCTCCGCCCATGCCGTCCACCTGTTTGGCAATAACAGGAAATCCGCCCAGATGATCTACTGCTTTAAGAAAACAATCTATTCTGGTAATAAAACAGGTATCGGGAACTTCTATCCCTGCACCGCCCAGGGTCTGGAGGGTTATATACTGATTTTTCGCAATGGTCACCCCCTCGATGCCGTTGACCAGGGGAATTTTCATTCTCACAAAATGGCGGAGCAGGACAAAGCCGTATTCCCCCATGGGCGATCCCTGCCGGGGCAAAATGACATGGGGAGCCGGACCCGGAAGGTCCATGGAAAAATTGGAGGACTGAACAAAACCTTCTTTTTCCATGTCCATGGTACAGGTAATCGCATAGGGATTAATGAGCTGGATCTTATGACCGGAAAGGATTGCAGCGTCCATAAACCGTTTGTTGGGATGAAAATCAACGCCATTGACACTCATTATTCCGATGATCATTTTCCCTGTCCCCTGCCCTTATCCACAGATTTGTCCACGGGGTTGTCAATCATCTCTTCTGGCATCCATACCCCCATTTCCTTGTTTAGTTTTTCACTAAAATAGGTCAAAATTTTTTTTGTATTGTTCCGAAGCGCAATTTTCTGGGTGGCCAGATTCTCCTCGCTGATAATGGAAAATACCTTGTACTCTTTTGCCCTTTGAGTAAGCCCTTCCAATAATTTAGCCCCCACCCCCATGGCACGATACTCTGGCCTTACCGAGGTATATCCCCTTTCCACAAAATTAGAAAAATCACTCCCTGTTATCTCGTTAAGCCGTTGTATAAAGACGGCTCTGGGATGTTTTAAACTGGAGTTTCCAATGATCACCCCGTTTTCCATGGCATACCCGATCTTATGGGCACGTTCAAGGTTGGATCTGACATGGGTGGTGTCCACGGAGCCCCCGGCTTCCACCATTTTACAAATTTCATCCAAAACCCCGGGGGGAAGGTCTGATGGGGATTGATAGAAAAACTGCATCTGGGTGCCAAGGCAAATAATTCCATGGGTTGTCATGTCGGCCCGGATACACCCCAATGACTTCCGGGTAAATTGACCCAGATACACCAACAGCCAGCTGGTGTCCCCGAGAACTTTCCAAAAGGGGATACCCGGCAAGGGCTGAACCCCGGCATAGTCCATTAGTCCATGGGGAATTGCCGGATTGAACGAACTCCCTTGATTCAAATTTTGGTCTGTATCTTGGTTTGCGGCGCAATTTAGATCTTGGAAGGAATGGACAATGTTGGGATTGTTTACAATAAATTTTGCCGGGTGGCTGTTTTCCCTGAACAGATCCGGCCATGACACATGATTCCAAATGCCCTGTTTGGATGCTTTCCATAATGTTTTTTCACATATATTCGTGCTGTTTGTTTCCTTTTCCCAGAGGATCAGTCTAAGCCCGGCTGAAAAAAGGTCCGATAATTTATTTTCATCTTCCGGAAAGGGTTCTCCTATCCGGACCTGCATACTGAAAAATACAGTGGATTGTTTTATTGAAAACCAGTGGGCCAGATGCTGGTACATCCCTTTCCGGAAAACCGCATCTCTCATTTCCTGGTTTTCAGAATTTACTTTTCCCCCGGCCCCGGCAAGAGTATCTGAAGAAAAAGACACCTGGGCAAACACAAATCCCCGGACCCCCAGAGAGCGAACCTGGTCTTCCAGAAAATCTGCTAGTAAAACAGGATCTTTGAAAAAAAAAGGATCAACCAGGACCACCCGTTCAGGGGTCAGATATGAATCCAGGGAAAGCCCGTCATAATCCGGCAAAATAGTGTAGGGATCAATTTTTGCTCCATGGGTCCGGTTGAAATAATCGATCAGTGGGACAAGGCGACCGGGGCCCTGATTCCAGATGAGGTGATCAAAGTATTGGGAATCTAAACCTTCCAATCTGATGGATGCCATTGCCAGGACCCCGACCCCGGGATATCGGGATTTAATATAAGCGGCCATTGTCTGTGCGGCAGCCGCCTGATCCCGGGAAAAGATGAAAAAGAGTACGGTTCCGGGATCATGCTGGGAAAATTTTCTCGCAAGGCCTTGTTCACACAACAGGGCAAAGGGGTTCCAATCTTTATCCCCTTTCAAACCAGCCAAAGGATCGGCATGGGAAATCAGGATCAGGCAAGTGTTAATTTTATGTTTACACTCTATAAAAAAGGGGAGGTCATAAAATTCTTTTCCTGCAAGTTTATCTATATCCCCACAGGGTTCACAAACCGATTCAATCCTGTTTTTTAAAAGATGTTCCCGGTAAAAATCAAGGTTTGCATCATAATGACAGGGATTAAGTCCGCAACCAGACAGACTCCCTGCCACCACAGCGGCATCCCAACAAGGATGTACCGGGCTTACCGCCGGTGGATGAATCAATAAAATAGTCGGTGATATCATAGGAACCAATATACTGGAAAAGGAACCTTGCCAAAAAGCTTATCTATGATAAACAAAACCATGATAAACAAAACCATGATAAACATTAAAAAATACCTTATTTTCGGAAGTGATAATTCCACCCCTTATCACGCATACATCTTCGGGAAGAATTGATTTCACTGTCACTGACACTCCTCCCATAGGAGGTATCATCTGGTCCGCCCCAATCTTGCATCCTTGTCTTTGCATAGTCCCTGGCTCTTTTTTCGCAGTCCTCCTGGTCCGCATAGAATTGAGCCTTTGATTTTTCCGGATGCTCGGCTACATATTGGTAGCAGCCGCTTAGGCACAAGAACAAGACACCCACCAATCCTGAAAACACTATTTTTTTCATCTTTTTGTACCCCTGGTCACTCTTTTATTCACCCTTAGATTATTTTACTTTTTCCATGATCACAACCGATATTTTTTTCCGGATCAATTTGCCCTGGTCCAGAATGGATAGAACAATGCTGTTTTCCCCGGGTGGGAGTTTACCGCCATAAAGCCCTGGTTTGTCCTTGCCTGCAGAATAGTCTTTCCTTTCAGCCATGGCAATTTTTGCGATGGGAAACAACTGCCTGGAGAACCGGGTTCTTGGGAGAATAACCTCATTGGGAATACGCTTTTCCCGCACCTGGGCCGGTTCAATCCCCTTAAACACAAACCCGCCCCGATTTTTTTCATCATGGATATACAGGGTCTTATTCCAGTTAATCTTGATGGGATCATCTGATTTATTTTCAATTTCCAAAAGAAAGGATGAAAAATAACCGGCACCTTCCCTGGCAGGCGCAAAACTGGCCGTAAAGACCTGGGTTTCAATCGTCTTTGATACCGGACTGCTGGCATATTCATAGACAGCAGCCGAACATCCGAAACCGGCTATCATCATGGTGATCATAATCCATTTGGCAAACCTGGCAACTCCATATCTCATGGCATCCCTCTTTGTTTAACTTTTCGGTTAGATTGACACTGCACTATACCACTATTTGTATTCAAAGTTTAAAATGAAGTCAAGGCCAAGCGAGTAAATTTGGCAGGGTGATCCACTGTAAATCTTGGCCTTGTCTGCATTAAAATTATGATTTGATCCTATTTTTATGTTCATTCCTGCTACATCTGCTTGAACAAATGCTCATAAGAACGGCTCACTAAAATGGAGTGATCTATCCGTTCAAATCCCACCATCATCTGATTGGTAAAAGAACGCTTGATGACCTGAATTTTATCAATATTTACAATCGCGCTGCGATGTACCCGCCAGAATTGTTTCGGGTTAAGGACGGTTTCAAGGTCTTTAATTGGCGTTTTTATCAAAAATTCATGAATTGCGGTCTGTACAATGGTGTACTTGTCTTCCGCTTTAAAATAAAGCACTTCAGAAACCGGAACAAACCGCAGATCACTGCCGGTCTTAACCTTTACCAGTCTTAAATAATCCGGGGCCTGTCGGTTCCCCAAAACCTGGATAACCTTTTGTATTTTTTCATCCACATCAGTGGTTCTGCCTTTTGCCGCCAACCTCTTTTTCAATCGCAAAAGGGTGATCTGCAAACGATCTTTTGTCACAGGTTTTAAAATATAATCCACAGCCTCACTTTCAAAGGCCTGAACAGCATACTGGTCATAGGCTGTAATAAATATAACATGGCAGAATGCGGATACTTTTTGGGCCACTT
>CAYWNB010000040.1:0-20774 GCA_964459195.1 uncultured Desulfobacula sp.
CCAGGGAACAAGGGGTTAACGAATCTGGCTATAAACTGCTTTTTAATGTTGAAAAAGGGGGTGGCCAGGAAATTTTCCATCTTCATTTACATTTGATCGGTGGCTGGCAAAAAAAATAAACAAGAGTGAATTATCATGGGGATAACAAACTAAGATATTCCTTGACAAGGAGGAAAATGCCTTCTATTTTAATCGACACAAATTTAAAAGTTTATTAAAGTTAAAAAGAGATACACTCATGAACATTGGAACAAAGAGAGCACAGTTTATATTTATTTTTGGACGCTTCTTCTTTTTTAGGAGCGTTCATCCGGTGTAGCATTTTATAACTTTATAAGTTTATAAAAGGCCCCGGGTGGACATGCCACCCGGGGCCTTTTTATGTTTTTAGGCCCTGGGGAAAATCCTCGGGGCCTTTTTTTGTTTTTAGAAGGTATGAATTTTATCGACAAATTAATGTAAGGAGAATGACAATGATACTTGTTTTAGACGACAAGATTACACGAGACCAGAAAGCCAAGATCACCTCCCAGTTGTCAAATGACGGGTGTATTACCCGGGAAATCACAGATGCCGGACAACATATTATCGGCATTATCGCAAATAACAAACGAACGGCAGAAGATTACAAAGGGATGGAAGGAGTGGCGGATGTCCGGACTATTAAAACTTCCCATAAGCTTGTCAGCCGGGATTTTCAATCCGAAGATACCCTGGTCAGAATCGGCAATGTTGTGGTCGGGGGAGACAGGATTGTGGTGATTGCAGGGCCCTGTGCCGTGGAAAGCCATGCCCAGGCCATGACCATTGCACAGGAAGTTAAACGTTACGGTGCGGTTTTATTCCGGGGTGGGGCTTATAAACCCAGGTCATCCCCTTATTCTTTCCAGGGGATGGAAGAAGAAGGGCTTAAAATTCTTGCCGATGTCCGGGAAAAAACAGGGCTTGGGGTGGTCACCGAGATGACCTCTCCTGTCCAGGCAGATCTCATGGAAAAGTATGTGGATGTTGTCCAGATCGGTGCCAGGAATATGCAAAATTTTGAACTGCTCAAGTGTGTGGGGAAAATGAGCAAACCCGTTGTTCTGAAAAGGGGCCTTGCTTCCACCATCCAGGAATGGCTCATGTCTGCCGAGTATATTGTGGCCGGGGGAAACAAGAATGTAATTTTGTGCGAACGGGGAATCCGTACCTTTGAGCCCTATACCCGGAACACCCTGGACCTTTCCGCCATTCCCGTATTGAAACAGCTGACCCATCTTCCCATTATGATTGATCCCAGTCATGCCACGGGTATCCGGGAAAAGGTCAGTCCCATGGCAAGGGCCGCCATTGCCGCCGGGGCCGATGCCCTGATGATCGAGGTTCACAATGACCCGGATAATGCCTTGTCAGATGGTCCCCAAAGCCTGTATCCCGAGCAGTTCAGTGAATTAACCCGGGATCTTTATGTAATCGCCCCTGTAGTGGGGAAACAGCTTGATTTTGACTATTTAAAGAGATCCGAAGTGATCCGTCAGATGAACGGCGGGGGAACAACCTCAGCCGCCTTTATCGGTGAAAATGGGGATTACAGCCACAAGGCTGGCCTGTCTTATTTTGGCGATGAGGTGACCTGCCTTCCCATGAAATCCTATCGGGATATTTTTAATGCCTGTGCCAGCGGCAATGTGGAATTTGGGGTGATTCCCGTTGAGAACTCCCTGTCCGGGTCCATCCATGAAAATTTTGATCTGCTCCAGGAGTATGATTTAAAGATAATCGGTGAAGTCACCCTTCGTATCAAACATGCCCTCATTGCCCATGGGGACGCCCCAAAAAATGGGATTAAGACAATATTGGCATCTCCCCCGGCCTTTTCCCAATGTAAAAATTTTATGGATCAGTCCCCCGGGGTGGAACCTTTGCCTGTCAAGGCCGACACCAGTGCTGTCCGACAGCTTAAGGAATCTGGCGATACCACCGTTGCTGCCATTGGATCTGCCATGGCAGCTGATCTCTTTGGCCTGAAGATGATCGAAGATTCCATTGAGGATAACCCGCGAAATTTTACCCGGTTTGCCATCATCTCCAAAGAATTCAAGGGCACTAAAAAAGTGAATAAAACCTCGATTATTTTTTCAACGGGCAACAAACCCGGCGCCCTGTTTGAAGTGATGAAGGTATTTTCAACCTACGAGATCAATTTGGTCAAACTCGAATCCAGACCCATATTGGGAAAACCCTGGGAATACATGTTTTATGCAGATTTTGAGGCAGATATCCTCAGTGATGCCCTTTCGCCCATGATGGTTACCTTAAGGGAAAAATCAGAAATTTTGAAAATTCTGGGCCGGTATTAATGTCACCCCTTCCTGGCCTGGTAAAATGGGTTTGGTAAAATGGATCAAGATGAACGGGCCGGGAAGGGTTCCTTTGGCACCCGAGTTTAATTTTTGGGTTTAATTTTTTAAGGCTGTTGCACCGGTCATTTCCTGGAAATCGGTACGGTTTATTATCTCCTGGGTATTTCCTGCGGCCTTGAGCTGCCCCCGGGTCAACACCAGAATTTTTTGGGCAATAAGGATGATCTCTTCTATGCTGTGGCTTACATACAAAATCGGTATGGATAATTGGGTGGAAAGGGCCTTGATAAACGGCAGCACTTCATGTTTTCTTGCCTGATCAAGGGATGCCAGGGGTTCATCCATGAGCAGGAGAGAAGGACTTGTCAGAAGGGCTCTTCCAATGGCTACCCGTTGTTTCTCCCCCCCGGACAATTTTGAAGGTCTTCGATCCAGCAGCGTTGAAAGGCCCAAAAGATCAATCACCTGGTCCAACCCAATGTATCGTTCACCCCGGGGGATCAGTTTCATTCCATAGGTCAGGTTTGACATCACCGATAAATGGGGGAAGAGTCTTCCCTCCTGGAAAACATAACCAAACCGCCTTTTTTCAGGGGGCAGGTTAATGTTTTTTTTAGAATGATAGACCGATCTGTCCCCAATGGTGATATGCCCCTTGTCCGGCTGGGTTAATCCGGCGATCATATTGATAACCGATGTCTTGCCGGCACCTGAACGACCCAGCAGGGCTGTGATTCCGATGTCTTCACAGTCATAGCTCACCTTTACCTTAAAATCTTTATATTGTTTTTCAATATGGATATCAATCACAAATAATCAGTCTCCCCTGACCCTCTTTGATACTTTGTTTGACAAAAAATCAGCGCCCATGAGGGCAAAAAATGCTGTCACCACCGAGATAATACACAGCCTCATGGCCCCGGTCTCCCCATCGGGCACCTGGGTCATGGTATAAAGGGCCAACGGAAGTGTCCTTGTTTCTCCGGGGATGTTTGACACAAAGGTGATGGTGGCCCCGAATTCGCTCAAACTTCTTGCAAAGGCCAGAATCATGCCGGTGAGAATCCCCGGCGCGATCAGGGGAAGGGTGATGGTGAAAAAAATATGGATTTTACCGGCACCCAGTGTTCTGGCAGCATTTTCAAGTCCTGAATCAACTGCCTCCAAGGAGAGCCTCACCGCCCGGACAAAAAGGGGGAAGGCCATGACGGCCGATGCCAAAGCCGCCCCCTTCCAGTCAAAGGCAAAGCTTATGCCTGTATACTCGAACAACAGGCCGCCGATAAGCCCCTTGCGTCCCATAAGAACCAGCAAAAAATATCCTGTTACCACCGGGGGAAGGACAAGGGGCAGATGTATTAAACTGTCAACCAGGGCTTTGCCAAAAAAACTTTTCCTTGCAAGCAGCCAGGCCGCAAGGATGCCCGGAACAAGGGAGACAAAAACTGCCCATAAAGAGACCTTGAGGCTCAAAGACAAGGCCTCTATTTCAAAAGAGGTAAGTGTGAAGAAATCCATTATTTGACTGAGAAACCAAATTTTTCAAAAACCTGCCTGGCATCGGGTGATTTTAAGAATTCCAGGAAGGCAAGGGCGGTTTGGGTACTATTCCCCTTTACAATGGCCGCCTGATAGGTGATTGGCGGATGGGAATCTTCAGGGAACACGCCTGCCACCCTTACCTTGGCCGTGATGGCCGCATCCGTGGTATAGACAAGTCCCAGGGGAACTTCTCCCCGTTCAACAAAGACAAGGGCCGTTCGAACATCCTTGGCCCTCACAACCTTTGAGGCTATTTCATCCCATGCCCCCAGGGTTATCAATGCCTGCTTTCCATAAATACCGGCGGGCACATGGTCAGGGTCCCCCATGGATATTTTCTCATTGCCCAGGACGTTTAAAAGGGAAAATCCCGGGTGGATATCAATTTTTAAATCACTTGCAGATGGTGTGATTAAAACGATGGCGTTTCCAAGAATATCACAACGGGTTCCTTTCTCAACAAGATTTTTCTTATCAAGATAGCTCATCCATTTGGGATTGGCAGAGATATAAACATTTGCCGGAGCCCCGGCAGCAATCTGTTTTGCAAGGGTTGAAGAAGATGCAAATGAGGGGATAAATTTGGACAGTTTTTTTTGGGCGAACAATTGGCCGATCTCATCAACAGCATTGGTGGTGGATGCCGCTGCGAAAACAAGCACCTTTTTGTTTGGTTCCGCGGTTACTAAATTAAAGCATCCTAGGGTCAAGATCATCAGCAATAGGGAAATGATTGGAATAGTTCTCCGGCCAGGGGTTGAAAATGTCATAATGAAATCATCCTTATGCCTAAAAGGGTTTAAAGTATTCACTGCCAGGTAGGGTTTCTTTTATAGTCACCATGTTTTGTCACGTCAAGATGTATTTTTTAAAGTACATCTCATTTCCATTCTTTAATGAAAAACCGGCTGTCATTGTGAACGTCACAATGACAGCCGGTTTGGTTTCTTTGATATAGGTAACTTACGGTGAATTACCCTTCAAGAACCTCTTTAAGGGTATTTACGACCATGGTCAGTTCCTCTTTGCTGATGGACAAAGGTGGCTGAATACGAAGGACATTTCCGAACCCGCCACCCACACCGATAAGAACCCCTTTTTCTCTCATGGCTGCACGAATTTTGCCTGCCTGGGCAGTGGCAGGGGCTTTGGTCCCAAGGTCCTCAACCAATTCGACTCCCACCATTAGGCCTTTGCCCCGGATTTCTCCCACGTGAATATTTTTTGGGGTAATGGCGGCCAGTGCCTTTTTCAAAAATTTTCCTTTTTCAGCACTTTGTTCGACAATTTTGTTTTGTTCCATGAAATCGATATTGGCAAGGGAGGCCGCGCATGAAACAGGATTGCCGCCAAATGTTGACAAATGATCTCCCGGCTGAAAGGAATCGGCAATTTCGTCCCTGGCAATGAAACAGCTCAGGGGGAACCCATTGGCAATACCCTTTGCCATCACCATGATGTCCGGTTCAATATCGTAATGCTCAATGGCAAACATTTTGCCAGTTCTGCCGAATCCTGATTGGACTTCATCGGCCATGAACAAAATTTCATGGGTATCTAAAATTTCCTTAACCCGTTTGAAATAATTTTTTGGGGGGGCAATAATTCCGCCTTCTCCCATGACAGGTTCTGCTATGAACAGGCTGACATTGTCCGCGGTATGGCATCTGATAACTTCATCAAGATAATCGGCACAGGCCATGTCGCATTTCTCTGAATCATATATTTTAAAGGGACAGCGGTAGCAATTGGGCGCGGGTGAGAAGGTGACACCGGGCATATAGGGTCCGCCGCCTCTTTTCCTGCCGCAGTTTCCCGTGAGGCTCAAGGTGGCATAGGTCCGGCCATGGAATGAATTGGTAAGGGCTATCATTTCATTTTTGCCGTTAAATCGTTTTGCCAGCCTGAGAGCCCCTTCAATTCCCTCTGCACCGCCATTTCCGAAAAAACTTTTTTTCAGCCTCCCGGGAGTTATGGATGCCAGCTTTTCGGCCAGGTCAGCCACCGGTTTTGCGTGGTAAACATAGGAACAGCAATGGACCAACTTATCGATCTGCTCTTTGGCGGCTGTGTTAATGGCTTTATTGCCATGGCCGGAGTTTACAACAGATATCCCGGCAAAGCAGTCAAGATAGTGGGTGCCGTCTTCATCAAAATAAGTTGCACCTTCTGCCCGTTCGATGACCAGAGGTTCCACTGCTCCCACAAATGCAGTGTTGACAAATTCTTTATATTTATCTTTCGTGTTCATGATTCCAATCTCCATTTATAAGTTTTTGATAGTTTGTCATGGCGTGCTTAAAAATATATTCTCTGTCAGCCTGAAAAAAGGGATTATAAGGCAGAAACGATTTGAATATCACCCGGATTTTTTAAATATCCCCATAAAAGTACCCAATAGATGAAAATATCCAGGGTGTCAAGAAAAAAATCGAAAAAAATCAATTGGATTGGAAGTATTTTATCTAAATAGTTATTTGAAATAGAAAAAATAGTGTAAATCGTATTCTGGCATATTGGAAAAATAATCGGAATTTCATGGTTGTTAGGGGGGGATTATTATTATATACCTATTTTAAGGATACTTTTTTTAAGTTGCCCCCGTATATAAGGAGTCTTATTCAGTGCGAATAGATATAGATCAAACAGATTGCAAGATAATTGAACTGCTTCAGCAAGATGGAAGAATGCCCAATACAATGATCGCAAAACAGCTTGGGGTTTCTGAGGCTACGGTTAGAAGCAGGATGACACGCCTGATCAAAGAAAAATTCATTCAGATTGTCGCGGTGAGTAATCCTTTAAAGCTTGGGTTTGAGATTGTCGGCATCCTTAAAATAAATGCGGATGTTAAAAAAATTGAGCATGTCAGTGAAGCCTTAAGCAAGATACGGCAAATCTGGTACATTGTTCACGCCACAGGTGCTGGTGATATCTATGCAGAATTTAATACCAAATCCATTGAGGAACTTAACTCAATTCTTTCCCAGAAAATACATAAAATAGATGGGATTAAGACCACGGAAACCTCCTTGATTCTGAATTATGTAAAGCGCCGGTATGATTGGAAGACCTCCATCGATTAGATCAATGAAGCCGTTATGCCGGGTTTCTCGATGAAACAGACCCTGACCGCCAGGGAGATCAATTTTTCACGGCGGTCAGGGCGGGATTTTTTCAATTGAGCAAAAACTATTCAGCGTCCACTTTCAAAACCGCATTTAACATAACTGTCGCTCCCTGGGTACATTGCTCGGGAGAAGAGTATTCGGGTTCACAGTGGGACAGGCCGTCTTTAGATTGAACAAAAATCATGGAAGTCGGCAGCATATACGATGCAAACTGTGCATCATGACCCGCACCTGAATGGAGTACCTGGTGCTTGACACCACTTTTTTCAGCGGATTCTTTGATATATTTTACCAGTGTCTTATCCCAGTATACGGTATCGCGGTTCCACATTTTGTCCACTTTGCAGCGACAGCCTGCCCATTCTTTGTCTGCACAGCTTTTCACGATGGCCAGCACTTTTTCCAGCACTTCAGCGCTTTCATGACGGGAATCGATACAAAAATCCACATAATCCGGAACACAGGTATGCACATTGGGGTGGCATTCTATTTCACCTGTTGTATAAACCAGATCAGAATATTCCAGTTTGTCTATCTTTTCATGGAGATAGCAGAGCGCCTGGGAGGCGGCCCAAAGAGCGTCCTGCCGTTTGGGCATGGGAAATGTTCCCGCATGGACCGTCTGACCGTAAAATCTTAACCGATAATTGAACATGCCCAGAACGCAGTCCACAACCCCCACATCGTTGCCCGCATCTTCCAGGATGGGGCCCTGCTCCACATGAATTTCAAACATGGCCGCATAGGTGTCAGGCGACAGACGATATGCTGCATCCCCTTTGTAACCCGAGGCATCAAGGGCCTCACCAAAAGAGGTCTCTTTATCGAGAACATTTATAGAGGCCATCATGTCTTCATGTTTAAACTTGCTTTTCACCGCATCGGGAAGATAGTCATAGCAGACAATGCCGGAAACCATCAGGGCAGGGGGATACAAAGAGCCCTCTTCATTGGTCCAGATCATTGCCGTAAGCGGGTGTTTGTGGGGAATATTCTGATTTGTTACCGTTTCAAGAACTTCCATGGCGGACATAACGCCCAGAATACCGTCATAGTTACCACCGTTTTTAACCGAATCCGTATGAGACGCCATGACAATACGTTTGGCTTCAGAATCACTGCCGGGCAGGGTGGCATACATATTGGCCAAATCATCAACTTCTATAACCGCTCCAATGGCCTCCATCCTTTTTTTAAACTCTTCTCTGGCCAGATTGTCTTCCGGTGAAAGGGTGTAACGGGTAACGCCTCCGTGGCCGGCATCTCCAAATTGACTGAAGGTTTTTATTTTGTCTTCCATCCGTTTTTGACTGCATGTAAACATGTTTTGCTCTCCTGATTTTTTTAATAGCGAGTTAAGTCGTTGCCAATCCGGGTTTAGAATAAGAACTGGTATTTTGTCAAGTCAAGTATCTAAAAAAAGTGAAATATGCATATCCCAGTAGCAGACAGAAAATATTGTGTTGGTTGCTCTGTGACACACTGGATTTCGATTCCGAATTTAAATTGACACGATCTGTCCCCTTTGATTTTATTGAAACTGCCCCTTTAAAAGGTGGTAATTATGGTTTATGATCCATCCCCATAATGAAAGATTCACTATAAAACATAATACGAGGATGATCATTCATGTTTAGAAAAATGAGAAGAAAAGAAAAAACAATGTCAGAGGAATCAGTTGTTGAGGTTTTAAATGTAGCAGAAGAAGGGATTCTGGCAACTATAGGGCAGGATGACTATCCTTATGCCGTACCATTAAATTATGTATACCATAATGGAGGCATCTATTTTCACTGTGCCAAAACAGGGCAAAAGATAGACAATATGGAGCAAAATGACAAGGTCTCTTTTTGTGTGGTCAAGGATACAAAAATAATTCCGGATGACTTCACTACGAAATTTAAAAGTGTTATTCTGTTTGGAAAAACACGGGAAATATTTGATGATGAAAAAGAGGATGCGCTTCTGGCGCTGATTCAAAAGTATTCCAGTGATTATCTGGAAGCCGGTAAAAAATATATTAAAAATGCAGGAGATAAAACCAGGGTGTTTAAGATTGAGGTTGAACATATGTCCGGCAAAGAGACAAAATGAGGTTATGCTATTAAGAGACCTGCCCCGTTGATCCAGCATATAGGACAGTTAATCGATTGACGGGGCAGGCATACCGCATGGAATTTTTTATAGCTGATAAAACTGTCGGATATGGTATTCATGCAGGGTAAAAGACCAGTGCTCAAATTGCAGGATGCTGGCGGCAGCCCTGAAATTCCCCTTTTGTATGGAATCGATTAGCCGGGTATGTTCTGACAGATTGATTTTTTCCCATTCCACAATATAGGTTCGTAAGGGGAAATTATAGAGCCTTTGCATAATGGGGGAGGTGATTTCCATTAACAGCCTGTTTTCCGCAAGTTCAAGGAAGATGTTATGAAAAGCAGTATTCAGCTGATAGTATTGGTCAAATTGGCCGTTTTCAAGGGTTTTCAATAACCTGGCATTAATCGTTTTCATTTCTTTCAAGTGGGCGTGATCGATCCGGTCAAAGGTTGACAGTATGGCCGATGATTCCAACGCAGCCAGGAGGTCATAGGCCTCTTTCACATCCTGGAGGGTCATGGAGTTGATCAGAACGCCTTTTCTCGGCAGGATGGTGACAAACCCCTCTGTTTCCAGCTGGATCAGGGCATCCCGCAGGGGTGCCTTGCTGATATTCAGTTCCTGACAGATCTCGGGTTGATTGATGTAATTCCCTGCCGCAAGGCGCCCTTGTTTCATTTGTTCACAAAAATAAGCGTGTACTGCCTCACGCAATGATGTTTCATCTTTCATGGGGGTTGCCTGCCTGAAAATAATTAAAAATAAGCGTTAATAACTGATATATCAAGAAGGGGGATTCGTCAAGGGATACCGCTAAAAATCAGTGATTAATTCTGTTTTTAGGGGTTGACAACCCATTTTAGATGATATAACTATGGTTGAACTGATATCTGATATATCAGATATCGCATATTTGAAGAGATACATAGGCCAACCGTACTTATTATTTTTCAGCGTGTCGGACAAAGGATCTGGAATCAAGGCTATTTGAATTGGATTGATCATTTGTTTGGGCGCATTCAAGGAGGGAAGTTTGATGGAATTTACACGGGTTAAGAATTATATTGATGGAGAATGGGCAGAAGAGACCGGTGTTGAATATGTCCCCCTGTTTAACCCTTCCACCGGAGAAGCCATTGGGGAGGTTCCCCTTTCCTCGGATGAAACCTCCCTTGCGGCAGTGGATTCGTCCTATGCTGCCTTTGAAGGATGGAGGAGGCTTTCCATTAGCAAGCGGATGGGGTATCTTTTTGATATGCGCCAGGCCCTTATGGAGGATCTGGAAGAACTGGCCATCTCTATTGCCATTGACCAGGCAAAGCATATCAGCGAGGCCAGGGGGGAAGTTTTGCGGGCAATTCAGCTTGTGGAGGCAGCCTGCACCATTCCCTCTCTGATTCAGGGCGAGACCCTGGATAATATCGCAACCAATATCAACGGCCGGGTTACCAAACAGCCTCTGGGGGTGTTTGGCGGCGTCGCTCCTTTTAACTTTCCCGCCCTGGTTTTCGGGTGGTTTATTCCTTATGCCATCGGCTGCGGAAATACCTTTATCTATAAGCCCTCCACCCAGTCTCCCTTGTTTATGCAGAAGGTTGGCGATATCTTTACTAAGATCGGTCTGCCCAAGGGGGTGGTTAATATTGTCCATGGAAACCGTTCTATTCCCGGTACCTGGTATGAAAATCCTAAAATGAGTGGTGTCTGTCTGGTCGGCTCCACCCCCACTGCCAAAAAAATGGCAGAAGCCTGTGGCCGGGGCGGAAAACGCAGTATGCTCCTGGGTGGTGCCAAGAATTATCTGGTGGTCATGGAAGATGTGGACTGGGATGTGTTCGTTGAAAATTTTATCCATTCCTTCTACGGGTCTGCTGGCCAGCGTTGTCTGGCAGGCTCCATTGTTGCGGCAGTGCCTGAAGTCTATGATGAACTAATAGAGCGGGTGCTCGTTGCCTCCAAAAAAGTTACGGTGGGAGATGCCATGGATCCGGATGTGTATATGGGGCCGGTGATTTCAAAGAAAGCAAAACAGCGTATTGAAAACTATATCCAGATTGGGATCGACCAGGGGTCAAACCTGGTGCTGGATGGCCGAAATCCCAAGGTTGCCGATGAAATAAAAAACGGGTTTTATGTAGGTCCGACTGTTTTTACCGACGTGACCCCCTGCCGAATCATCGCCAAGGAAGAAATCTTCGGACCCGTGGTCTCTATCATGAAGATTCGAGATATCAATGACGCTCTTTCCGTAATCCGCGCCCAGGAATTTGGGAATGGGGCCTGTATTTTTACCCAGAGCCAGTATTATACCGAAAAATTTATTGCAGAGGCCGATGCCGGAATGATCGGTGTGAATGTCGGTGTCTGTGCTCCCCATCCCTATTTGCCCTTTGGCGGTATCAAGGATTCCCACTTGGGAACAAACAAGGTACAGGGCAAGGACGGCATTGCCTTTTTTACCCAGAATAAAGTTGCCACCATCCGGGTGGCACCCCCTGCCAGCATGTCAGAAGACAAGGCCGGCGGTGTCGATAACCCTTCGGTTAGAAGTTGTGTGGCACAATAAGAAGACCAGTCACCATACCTCCGGCAAAGCCGGAGGTATGTATTGTGAACCGCTTAAACCCTGAATGATAGAACCTGACGGCTTAGGATCTTATGGTCTATGATTTAACCAACAATACGGTTGAAACGGCCCGGCGGATCACTTTTTCAGAAACAGATCCGATGCGGGCGCCTTTGATATTATTTTTGCCGTGGGACCCCATTACAATGGCCGAGACAGTTTCTTCTTTTTCCACTTTGAGAATTTCCTTTACCGGGTAGCCTTTTTCGATTCTGGTTTTTACTTCAAACCCGGCGGCTTCCAATTCAGCCACCATGGGGGCTATCATTGTCCACCGCTCGTTTTCCAGTTTCTGCTGGGTTTCATCCCAGTCTTTATAGTAACGGCTATCCTGAAAATATGCCGTCTTGTTGACGGTTTCAAGGGTGTCCAGGATGCGCTGGTGGATAACATTCAGCAGAATAATCTTTTTGGCTCCGGCGCTGCGCAATTGTTTAAGATATTCCATGTTTTTTCCAGAAGTATCTGAAAAATCAGTTGGGTATAGTATGGTTTTAAACACCGTAAACTCCTTATTCAGAAAATGTGAAATCAAGTCATTCTTTATGTTATATTTCAATCATTTGCAACAACTAATATTTCTTAAACAAGAATCAAATGGCAAACAGATCGGTACTGATATATCGCAAACAACAAATTTAAAATCATCCGTTGGCCAGCAGAATCAAACCTATAAACATGATGACGACGCTGACAAGCTTTGGCGGGTGGAGTTTTTCTTTTAAGACAAGAATGCCCAGTGCCGCCCCCAGGGGGATGCTAAGCTGGCGAAAACCAACCACATAACTTACATTGACTTGTCCTGAGTATTCTCAGGGCTTCATCATCTAAAAGTGTGTAGCCTGATGTGCCAAGAGCTGCCAATAAGGCAAGTCTGCAAGTCTTATTCAAGTAGTTTTTCAGGTGAAGATCGCCGAACTGCTGGAGGGGGATCAGAAAGCAGCCCCCGACAACCAGTATGATTCCTGCAATACACAGCCCCGACACCTGGTCCCCCCGGCCAAGGAACAGGGTAACAACCGACACAACGATGACGGGAGAAGATCTGGCAATCGGATATGCGACAGATATATCCCCCGCCCGGTAGGCCCCCGCAAGGGCAATATAGTACAGGGCCATAAAAAAGCCTGCCATGATGACCTGTAGCCAGACCTGAAAAGGGATGCCATGGGCAACGGCATCCCAATAGACGAGAAGAACAGGAGATAAAACCAAGGCACCGATGAAGCTTGCGGTCAGGAAAAAGGAGGCGGACGAATCTTGGCTCTTACTGAGGATATTCCACCCCGCATGCATGAACGCTGATATGAGAACAAGAATAATTGCGAGTATGGACATATTTGTGAGGGGAAGCTTTCAGTTGAGAATATTGCTAATTAATTGTGGCATTAGTTTGGGGGGATTTTCATCGGCAAAAATTGTCTCGCATAGGCCCCCATAGGCTTAAAGGATGAAAATTTTCTGGCTGTGAATCCTGTAAACATAGCTACCCTTAATACAGGTATTTGCCGAAAACAAGGGGGCGGTGGAGGGCTGCTCACATCCTCCGACGCTGGCCGTATATTTCCTTGCTCCCTTGACAGGGTCACAGATAGTATGTATTAAATTTTTAACTTTCAATGGTTGGGATAATGGGACTGATATTTTGCACTTCATATGTGACCGGCTGGGAAAACATATTGCCTTTTGGCTGCTTTTTATGGCGTTTATGCCAGTTTGTTCCCCATCAACAGCCCGGGGAACTTCAGACTCGAGGTCCTCAGCACAGGGTCATCCCATTGTATTGACACCCTTGGAACAGGAATGGATCAGGACACACCCCATTATAACCTCTGCCCCTGATCCTGATTTCCCGCCAGCTGAATTTTTTGATGCATCGGGCCAGTATAAGGGACTTGTGGCGGATTATCTGGATGTTATTTCCAAACGGGTGGGGTTTGAGCTTAAAATTGTGAGATTGGACAAATGGTCGGATGTCATGGATCATGCCAAACAAAAAAGAATTCAGTTGGTGACTGCGGCATCAAAAACCCTTCGGCGGCAGTCGTTCCTTGATTTTTCTCACCCCTTTGTTGAGCTTCCAGCAGTGATTATCGTACGCCGGCTGGTCAACCAGGAACTGACCCTGGAAAAACTAAAGGGGATGACCGTATCCGTGGTTTATCAATATGCAGTCCATGATTATCTTATTGAAAATTATCCCTACCTGAAGCTGGATCTTGTCTCTGATATTCAAACGGGTTTAAGAAAAGTATCCTTTGGAATCGTCGATGCCATGGTGGCAAATATTGCCACGGTTTCCTATTATATTGAAAAAGGAACCATCACCAACCTGAAGGTGGCAGGAGAGTCAGGGTTTACCTATAGACTTTGCTTTGCTCCCATAAAAGAGTTGCCGGTCTTAACCCGTATCCTTAATAAGGGGCTTGCCAGCCTGGGGAAAGAAGAAAGGCATCGCATATACAGTAAATGGATCCGTCTTGAGCAACCCAAGTTTTTAAGCCAAACCATGCTGGTATACATGGGGGGGGGCCTGGGGATGATTATCTTTTTAATCATTGGTGTTTTGGTCTGGAATCGGTCCCTTAGAATCAATGTGGATGAAAAGACCCGGGAATTAAAAAAGGAAATAGTGGACCACGAGCAGGCAAAAAAAACCATTGCCGAAAGTGAAACTCGTTACAGGGGTATATTTGAATATACAAAAAGCGGTGTCATTATCTACGAGGTCGCAGGGGATGGAGATGATTTTATTTGCGTGGATTTAAATAAATCTGCCGAAGGAATTGATGACCTTAAACGCCAGGAAATTATCGGTAAGAGTATCCGGGAGGTGTTTCCCAATATTGAACCCTTTGGATTGCTTTATGTTATGCAAAAAGTAATGCAATCGGGTGTCCCTTCCTATTTTCCTACTGCCTGGTATAGGGATTACCGAATAGCAGGCTGGCGTGAATATTTTGTTTATAAACTTCCGTCAAAGGAAATTGTCACCGTATACTCGGATGAGACAGATCGTAAGCTGGCTGAAACTGCTCTGAGGGAGAGTGAAGAAACACTGGCCGGTATTATCCATTCTGTGAATGATCACATGGTGATGCTGGATGAACAATTGAATATTTTGTGGGCTAACAACACCGTTAAAAAAACCTTTGGTGATCAACTGGGAGATAAAAAATGTTATGAGATCTTTGCCGGGTTGTCGGTCCCCTGTGAAGACTGTATTGCAGAGCAGTGTTTCAGAGATGGTCAAATGAAGGAGCAGGAGATCCGGCTGGAAAAAAAGGATGGCACCCGGCTTGATTTCTGGGAAACAACCAACCCTACCTCCCTGAACCAAAAAGGGCTCCCAAAAACCGTTGTCATTATTTTCAGGGATATCACCCAAAGAAAAGCCCTGGCGGCAGAAGCCATGCGATCCGGGCGTCTGGCATCCATTGGTGAACTTGCCGCAGGGGTTGCCCACGAAATCAACAATCCCATCAACAGCGTCATAAACCTTGCCCAGATCATGGTAAATGAAGAACGGAAAAATGGGGTTGAAAATGATATCGCCCTTCGCATGATCGATGAAGGGAACCGAATTGCAGAGATCGTCCGCAGTCTCCTTGCTTTTTCAAGGGACAATCAAGGAAGCAAAAAACCATTGCATCTTAAGGAAATATTGTTTGAGACCTTTGCTTTGACAGAGGTGCAGATCGTTAAAAGCGGCATCACCCTGGAGGTGGATACCCCTATCTCTCTGCCAATGATTTTCGGGCATATGCAGCAGATTCAGCAGGTGTTTCTCAATCTCATTAATAACGCCCGCTTTGCGTTGACCGACAAAAATTTTGCTCCGGGTTCTTTAAAACGGATTAAAATTAAAGGCCGGGAGAAGAAAATAGACGGTCAGGAATATATCAGAATTATTTTTGAAGATAATGGGACGGGTATTCCCGATAAACTGATTGACCGTATCATGGATCCCTTTTTTACGACAAAACCTGAAGACTTGGGGACAGGCCTTGGATTGAGCATCAGCCACACGATTATCAGTGACCACAAAGGGCGAATGAAAATTGAAAGTAAGGAGGGCAAATTTACTCGATTTGTTATTGACCTTCCCACAGGAAAACAAGGATTACAGGAAAACAAGGATGATTGAAAAAATATTGATTGTGGATGATGAGGAGAATATCTGTTTTACCCTGGGGCGATTTTTATCCGACGAAGGGTATGAGGTAACAACTGTCGGTGATGTTGAAACCGCCCTGGAAAAAATTAAAAAAACCGATTTTGATTTGGTGTTTGCCGATATTTTGCTCAAGGGCCGATCTGGAACAGAGATACTAAAAGCGGTAAATAATCGACAGAAAAATTGCCCGGTTGTGATGATAACGGGTGTGCCAACCATAGAAACGGCCTCGGAAGCGGTACGGTTAGGGGCCTTTGAATATCTTTCAAAGCCTGTGTTGCAGGATGGACTGCTAAAGGTTGCCAAAGCTGCCCTGCGCCACAAACGCCTTATTGATGAGGGGCAGCGATACCGGGCAAACCTGGAGGCGATTTTTTCAAGTGTTAAGGATGGCCTCATCTCCGTTGACAAGGACCTGAATATAATTGAATTTAATAGGGCTGCAAAAGAAATATGTGGAATTTCACGCGAGTTAGGCAGTAAAAATACACTGGGCTCAATGAAACTTTTTTGTGACGGCCCCTGTGTCAAAGCCCTTGAAGAAACAATTGCATCGAAAAAGCCCGGGGAGTATTCACAAATCAGGTGCCGGCATAATAAAAATAGCGAGCAGGTTGTCAGCCTAACGGTCACGCCTTTATTGGATTTAAATGAAAACCTGTCCGGCGGCCTTTTGGCCATCCGGGATCAGACAAGATTGTTCCACCTTGAGCGGGACCTGAAAATGCGCCACAAATGCCATAATATAATTGGAAAGAGCGAAGCCATCCAGAAAATTTTCACCCTCATTGAGAATTTGGCAGATGTAAAAACGACGGTGTTGATTTCAGGGGAAAGCGGTACGGGCAAGGAATTGGTGGCAGATGCCCTTCATTTTAAAGGGGGGGATGCCCAAAAACCATTGGTGAAATTAAATTGCGGGGCCCTGCCGGAAAATCTCATAGAAAGTGAATTGTTCGGTCACGTCAAAGGTGCTTTCAGTGGCGCAACCCAGAACAGGGCCGGCCGTTTTGAACACGCAGACGGGGGCATGATTTTCCTGGATGAGGTGGGTGAGATGTCGCCAAGAATGCAGCTTCGATTGCTTCGGGTTATACAGGAGCAGGAATTTGAAAGGCTGGGTGATTCCACGACCATTAAAGTTGATGTGCGGGTGGTGGCGGCCAGCAATCTTGATTTGAAAGAGGAAATACGCCAGGGCCGATTCCGACAGGATTTATACTATCGACTGAAAGTTGTCGAGATCGTTTTGCCGCCATTACGGCAGCGACTTGAAGATATTCCTTTATTGGCGGCGCATTTTATCAATTTGTTTAACGAGCAGTTTGGAAAGCAGATTAAAGGTCTCTCCGATGAGGTGTACCAGGCATTCATGGAGTATTCCTGGCCCGGTAATATCAGGGAATTTCGCCATGCCATCGAGCATGCCTTTATTATCTGCCCCTTGGAGATAATTGACCTGAAGCACCTTCCCCTTGAAATCCATAGCATGCATTCAATCCCTGGTGAAAAACAAAGGCTTCTTGGTGCCCTTGAGAACGCCCATTGGAATAAAACAAAGGCTGCCGCGGAATTGGGTATAAGCCGCCAAAGCCTTTATCGTAAAATAAAAGTCCATAAGATTTCAAACTTCTGATGGCGTCATCTTGTTTTGTCTGAATGTTACACTCGTGTTACAGTTTGTTCCACTATGGAAGAGATGAGACAGTTTTACGATAACCTCTTGTTTTTATTTTTGATTTGGTGTACTCTTATTGAGGTTTATGTTCTCTGCCTTCAGTGTTATCCCGGGGTAATTCACGGGATGATGTGCTATGACCTGGCATGTTACAGATTGTCCGAAAATGACAGATCCGGGAATAGTGATTTGTTAAACACAGCGGGGTTCTTTTCTTAACCTGTTGATATTCAATATGATTATCGGTGAATAAAAATTTTTATACCAATGGCATTGTTTTTGCGGATGTTATTGGAGAAAGGCTCAAAAAAAGAGTTGCGATAAGAACCAGCACCTAAACATCAACAATAAAAAGGAATCAGAATGAAACAAACATTTCGTATCTTAATGGTTGGTTTGGTAGTAATGGCATTATCCGTGTCACCTGTTTTTGCAGGCAAAAAGATTTGTAAGCTGGGGCATGTAAATTCACCGGCCTCCATTTTCCAGTTTGGCGCAGAAGTATTCAAGGCAGAAGTGGAAAAACAACTTCCCGACTGGACCATTGAGCTTTATCCTGCCGGTCAGCTGGGCGGTAGCCTGGCAATGATCCAGGGCCTTACCCTTGGCACCGTTGATATTTACACGGAGTTCATCAGCGTCTGGGCAGATATGGTCCCGGAATATCAAGTGTTTGCCGTTCATTATAAGTTTGATTCCGTGGATGAGTATGAACACTTCATGGATTCAGAAACCTTTGCTAAGATGAACGAAAAAATGATCAAAACCAATAATACCACCAATATCGGTAATATGCGGGCAGGCAGCGTGTACAATCATTTGAGCAACAAACCTCTGTATACGGTTGAAGATGCCAAGGGTCTTGTGGGTCGTGTGGCACAGATGGCTCCCCTGGTTCGCTGCTGGCAGGCCTATGGTGCAAAACCGACTTCCATGGATTGGGGTGAGATCTATACAAGCCTCCAGACCGGCGTCATTACCGCCATTGATAACCCGATTCTGGATATGTATGACGAAAAATTCCATGAAGCCGTTAAATACCTGAACATGACCAATAATATTTACAACATGATTTCCTATCAGACCAGTACGATTTTCTGGGATGGGCTTTCTGCCAAGGAAAAAGAAGTGTTTAAAAATGCCGTTAAAATTGCCAGCCAGAAAGGTGCAGTAGAAGTGGACAGACGGCTGGGCAAGGTTATCGACGAATTAAAGGCCAAAGGCATTAAAATAATTGATACCGACACATCCGGTTTCAAAAAAGCAGTTCAGGCAAATATTGATACCATCCTGGATGGCGACAAAGATGCCATTGCGGTTTATAAAAAAATTATGGCCAAAGACTACTAGGCACCTGCCCGTTAACGCTGTCAGGGCAGCATTGTTTTTTCCAAAGCCCTTCCGGAATCTCCGGAAGGGCTCCTTAAGTTTTTTTCAATGATACTGCATAACCCAAAAAAACATCGGGGCGTCCTTTAAAAAACCACAGGAGAAGCAGATGAATATTGTTATAGTTGCAGATAATGTACTTGATGCCATCAATACCTTCATGGAATATGTCATGGGGATATTATTCCTGACCCTGGTGTGTGTCACCTTCCAGGAGGTATTTCGGCGGTATCTTTTTAATGATCCCACCGCCTGGGCTTCGGAATTGAGTCGGTTTCTTCTCATCTGGATGACCTTTACCGGTGCCGGTATTGTCACCCGTCTGGTTACCCATCTGACCATGGGGTTTACCATCCACCGGTTTGTGAACAAAACCACCAGCAAGGCCATTAAAATTTTCATTTCGATCGCCTCCCTGGTCAGCCTGATCCTGTTGACCTACTACAGCGGGAAGGTAACTTTGCTGGCAGGGTATCGGTCGGCGCCCATGACCGGCATGCCCATGTATATCCCCTGGGCGGCGCTTCCCATTAACGGGGCGATCATGTCTATTTACATGCTGGCGGAATTGGTGAAAAATATATATAAACCAAGTGGTAAACCAGATAGAAAAATTGGAGAGGTGACCCTGTGATTTATATTTTTACGGCCATGTTTATCTTCTTTTTTTTCGGTATGCCCATTGCCTTTGGTATTTTTTCTTCCACCATTTATTATTTATTGTTCTCCGGTCAATCCCGGGAGATGCTTTCCTTTTCCGCCCGGATGATATCCGCTTCTGATTCCTATGTGCTTCTGGCGGTTCCCTTTTTTATGCTGGCAGCCGAACTGATGAACGAGGCCAAAATCACCGACAGGATCTTTAACTTTGCCAAGGCCATGGTCGGTCACATCCCAGGAGGACTTGGCCATGTCAATATCGTTGCCAGCATGATCTTTGCGGGCATGTCCGGATCGGGTCTTGCCGATACGGCAGGCCTGGGGAAAGTAGAGATAAAGGCCATGAAGGACGGAGGATATGACCCGGCCTTCAGTGCCGCGGTCACCGCCTCTTCGGCCATCATCGGACCCATTATTCCTCCCAGCATCTGCATGGTGGTGGGGGCGGTTGTGACCAATACTTCCGTGGGCAAAATGCTGGTGGGCGGTATTATCCCTGGCTGCATGATGGGAGCAGGCCTGATGTTTGTGGTGTACTTTTTATCCAAAAAAAGAGGCTATCCCAAGGGAGAAAGGGCCACCCTACCGGAACTCTGGCGCGAATTTGTGGGGACGGGACCCGCCTTGTTAACCCCCTTCATCCTTGTGGGCGGTATTTTAACCGGTGTTTTTACCCCAACGGAAGCGGCTGCCGTTGCCTGTCTCTATGCCATGATTCTGGCAATCTTTTTTTACCGGGCCTTTGGCCTGAAGCGATTGTTTCGGATTTTTATCAATGTGGGAACCGGAACAGGGGCATTGCTCTTTGTCATGTCAGCGGCTTCTGCCCTGGGAACTCTTGCGGCCCGGGCCCAGGTTCCCCAGAATCTTATGAGCGCTGTGACTTCAGTTACCACAAACCCCACGGTGACCATGTTTATCATTGTGGGAATTTTGATCCTGCTGGGGATGATCATGGAGGATTTATCGTTGCTGGTGATCATGGGGCCTCTGCTGCTGCCGGTGGTCCTGAAGCTGGGGATCAACCCGGTTCATTTCGGCGTTATCATGGTCCTTACCCTCCAGCTTGCTATGATCACCCCGCCTGTGGGAATGGGGTTTTACATCACCTGCAACCTTGCCAAGG
>CAYWNB010000041.1:0-4124 GCA_964459195.1 uncultured Desulfobacula sp.
CAGTTCCTTTAATTGCTCGTCCATATGAACCAGTTATATCCTTAGTTCCTTTTAGGGTAAAAGAAGGTTCATAAATATTTTCCAAATTTTCTTTGGTAATTCCACACCCATTATCCTCAATTTCAAAACATATATTTTCATCCGGACAATACGTTCGAAGAATTATTCTGGGATGTTCAGACATACCTATGGCGTGGATTGAATTTTGTATTAGATTTATAATCGCATGCTCGATCATCCCTGGATCAGCAAGCAAATCTGGTACTCCTGGTTTGTCTTCTTTTATCAGTTCAATACCTTGGAGATCCTTTTTTAACAGATTTACAACAAGGTCTATTTTCTCACTGATTCTGAAGAATTCCTGCTTAGGTTCCTGGTCTTTGGCAAATGCAATTAAATTTCTGGTCAAATTTTTCCCACGTAACGTCTGGTCAAATATTAATTCAAGTGTTCTTTTTGTCTTTTCCTCTTTGCAATCCATCATTGAGAGTTCGGTATTCCCCATAATAATACCCAGAATATTATTGAAATCGTGAGCCATCTTTCCTGCAACCTGACCCACCAACGCCAGTTTTTTCTGTTCACCGATTATTTTCTGAGCCTTTATTTTCTCTTCTTGGGCCTTTTTCAATTCGGTAATATCATGGGCAACAACCCTTGCTCCTGTTAATTTTTCGTTTTGATAAATAAAATCATTATTCAAAATGACACATGCTTCCTGGCCATTTTTTGTAACAATATTGTATTCAAAAGAGCCAACAACATTTTCTTTTGTAGACAGCTTCCCAAGTCTTTCGATATATAAGTTTTTACTGTCTTCGGTCAAAAGATCCATGGGATTCATGGTTAAAAATTCTTCTTCTGAGTATCCAGAATATTCACACATAACTTCATTCACATTCATAAATCTGGCTTTCTCAAAATCGATTTCATATATTCCTGCCGGAGCATTCTGAAAAAGGTGTCTATATTTTTTTTCGCTTTCCAGCAATGTCATCTCAGCTCGCTTACGATCAATGGCAATGGCTATTTGATCTGAGACCCCCGAAATAAATTGAAGATCTTGTTCATTGTAAAGATTGGAATCCAAATAGCTCTGGACAGCTACTACTCCGATAACCTCATCTTTGGCAATTAACGGCGCTCCCATCCAAATCAGTGGTACTGGGCCCCAAACCCCCTTTTGGGCGGATATCTTTTCAATATCGTTTTTTCTCAATAACATCGGTTTGCATTGAGAAATTACTAACCCGGTTAAAGAATCCTTTGTGTCAAAATTTGAGATGGGGAAAAAATCATCATCCGTTGTATCCACGTGGTATGGGAAAAATAGAGTTTTTTTATTGATATCTACCATGGCAATAAAAAAGTTGGTAACATCCATAATGTTGCCTAATGAATTATGGATGAAGTGATAAAGATCTTTCAAATTTTGGGTGGTATTCACCGCATTAGAAATAGCAAACAAAACTTTTTTAATCTCTTCAGTTTGTTTACGCGCTGTGATATCTGTAATAAAACCTTCGAGTGCCATAAGGTTATTTTTTTTATCAAAAATACTCTGGCCCTTTTCCCATACCCATCTTATATTTTTATTTTTACCGCGGATTCTGTATTCAATAGCAAATGCCCGACTTTCTTCTATTGCAGTTTGAATTTCATCTTGTACGTATTGTCTATCTGCTTCAACAATTATATCCCCATAAGATAAAATTCTATTTTTTACGAGTTCAAATGGTTCATATCCCGTCAACTCATAACAGCCATTACTGATGTAAAGCATTGTCCAATTTATATCATTCCGGCACCGATAGGCAATTCCAGGCAAATTCCCCATTAAGGTTAACAGCCTGCGTTGGCTTTCTTTTAGTTCACCTTCAGTTTTTTTAAGTTTCCTGTTCCAAAATAAAACGATCCCAATACTTATTAGTGAAAAAATACTGATAGCAAGAATCCATTTCAATATATCAGCTTTACTGATACCGTATTCGTATCTAACGGAGAGCCATTTGCTTCTAATTTGTATATGTTCTTCAGGTGTGATCAGGTCGATAACCTTGTTAATGATCCCCAATAACTCTGGCAGGTCTTTTCTAACAGCCATATGAAGGTTGTAATTCCCATAAGGGGTAGGTGCTGCTATTTTTACATTTGTCAGGCCATGATTCTGTATGAGATAACTGGCTGCCGCAAGATTCTCTATCCCGGCATCTGCTTTTCCAAGTGATATGGCCTCAATTTTATTAAGTGGAGATTCGACATAGTATTGTTCAAATTTAATGTTATCTCTATTAAGCCAAACAGGTATGGCATTTTTCTGAATTACGGCCAGTTTTTTTCCATGCAAATCTTCAATCCCACCAATAAAAGGTGCATCTTTCCTGCTTAAAATCACCAAAGGGAAAGAAAGATACTGTGTGGAAAAATTTAGATAAACTTGTCGATCTACAGTCTTTGCTATACAGGAAATCAAATCAATTTTTCCTGATTTAGCTTTATCTAATACTTCGGGCCAAGAAAGGTTTTTTTGAACTTCCAGTTTAACCCCAAGTTTATTCATAATAGCAAAAATATAGTCTGCGGATATTCCTTTAAGGTGACCCTGATCATCAAAGTAATGGAATGGAGGGAAAGCTCGTGGGCCTCCTATTCTGATTGATTCCTTAGATTTCAGCCAGGCAGTCTCTTCCCGGGTTAGCTTGAGTCCAGTCAGCGATAATTTTATTTCCGCTGCAACCCCTTGCCCAATAAAGAAAAAACCCATTAGCAAAATGGCAACGAGAATAATACAGATTTTAAATTCCGCTTTATTTATTTTTCGCATTGCTTATCAGTCATATAAAATAATTCTTTCATCACAATGGACTTTGGGGTCAGAGCAACACAATGGCTGATATATCCCGGACACTCCCCAAACCATAAAATCACCAGAATATTTCTGGTATTCTGCTCAAATGAATAAAACAACAGTACAATAAACTGTAACTTATTGCAAATTCAATACACTTTTTTCTATTAACCCCCATGCCCTATAGGGCACAACAAAGAATGAAACACTTGATTTTTAAAAAAAAGGTCATGTCTTATTACCCTGGATGACAACGGCAAGGAATAATCTGAAATCAATAAATTTTCAAATTTATGGGAAAGGGCATAATAGAATCAATCAAAATTCCATAAGGGTATATTGGAGATCTCGTTGATGGTAATGATCATAACACTCCACTCTTTGGATAAATACCGCAACACTATTTATACTACCATATTTGCCCTGTTCATGCTTGCTTCAAACAATTCCAATGGCTTTCACTGTACGAATTAATTCCGCTCAAAGACGTAATTTAGGGCCTTAATCAGGATATTTATAATTGGCCGGAACTGGCTATATCAACCTGTAAAAATGAAAAAATTCAAGCTGGTGACGGGGTATATTGCTGTTTTTCCTGCCTCCATTCAGCTTTGGAGTGTTGAGTCTGGCACTTCGACAATATATTGTTGTAGTAGTCTGTGTACTCGGAGTTTATGCAGCACTTTTGGGCTATGAATATTTCCAGGATCGCCAAAACTTCATGATTCAATACCAGCTTTTCCTATTCATTCTATACAGCCTTTTACTGATATGGTTTGCCTTCTTCGGTGGGTTTGTATCGGACATAAGGAAACGATTGCAGATAAAAAAAGAGGAAATTGAAAAAGTTAATGAAGAAATCAGGATTGAAATTGAAGAACGTAAACTTGCCCAGATCGAAAAAGAAAAAATGATTGTTGAGCTAAAAAATGCATTACTTGAAGTTAAAAAACTGAGCGGCTTACTACCTATCTGCTCATATTGCAAAAAAATTAGAGATGATATAGGATATTGGAATCAAATCGAGTTCTACATTCATGAGCATTCGGAAGCTGAATTCAGCCATAGTATCTGCCAAGAATGTTCTAAAAAACATTATCCTGAAATGGATCTTTATGATGACAATGAGTCTTAAAGGTTATTATCCAATCTCTAACGGCCACTGGCCCTAAAACCATTAAAAACACCAGATATAATCTTACCCATTCAGAGGTGCAAAATTTTTCAGAAACAAAATGGTCCCAAAGCGTTGGCGAGACAAGCTATCGGCCACAAC
>CAYWNB010000041.1:4224-16946 GCA_964459195.1 uncultured Desulfobacula sp.
TTTTCAGAAACAAAATGGTCCCAAAGCGTTGGCGAGACAAGCTATCGGCCACAACACCTTTTTAATCCGTATTGGCAACAGCTATTGGTTAACGGATCCCATTTTCATCAATAATGGCAATATGGGCGGAAAGGGAGTCAAATAGGGTCCGAACCAGTTTGTCTAAAAACGAAATATTATTGTTCTGCTGTAACCCCATAATTTTTCACCTGTTTCATTTGCCGGACAGCTGTAAACCGTAGATCCCGTGTGCTAGGCGCTCGCACCGTGTAGTTTTTTCAAAAAACCACTCAACTGGACCACATGGTTTTTCTCTTCATTGATAATGCCGGAAATTTTATCCCGGCCATACTTGGCCGGAACCATGTCCTCAAGCCCGAGATAAAACAAAATGGATTCCTTTTCAAGGTCAATGGCCGTGACAATGATTTCTTCCATGGTCTCCTTGCCGTTGAAAAGACTGAGAATATCAGGATTCCCTTCTCCCCCGTGGGAATCGGCCATGGCCTTCAGGTAAAGCAACAATTCCTCATGGGGATCAAAAACAGTTTGGGTCTTTTCAAGATCTGATATCTGCTGTTTCATGCCTTCAAAAGTTTCCCTGTGACGGTCTTCCATGGCGGCAAGGCTTTCTAAAAACGATTTGTCACTCGAATCTTCCCGAAGTTGTGCCGCCCGCCGGTAAAAGGCAGCCCCATTTTCTTCAATTTGAATGGCCATTTCAAACACTTCTTTTGCCGTATAATCATACATCATATGTCTTCTCCTGAAGTTGAGCATTAATAAGGTTACCAGAGACACTCCCGATCCGGTTTCCGTTGGATACATAAAAACTGATCCAGTTTTATACGTCCCTTCTTAAAAATCAAGCCTTAATATGGAAAAAAATAATGATATCGGATGAAATGAGTGCCACCAATTCTGCACCCTGGGAGAAATTGCCAATTGCGGCAATGCATTTCTTGAATTCTATAACAAAACCTGTGTCATGGCTGTTTTAAAAAAATGAAAAATGATACCTTATTCCATTTACAGGTGTTTTATGAGACGGCCAACAGGCAGTTGATCTGCTGACATCAAATGAATTTGACCTGAATCGGGCAGATCAAAAATGTCATACCCAACATCCAAAAAAATCAGGTAATATTGGGATTCAGGGTCCATTTGATGAACCAGTCTGGCTCCCCATCCCTGCCTTGTTCACAGTCAAGACAGACAATCCCGGAGTTCTGGAACCGGTAGACCCGAATCTCTTCAGACCCGGTGGTCAAATAGGAAACCAGCCTTTCCATGAAGGGCATGTGGCCCATCACCATCCAGTTGGCCCGGGGATCAATGCTGGCGGCAAAGGGTCTTACATCGTCCAGGGGATTAATTCCGGAAATAATCTCCAGGGGCGTTTCCAGTGCCAGGGCCCTATGATAGATAACAGCTGTCTGCTCCGCCCGCTTTTTGCCTGAATGCAGAATCATTTCAACGGGGATGCCATACCCTTTTGCCACCGGGGCGATCCGGTTTGTTTCTTCGATACCAAGGTCCGAGAGTCCTTTTGCCGGATCCACCGCCTTGGGCATGCTGATGCCGTGCTGAACTAAAAACAATGCCATACTGCCACCTCCTTTCAACCCAGATTCAAACTATTTTTACTGCTTGAGGCTATCTTGACCCCATCACCCCAGGGCCACGTCCAGAACCATCATAACCGAAAACCCGAGCATGGTTGCCATGGTGACCGTATCAATGTGTGCCTGGGTTTGCTGGGATTCGGGGATCAATTCCTCCACCACAACAAAAATCATGGCACCGGCAGCAAAGCAAAGAGCATAGGGCAAAAAATCCTGCATATAAAGAACAAATGCAGCCCCGGCGACCCCTGCAATGGGCTCGACAATACCGGATGCCTGACCCATCAAGAAACTTTTGGTCCGCCCCATGCCTTCCCGTCGCAATGGCAAGGAAACAGCCGCTCCTTCGGGAAAATTCTGAAGGCCGATTCCAATTGCCAGGGCAACTGCACCGCCAATGGTAGCAGACGGAAGATTGGCCGCCACCGCCCCAAAGGCCACCCCTACGGCAAGGCCTTCTGGAATATTATGCAGGGTAATGGCCATCACCAGCAGGGTACTGCGCTGCCAGGAGGTCTTTACCCCCTCGCTTTCCTCTATCTTCAACCCCAAATGGAGATGGGGAAGAAAAAAATCGGTGAGCCGCATAAAAATACCGCCACCCATGAACCCTATCACTGCCGTTAACCAGGGAATATGTCCCATCTGTTCGGCCATTTCTATGCCAGGGGCAAGTAAAGACCAGAAACTGGCAGCAATCATAACCCCGGCTGCAAACCCAAGCATGGAATCCATAAATTTTGGGTTTACCTTCTTTGTAAAAAAAACCATCGCTGCACCGGCCGCAGTGACACCCCAGGTAAAGAGGGTTGCCATAAGCGCCTGGGTGATGGGACTATATTGCTGAATAAAATCAATCACGAAATCTCCTTTTCTAGTTAGATAAAATGGGAAACAAATGCCTCTGGGATATTGGTAACCTCGTTTTTTGAATAGTCAAAAAAAACCACACCAGTTTTTGCAAGGGCAACCAAGTCGTCTGTTTTCGTGTTGGTTACCCTGTAAAAAATATCGCAGCCATACTTGTTAAAATCTCCTGCTCCAATTTCAAACTTTAATCTGTCTTTATAAAATGACTGTGACTTGTATGAAACAGCAAGATCGGCGATAATTAATCCCTTTTCCTCAACGCCTGGTATGGGAAAACCCAGGTAGTCCAGAAATTGTACCCTAACTTCATTCATAAGCGAAACAAATGCATCATGCCCAAGATGATTTGCCGAGTTGATATCGGTCATTCTCACTTTAAGTTCCGTTACAAAGACAAAATTGTCTATCATTTCAATTTCAATGCGTGCCATGATTGTCCTTTCCAAATTCCGCTGCTAATCTATTCATGAAAGCTGTTTTCTTGCCCGCAGTTTGGCGTCGATCAATTGATGATGGCTTAGACGAAGAAGATTTGCAAGTTTGTGGGCAAAGTGGTCCTCATGGGCTTCAAGGTGATCGTCCAGCAAAATAATACGCCAGACAGATTCCATTATGTCGATCTTTTGCTTTTCGGAAAAATTGTCGTTTATGAAGCGTGTATAGCGAAAAAGGCTCACATACTCTCTGTCTTGTTTATCCCTTTCAGCCAACAGGGTATCAATGTCCTGTCTGGAAATTCCAAAATTTGTCACAAGCGTTGCAACCAGATGCTCTTTTTCTTGTTTACTGCACTCACCATCTGCATAGGCGGCTTCAAGCAGCAGTACGGTCAAGGCCAAATGGGCAGTTAAAGCATCCTGTTCTGTAGTCTGGGCCTTGCCATTGTCGCTGCCAATAATTTTTTTTATTAAATCAAACATTTTCCTGTGATATCCTTTTTTTTATCCTGACCCCAGTCAGGGTGTGATTGACACATTTTTTTCCTCCTATTATAGCAAGGATAGAAACAGCGGGTCAAGAGCCCAAAAAAAGTCCAGGTCCTGGGCACGGCAGATATTTTTAATTTATTAAGGAGAGAAACAAATGCCGCTGACAAGCTTTGGAAGTATATTAACCTTTGAAAGGATGCCCGTCTTTTTATTCCTGTTTTTCCAGCAGCATCCGGATGTCATTAATCTTGTTTCGAGTGGCGATGTATCCTTCTTCAATGGAATGCGCTACCTGATCATAATCCAGCATTTTAAGATCTCCCAGGCGGGGGGTGATGAGAATATCCGAAGGATTAACCGCAAAATTCACCCGGGTGATTCGGTCCTGCATGAGCTGTATGGCAGCATTGATAACCTGCCGGGTACCGGGCGGCCTATGTTCCTTGTTTTTCTGGAGCTCCAGGCGTTCCCGAATCGTTTTTTCCACGGCTTCATACCGAGTGGCCAGCTTTTTTAAAAAATCGTTACGAACCAAAGATGTTTTAATTTCAGGCGCAGCACCGATTTTCTGGTGGCGCCTGCGGGATACCAGTTCAGAATCCAGATTGACGGCAATCACAATGTCTGCACCCATGGCCCGGGCGATCCCCACGGGAACCGGGTCGACCACCCCGCCATCTATCAGCCATCGCCCCTTGTGGTATATCGGTGCAAAAAGACCGGGGTAGGACATGGATGCCCGAAGCGCTTTGAGCAGGTCGCCGGAATCTAAAACCACCTGCCCCCCGGAATGCATGTCCGCAGCAACAACTTTCAAGGGAATCTCCAGTTCATCAAATTTTTTTTTATTGCTGTGCATGCAGAAGAGTTCACGAAGTTTTTTATCTCCGTCCAGGAGCCCTGATCGAATCAGGGTCAAGTCTGAAAATGAGAACATGCTTTCACCGTCCATGTTAATGACATATTTTTTCAACTGCTCCAGGCCTCCACTGGCAAAAATCGCCCCCACGAAAGCACCCACACTGCATCCTGCCACAAGATGGATGGGGATGCCCGCATCCTGAAGGGCCTCGATGACCCCGATATGCGCCCACCCCCGGGAGGATCCGCTTCCCAGCACCAGCCCAACTTTATATGTATCCATAATTTTGGTTCCTTGAAATTGTAAAAATATTCCCAGGCCTTTCCAGTTCCTGTTTATATAATAGGACAATGTATCGATTTAGTACACGGCATATTTCTGGGATGACGATATAATCCCAAAAATATCCAGAGCTTTCCAAACCTTGTTTTTCCTGATAATGATACCCAAATGATTACAGGATATCTTTTCATCATAACAGCTGCAACCTGCTGGGGACTTATCGTAAACATTGACAATGGACAGATGGCTCTGGCATACAAAGAGTGTCAAACAGGAGAAAACACAAAATCACCACGGCAAGGGGCTATTGTTGAAACTCATTCTACCCTATTTTAAACGGAACTGGCACAAAATCCTGGCAGGTATTCTCTGCATGATCCTGGTGGACGGGGCCCAGCTCATTATTCCCCAGGTCATTAAAACAGCCGTGGATACCCTGACCACAGCCCAGGTTGACCGATATATCCTGATGCGCCAATGTCTGCTCATTGCAGGCTTAGGGCTTGGCATGGCCGTCCTGCGGTATGGCTGGCGAATATTGCTCATGGGAAGTGCCAGGGATGTAGAAAAAGGAATTCGGGATGATCTTTACCGCCAGGTCCTGGAACTGGACATGGCCTATTTTGACCGGATAAAAACAGGGGATATCATGGCCCATGCCACCTCTGACATTGCCCATGTCCGCATGGCCTTTGGATTCGGTCTCATTGTTCTGGTGGATACCCTCCTTTTGGGAGGCACCACCATCGGCATCATGATCTGGACCGACCCGAAGCTCACCGCCCTTGCCTTGATTCCCATGCCTTTTCTAATCTTGTTCACCAAGCATCTGGGCCAGAAAATGCACCTTCTGCATAAAACAGCCCAGGAATCCTTTTCCATGCTCACCGAACAGATCCGGGAAAGTTTTTTCGGTATCCGGGTGATCAAGGTGTTTAACTTTGAAAAAACCATTGAACAAAAAGTAACCCTGGCCTCCACCGATTATTTTAAGAAAAACTTGAAACGGGCCTTTGTTACCGCCCTGCTCCGACCGATGTTGGTTCTTTTCTTTAACCTGTCCACCTTAATCATTTTGTTCTACGGCGGATTTCTGGTCATGGAGCAGCGCCTGACCCCGGGAGAGTTGGTGGCCTTTCTTCAATACATGGGGGTACTGGCCTGGCCGATTATCGCCATCGGCTGGATGACCAATCTCTTTCAACGGGGTATGGCCTCCCTTAAGCGAATCAATGAACTGCTGGATGCAAAGTCCCTGGTGCAATCCCCCCAATCCCCAGCCCGGCCCGTCACCATAAAGGGCCGGATCCGCTTTAACCAGGCACAATTTTCCCATGATCCGCAGCAACCGGTACTCGCCAACATCACCATGGATATCAGCCCTGGAACCCGGGTGGGAATCACAGGGCCACCCGGCAGCGGGAAAACCTCCCTTGTCCAATTAATTCCCAGACTTTACAACCTTACCGCAGGAAGCCTTTTCATTGATGACCATGAGATTTCCCGTCTGGATCCGGATCATATAAGGGACCACATTGCCTTCATGCCTCAGGAAGCCTTTCTTTTTTCAGGCACCCTGGAGGAAAACATTCTCCTGGGCCGAAAGATTGAACAACAACGCATCAACCAAATCATCCAGGCCTGCGACCTGACCGCCACCATCAAGGCCATGCCCGACGGACTCAGCACCCTGGTGGGGGAGAGGGGAGTGACCTTATCCGGCGGCCAAAAACAGCGGGTGGCCATGGCCCGGACCCTGATCATTGATAAGCCGATCATTATTCTGGATGATCCCATAAGTCAGCTGGATACCCAGACCGCCCAGACCATTATAGACCGGCTCAAGCGCATGAACCCTACGGCCACCTTTATCATCATTTCCCATCGGCTTTCCGCCCTGGCTGCCTGTGACTGGATTTATATTTTGGACAAGGGACGTGTTACCGGCCAGGGACGCCATCAGGACCTGATCGAGTCCAACAAATTTTATGCGAATTCCTTCCGGGTCCAGCAGTTTGAGGCGCACCATGAAAACTGATCCCCAAACCGCAATTCCCGTGGAAGAAAAAGAAATCACCTTAAACAACATCGCCCTTTTAAAGGCGCTGTGGCCCTTTATCAAACCCTATGCCTGGATGCTTTGTTTGACCACCCTTCTGGTCTTTGCCGTCACTTTTTTTGAACTGCTCATGCCCCTTTTAACCCAGAAGGCCTTTGACGGATTTATCCTGCCCGTGGGTTCTGAAACAGGGATACATCTTGCAGGGGTTAAGATCACCTCATTTACCCGATTTTGCCTGATTTTTGCAGCTATTACCTGCACGGCCTTTGTCATTGATTTTTGTCAGAGTATTTTCATGGAATACACGGGTCAAAAAATCATATTGCGTCTGCGGACTGCCCTGTTCGCCCATATGACAGAACTGCCGGTCGCCTATTATGATAAAAATTCCAGCGGTCGCCTGGTATCCCGGGTGGCAGGGGACATTGAAAACATGAATGAAATGTTCACCAGTGTCCTGGTCTTCATCTTTAAAGACCTGGCCCTGTTGATCGGAATTCTTGTGGTCATGTTCTTCCTCAATGTCCGGATGGCCGCAACCATTTCCCTCGTCGTTCCGGTGATTATCATAAGTGTCCTGGTCTTTTCAAAAATTTTAAGGAATGCTTTCAGGACCATCCGACAGAAAATTGCTGAAATCAATCACAGTTTTTCCGAAGGGATCACCGGCGTAAAAATCATCCAGACCACATCAAGCAAGGGCCGGTTCGTGGAACGGTTTAAACAGCTCAACCAGGCCCATTTTACAGCAGCCATGTTTCAAATCAAAATCTTTGCCATGTTCATGCCCTTTATCGGGTTTTTAAGCGTCATCAGCATTGCTCTCATCCTCTGGACAGGAAGCTTTGCCGTGATAGACCATACCCTGACCCTGGGCCAACTGGTTGCCTTTTTGAGCTATATAAAACTTTTTTTCAGACCCTTGAGGGACTTGTCGGAAAAATTCAACCTGCTCCAGAATGCCCTGGCCTCGGCGGAAAGGATCATCCTGGTTCTGCAACAACCAAAGGCCAAAAAACGAACCACCAAAACCCGCAGCCCCCTTAAAAACATTGACAGGATAAAATTTGAAACAATCAATTTTTCCTATACCCCCAAAGAACCGGTACTCAAACGAATAAATTTTTCCCTTGAAAAGGGAAAATCCATTGGCATTGTGGGGCAGACAGGATCTGGAAAAAGCTCCATTATCAACCTGTTGACGGGTTTTTACCAGCCCGATTCAGGACAAATCCTCATCAACGGTATCCCCCATAACTCAATGAACATCAAGGATATCCGGAGTAGAACTGCCCTTGTCATGCAGGACCCCGTCCTTTTTTCCGGAACGGTGAGGGAAAATATAGCCCCCCGAAAAGATTTGCCAAAGGATATGGTTCCTGAAGATATGGTTCTTGAGTCCGCTCTGAAAAAAGCCAATTGCCACTTTTTATTTGAAAAATTTGCAGGTCTTGATACCCAAATCAGGGAAGGGGGACGCCCCCTTTCTTCCGGGGAGAAACAATTGGTCTGCATTGCCAGGGCCTTTGCCTTTGACCCGGATCTGATCATCTTTGATGAAGCCACCTCCTACATGGATTCCCAGTCAGAGCAACGAGTCCACGATGCCATGAAAAAACTCATGGCAGGCAGACTGTCCATCATCATTGCCCATAGGCTTTCCACCATAAGAGAATGTGACCAGATTCTGCTGCTCAGGGAAGGAATAATCAGGGAACAGGGTTCCCACAGGCAATTGGTGGACATTAAGGGGGAATACTATCACCTGCTGGAAAAAGAAATGATCTAAATCGAGTCACTCGGTTAGCTATGCAAAAGCCGGATCATTTCCCCGGGGCGATCCGGTCCTGCCACATGTAGGGAAACCCTGGAACCATTAAGCCCCTTGGCCACTTCAATAACAGCTTTTTTGGGACAATTATTCTCCTCGCTTAAATGGGCAAGAATCACATGCTGAAGTGCTGGTTTAATATCCGGGTCCAGCTCTTGACCGAGTATATCTGTTAAAAGCGCCCGGGTGTCCATGTTAGACAGATGCCCTGTTCTTGATTTGACCCGCTGTTTTAAAAACCAGGGATAGGATCCATTAAGAAGCATCTCGGGATCATGGTTGGATTCTATATAAAGCACCTGGCAATTTTTTAAATGCTCCCTGACAAGTCCTGTGACAATGCCAAGATCCGTGGCGATGCCAATTTTGTTTTCCTTAAATGACAGCGTCAACCCGGAAGGATCTGTGGCATCATGGGAAATTGAAAAAGGTGCCACACAAAGATCCTCGATGCGAAAGGGGCTTCCGCATTCAAAAAAATGAAGCCGCTCTATTTTTCCCAGATTTTTACAGGCGGCAAATGTTTGTGGGGTTATATAGACAGGGATATTAAACCTTCGGCTCAATATCCCTGCCCCTCTTACATGATCGGAATGCTCATGGGTAATGATAATACCGGCGAGCTGTTCCGGTGTTTGCCCCACCAAGGTGAGGCGTTTTTGAATTTCAACACCGGACAGTCCTGCATCCACTAGTACGGCAGTTTCCGGAGTGGAAACAAATACAGAGTTCCCCTTGCTGCCGCTGGCAAGGGGACAGATACTAAAAGCGTTATTTTGCTTCATCTTTTAAAGCTGCTTTGTAACTCAGCTTGACTTTTCCATCCCGTGTAATGTCCAGAACCTTTACACTAATAATCTCGCCTTCTTTTACCACATCGGTGACCTGTTTGACCCGATGTTCGGCCAGTTCTGAAATATGAACCAGGCCGTCGGTTCCGGGCTTGATATTAACAAAGGCACCAAAATCAGTAATTTTTACCACTTCACCCTGGTAGATGGCACCGATTTCGGGATCCATGGCAATATCAGATACCATTTTTACGGCTGCGTCGGAATCTTCCTGGTTTTCAGCGGCAATCTTAATAATACCGGAGTCATCCACCTCAAGAACCGTATTGGTTTCCGACTGAATCGCACGGATCACCTTGCCGCCAGGTCCGATGATATCCCGGATCTTGTCTTTGTTGATCTGAATGCTCACAATTTTGGGAGCAAGGGGAGACAGATTCTCCCTTGTTTTATCAAGGGTTTTCATCATTTCAGTCAGTATATGAAGCCGTCCGCCCCGGGCCTGGGTCAGGGCTGTTTCCATGATATCCTTGGAAAGCTCTTTGATCTTGATATCCATCTGAAGGGCTGTAATGCCTTCGGTGGTGCCAGCCACCTTGAAATCCATATCTCCGAAATGGTCTTCATCTCCCAGAATATCAGACAAGATAGCAGTTTTATCCCCGTCCTTTACAAGGCCCATGGCAATCCCGGAAACAGGTGCGGCTATCGGCACCCCGCCGTCCATGAGGGCCAATGTACCTGCGCAGACCGTTCCCATGGAAGAACTGCCGTTGGATTCCATGACTTCTCCCACCAGGCGGATGGTATATTCAAAATCTTCGGCCGAAGGAAGAATTCTTGAAAGCGCGCGATGGGCCAGATCGCCATGGCCTACATCCCTGCGGCTGGGACCACCGGCACGTCGCACTTCACCCACTGAAAAGGGAGGGAAGTTATAGTGAAGCATAAAGGCCCGGGTGGTATCCCCATTGTTCAAGGTTTCGATACGCTGCTCGTCCCTGCCGGAACCAAGGGTTAAAACACCCAGTACCTGGGTTTCCCCCCGGGTAAAGAGTGCTGAACCATGGAGTCTTGGCAGACAAGCCGCTTCACAATTGATGTCGCGAATCTCATCAAATGCCCGGCCATCGATCCGCTTGCCTTCCGTAAGCACAATGTTACGGCTGACGGATTTGACATTCTTGCCAAAAGCATCTTTGATCTCCCCGATTGCGTCGGGATACGCCTCACTAAAATGGGCCACCACCTCTTCCTTTAAAAGACTCAGGGCTTTTGCACGTTCGATCTTTGTTTTGATCTGAACCGTCTCATGAATCTTGTCTGTGGAAAAGGCAATTACCTTTTCTGCCAGGGCCTCATCTTTTGCTGGAGGGGTAAAGACTCTTTTTTCTTTTCCAAGGGTTTCTTTGAGTTCCACCTGAAGATCAATGAGGGGCTGCATGGATTCGTGGCCAAAAAAGATGGCATCCAGCATATCTTTTTCAGATACAATATTGGCGCCGCCTTCCACCATTACCACTCCGGTTTTGGAACCGGCAACGGTCAGGTCGATATCACTTAGCTCCATTTGTTCGGGAGTGGGGTTGGCAATGAACTGGCCATCCACCCGGCCCACTTTAATACCGGCAATGGGGCCGTTAAAGGGGATATCAGATATTTCAAGGGCTGTGGAAGCCCCCACCATGGCCAGAACGCCGGGATCACAAAGTTTGTCCGTGGACAAAACCGTTGCAATCACCTGGGTTTCAAAATTATACCCTGGTTCAAACAAGGGTCTGATCGGTCGATCAATCATCCGGGCTCTCAGGGTTTCGTTTTCCGAAGGCCGGCCGATTTCCCGTCTAAAATAATTCCCCGGGATTCTACCGGCAGCATAAATCCGCTCCTGGTATTCAACCGTAAGGGGCAAAAAGCTTACTTCTCTTGGGTTCTTAGCCGCCACAGCCGTTACAATTACCCTGGTTTCTCCGTACTGGACAATAACGGATCCGGATGCCTGTTTGGCAATTTTACCGGTGGTGATGGAAAATTCTTTTCCGCCGATGGTTGCTGTTCTAGTTTGTTCCATAATTTCTCCTAATAAAAAAAAAGGCGGAGACCCTGAGATACCTTACAAATAATAAACCCGCATCTTTGCAATCAAACCACTGCTTGATGGCAAACATGCGAACTTATTTAAAAGCATCCCAAACGACCGCCGCCCCCAGTTAAAAATAAATCCGACCCCTAAAAAATTGGGCAGGATACAATTGATTGATATAAACCAATCGTTAAACACAAAACCGATTTTTGACCCAAAAACGATCAAAAACCGGTTCATGGTCATTCTACCTTCTAAGTCCGAGTCTTTCAATCAAAGAACGGTATCTGTTTATATCTTTTTTCTTCACATAGTCCAGAAGGCTTCTGCGCCTTCCAACCAGAATCAGAAGACCCCTTCTTGAATGATGGTCTTTTTTATGAATTTTAAGATGCTCAGTAAGATAGCTGATGCGGTGGGTTAAAATTGCCACCTGTACTTCGGGTGAGCCGGTATCGGACTCGTGGAGCTTGAAGCCCTCAATCATTTCCTCTTTGTTCTCTGCTAATAAAACCACTTTTGGTCTCCTTTGTCTGGAATAAATAAAACATGGTATAAACGCTGCACTTTTTTAACCGCCCCTTTATCCGATATTCCATTCAGAAAAAAAGATGCCACAAAAAAAGGACAACACAGGTAAAATACCATTACAAATATGTATAACCTAACTTAATTACCAGTTAACCGGTAAAAACGCAACAATAATTATAGAGGGAACCCTCTTTGTCCGGTTCTATAAGAGCCAGCAATTTATCTGAAAAATCCACCACTTTGATAAAGGGAGCCGGGGCAATATCCGGGGGAAGTAAGGGCGCAATCTCTTTAGTGGAAAGCTTCTGGCCGTAGGATATTTTCTTTTCAAGGGCAGTATCGGCCTGGATACCGGGCAGAAAGGCGAGGCAGTCTGACATGGGAAGAATATAAGGTTCAATCTCTTGGGGCGCCATCTTTTCCAGATCCCCCAGTTCAATGGCAGCGTTCAAATCAAAGGCGCTGGAGCGTGTCCGGCACAGCCCGGACAAATGGGCACCGCAATTGAGCTTTTTCCCGATATCATAGGCCAGACTGCGAATATAGGTCCCCCCAGAGCAATGGACATCCATTTCAAACTCGGGCAGATCCATGTTCTGAACCGATATGGTATAAATTTCAATTTTTCGGGGAGGCTTTTTGATCATCTCACCCTTGCGGGCTAACTTATAAAGGGGCTGTCCTTTATGCTTCAATGCGGAAAAACTGGGGGGAATCTGCTCCTGGCTACCGGAAAATCCAGCGACCACCTGTTGGACATCTTCAGGTGATATGGCAGTCACCACCCCTGGATCTGCCTCAAAAACTATTTTTCCCGTGCAATCGTAGGTGTCGGTTTCAACCCCCAGGGTCACCC
>CAYWNB010000041.1:17046-20405 GCA_964459195.1 uncultured Desulfobacula sp.
CAATTTTTTTCTTGCCGCCGAATACGGCCACATACACATCGGCTATCCGAAGGTCAGTGGTAAGCTTGACCCCTGTGATAGTCGCCATTTCGACCTTGGGATTTTGTATTTTTTTTCTCAAAAGATCCGTAATCGCCACCTGGATCATGCCGGAAATTCTATCGGCTCTTGTATAAGGTTTCATTCTTTTGCCTTACTCACCCTTATATTTTCTTTCTTCGACTTCATAGCACTCTATGGAATCGTCTACCTTGATGTCATTATATTTTTCAAGGCCGATACCGCACTCGTAGCCCTGGTCCACTTCCTTGACATCATCCTTGAACCGTCGCAGCGAGGAGAGCTGGGTATCACATTTGATGATACCGTCCCGAAGAAGGCGAACTTTTTTACCCCGGACCATTTTACCCTCCATAATGTGAGAGCCTGCAATGGTTCCCATCTTTGGAACCACAAAAGTCTCCCTCACTTCGGCCCGTCCGATAATGATCTCATGGAAGGTGGAGGGCATCATGCCGTCCAGGGCTGCCTTGATATCATTGATGACATTATAAATAATGTCATAGAACCGCATGTCCACATGTTCGTCCTTGGCCAATTTACGGATCTGGGGAGAGGGTCGAACGTTAAACCCGATAATAATGGCATCGGAAACGGCTGCCAGGGCCACGTCAGACTCATTGATGGTTCCGGCACCTGAATGGACAATTTTAATATCCACTTCTTCCTTGGCCAGATCTTTCAAAGAATCGTTCAAAGCCTCGATGGAACCATGGACATCTGCCTTAACAATAAGCTTGAGCTGTTTAACTTCAGCAGAACCCAAGTTCTCAAACATTTTTTCAAGGTTTGCACGGCTCTTTTTGGCCAGTTCCTTGGCCCGCTGTTTCTGCATTCTGTAGGAGGCAATCTGTTTGGCTTCCTTATCAGAATCCACGGCGGTAAATTCATCTCCGGCATCGGGTACGCCGGTAAGCCCCACAATTTCCACGGGGGTACTGGGCCCAGCGGCATCAATTCTTTCTCCGGAATCATCGATCATTGCCCGGATACGACCGGAATGCAGACCACATACAATGGGGTCCCCATCCTTTAAGGTTCCTTGTTTCACCAGAACCGTAGCAACAGATCCCCTGCCGACATCCAGTCTTGATTCCACCACATATCCTGTGGCCTTTCGGTTGGGGTTGGCCTTAAGCTCAAGCACCTCGGACTGGAGAAGAACCATTTCAAGCAATTCATCGATCCCTTCACCTGTTTTGGCGGAAACCTTTACAAAGATAACCGTCCCCCCCCATTCTTCGGCCAACAGATCCAATTCTGACAGCTCCCGCATGATCCGATCTGGATCTGCGCCCACCTTGTCCATCTTGTTCACCGCCACAATCACCGGCACACCGGCTGCCTTGGAATGATTAATGGCCTCTATGGTCTGGGGCATGACACCGTCATCCGCCGCAACAACAAGGATAACAATATCGGTTACCCTGGCCCCCCTGGACCGCATGGCGGTAAAGGCGGCATGGCCCGGTGTATCAAGAAAGGTAATCCGACCGCCATTGGGGCTTTCCACATTGTAGGCACCAATATGCTGGGTAATACCACCGGCTTCACCACTGGTAATCTTTGACGTCCGGATGACATCCAGCAATGAGGTCTTTCCATGGTCGACATGGCCCATAATGGTGACAACTGGCGGACTTTCAATCAAATCTTCCTCGGCATCCTCGGCCGTCTTGATCTGGAGAAGATCTTCCTCCTGAGAATTGGCCTTTTCCAGTTCAAAATCAAATTCAGTGGCCACCAGAGTTGCCGTTTCAAAATCGATGGTCTGATTCACCGTGGCCATGACCCCCATGCCCATCAATTTTACAATCATTTCATTGGCCTTGATCCCCATCCGCTTGGCAAGTTCAGAAAGCTCTATGGCCTCATCAATCTTAATCCGTCGTTTAATGGCCTTGGGCGTTGTAATCTGGGTTTTCTGAAAATTTCCTTTTTTGCCGCCACGGATATCTTTCTTACCCCGTTTTTTCCGGCCCCGGTTCGCGTACAACGCATCCCCTTCAACAACTGATTTTTGCTTGCGTTTTTTACGTTTCCCTGCAAACTCAGACACCGACGGGAGCTCCCGTCGCCTGTCTTTTTTTCTGAGGCTGGGGTCACTGGGTGGCGGAACGGCCATATCCGGCCGCCCGGGGGCACCAGCAACTGTGCCTGGACGGGCTGACGCAGCTGGCCTTTGCGTTGCTGGCCTTTGAGTTGCTGGCCTTTGCGTTGCCGGCCGCTGAGAAGTTGGCCTTTGCTGTGCCGGCCTTTTGTCAGCAGAACCAGGGCGAGCATCCCCTCTACCCCCCGGACGTTTTTTCTCTTCCGGTGATTTTAATTTCCTTAAATTCTCAATGACTGCGGGATCGGCAATTTTCACTATTTTAGCCGGGGTTGACTTGCGCTTTTTCTTTTTCTTTTTGTCTTCTTCTTTGGTGTCTTCTGATGCCGCCTCTTTGGATTCAATCGGTTCAGGTGCTTCTTTTTCTGCCCCACCCTCGTCGGTCTCTTCAGTTGCAGACCCCGGCATCGAGATTTCCGCGGCAGATAATTCCATTTTTGACTCTTCCGGGACATCCCTCTTGGTTTCCGAATCCTTATCTCCCTGCGCAACATCCTCCGCCTTTTTATCCGCAGCCTTGGCCTCAGTAATAACCGGTTCCACAGCTTTTTCCATTACGGGTTCAGGCGTTGTTTCAGGGGCTACCTCAACCGGTTTTACAATCTTTGCGGGTGCCGATTTTTTCACCTTGGGCTTGGCAATTTTCTTTTCTGAATCAGCCCCCTTAGGTTCAACCACTCGTTCACCCTCATTTTTATCGGATTGTTCTTCTGCCAGTTCCTTTGATTGTTCCGTTGGAACTTCTTTGATGGAATCCTCGGCTCGGTTAGACGTCACTTCAGTTATATCTTCGGCCTTATCACCCGATAGCTCACCCGATCGTTCATCTGAGGACTCATCATCATATTCTTCCTCATGGGGTTGTCTTCTCCGGCGGATGACAGCAGTTTTTACCTTCACATCATCTGCCTGTTTCTTTTTACCCGACAGGCTTTTTTTAATTGCAGCGACCGCACTATTTTCCAGAGAACTCATGTGGCTTTTAACTTCGATTTTCAGTTCCTTCATTTTATTAAGAAGCGCTCTGTTTGTCATGTTCAGATCTTTAGCTAACTCATATACTCTGACCTTCACCATTCGTTGCCCCCAGTAATCCTCTTTTAATATTTTTTTCTCTTGCCTGCTGCCTGCTTCGTTTACAGTCTAACCCTCAGCGTCTTCCATCTCATCATCCACTGCAGTTGCCGAA
>CAYWNB010000042.1:0-20380 GCA_964459195.1 uncultured Desulfobacula sp.
GCTCATCACCCAGGTCTTTCACTATCTGGCTGAACCTGACTATTACCTCATCTCTATTTAAAGCGTTTGATTCGATACGCATATTAATGATTGCTTCCTGGGCCAGTATAACTCCAGCTATCATTTGTGAATTCGGAACTGTATCTTCGCTCATGATTCGTTCTCCTATTTTAGAGAATAGGTTGCTTGCTTGGACTTTGAATGTTATTTGATATTGTCCAAAAGTTGTCAAGGGTTATTTTAAATCCTTGTCTCCATGCTGTGCAGCTTGATCCAGTCGATCGGCCACGGGATCTGGCATTCCTGTCCACTGCCCGTCATGTGGTGATCGCTTCCTCCAGACCACCCCCCATCATTGTATATACGCGCCTATGAACCCCACCATGATTGAGCGAAGAGTCTTACCTCCCTCCGCTGCCGGTAGGTACTATTTGAAAATTGGGAAATTTAGGGTTATTATTTGGCCGGGAGTTTTAAGAAGAGGGACAAATGGTATGCGAAAATGTATTGTCAAAATAGTCAAAAAACCTTGACAATTTAGATTGTTTCACGGTACTAAACCCATGTAAGTATGGATAAATATTAAATAATAAGGGTGTTTGAATGCTTGTTTTAGCCAATTTTTTTGAAGCAATCGCGGTGGTATTGGACTATGCATTGAGTATATATATGTGGATAATTGTTGCAGGGGCGGTTCTTTCCTGGGTCAGCCCGGATCCCTACAATCCCATTGTCAGGTTTATAAATAAGGCTACAGAGCCGGTTTTTTATCAGATCAGAAAAAGACTTCCTGTCAGTTTTGGCGGGCTTGATATCTCTCCTATAATTGTGATTTTAGCGATTATTTTTCTTCAGACATTTGTCGTTAACAGCCTCCATGGGCTGGCACGCTCAATTGTTTAATTTGTAAAAAGGAGTCTTCCTATGGGGGTAACACCACTGGTTGTAAGGCAAAAGGAATTTACGACCCGGTTTAGAGGGTTTGATGTCCAGGAAGTGGATATCTTTTTGGAGGAAATTTCAAAGGAGCTTGAGGCCCAGGGCCGGGCCATTGACGCTGTAAAACAAGAGAATCGTCGTCTGGCGCTTGAAAATCAGGGGTACCGGAAAAGAGAAGATTCCATGAAAACAGCAATGATTCAATCCCAGAAGGTATTGGATCAGATGAAGGAAAACGCTAAAAAAGAAGCCCAGCTTGCCCTTGTCAATGCGGGGGTTGAAGCGGAAAAAATTTTAAATCGTGCCCATAAAAGGCTTTCCCAGCTTCACAGTGATATTATTGAGCTTAAACGCCAGAGAATCCAGCTTGAAATGCAGATCTCTGCGGTGCTCGAATCCCATTCGAAAATGCTTGAGATGACCAAGGAAGAAAATAAGGCGGCAGACGAAACCGATTCTACTCTCAAATTCATTCGACAGGCATAAGATTCTATTAACCCCAGAAACAAGGTGTTTCAATGGCCGAGATTGATGCTTTTTTTAAACTCATGCATGAACAGGGCGCATCGGATCTTCATCTGTCATCGGGTCAGCAGCCGGCATTAAGGCTCAACGGTGATATTGAACGGATCAAGTACGAAGATTTGTCCAGCGATAAGCTGCGGCGGATTCTGTATGAAATCACTTCCCAGGAAAAAATAAAGGTGTTTGAGGAAACAGGGGATGTGGATTTCGGATATGAGATTGCGGGATTGGCCAGGTACCGGGCCAATTATTTCATGCAGAAAAATGGCATATCTGCGGTTTTCCGTGAAATTCCTTCCGATGTGCTGACAGCAGAGCAACTGGGACTGCCTGATGTGATTTCCAAACTGGCGGACCTTCCTCGTGGTCTGGTGTTGGTGACCGGCCCCACAGGCTCGGGTAAATCCACCACCCTGGCCGCTATTATTGATCATGCTAATAAATCCCGGAAAGATCATATTATCACGGTAGAAGACCCCATCGAGTTTGTTCACCAAAGCCACAGTTGTATTGTGAATCACAGGGAAGTGGGACTCCATACCCAGACCTTCTCTTCGGCCCTTCGGGGGGCACTGCGTGAGGATCCGGATATTATCCTGGTGGGAGAGCTGAGGGATCTTGAAACCATTTCTCTTGCCATTGAAGCGGCTTCAACCGGACATCTTGTATTTGGTACCCTCCACACCTCCAGTGCACCTAAAACCGTTGATAGAATTATCGAGGTGTTCCCCTCCACAGAGCAGGCCCAGATTCGTTCCACCTTGTCCGATGGGTTGCGGGCGGTTGTGGCCCAGGTGTTGTTCAAACGGATTGATAAAAAGGGCCGGTGTGCGGCCATGGAAATTTTGATTGCCACCCCTGCCGTCCGGAATCTGATTCGGGAAGGAAAAACCCACCAGATTCCTTCCATGATCCAGACGGGAAAACAATATGGCATGCAATTATTGGATGATGCCATCATGGAACTCTACAAAAAACATTGGATCAGTGCCGAGGAGGCCTATGCCAAAGCCAATAACAAGGGCATTTTCAGGCCGCTTCTGAAAACTCAGCCCTCTGATTTCACAGAAGTCTGATTTTAGATTTGGCAATCCAAATTGTTTGAAAACGGAAAGTATGCCCATTTTTTTATATGCTCAGGATTATATCTGGCCAGGATTATATTTGACCAGATTATATTTGATCAGGAGGGGATGGAATGAAAAAACAGCAGATTGACCATATTCTTTCACGGATGCTCGATTCCCATACCGATGTTTCGGATTTGAACCTGACACCGGGCAAGCCGCTCCAGGTGGAAAGTTCAGGCCAGCTGGTTCCCGTTGGAATTGAGCCGGACTATGCTGTTCTGACGCCCTTTCAAACAGAACTTTTTGCCCTGAATTTGATGAACAATAATAGGAAATTGACGGAAACCCTTATACGGGAAGGTTCCTGCGATTTTTCCTACCAGCTTGGCACCAAGGCCAGGTTCCGGGTGAATATCTTTTCACGGTCTGGAAAATATTCCATTGTTTTAAGAAAGCTTGAAACCAAAATTCCCACCATTGAAGAGCTGAACCTGCCCAAAAGTTTTTTGTCCATGGCCGAGGAGAAAAATGGAATTATTTTTGTCACCGGTGCCACAGGCTCGGGTAAATCCACCTCCCTTGCGGCTCTGCTCGATAAAATTAATGAAACCAAGTCCGTCCATGTGATTACCCTTGAAGATCCCATTGAGTACCAGCATTCTCAGAAAAAATCTACCTTTAACCAGCGGGAACTGGGCATGGATTTTAACACTTTTGCCAGTGGGTTGCGGGCAGCTCTTCGCCAGGCCCCCAAGGTTATCCTGGTGGGGGAGATGCGGGACAGGGAGACGGTTGAAATCGGACTAACCGCTTCCGAAACCGGGCATCTGGTGCTGTCTACCCTCCATACCGTTGACGCCGGTCAGACCATTAACCGGGTCCTGGGGATGTTTTCAGGCAAAGAGGAAAAGCAGATCCGAATCCGCCTGGCCGACACGGTGAGGTGGGTGGTGTCCCAGCGGCTGCTGCCCAAGGTGGGAGGCGGTCGGGTGGCAGCCTTTGAAGTCATGGCCACCAATCTGCGGGTCAAAGACTCCATCTTGAATGGGGAATCCGAGGGAAAAACTTTTAACGATATAATCATTACAGGCAAGGCCCAGGGCATGATTTCCTTTGACGAGTTCATCCTTGCCCTGTTTGAAGAGGGACAAATTGATGAGTCCACGGCCACGGCCTACGCATCCCGGAAGGATATAGTGGGAAGGGGTCTTGACTCCATAAAGAATGCCCGGGGGGAATCCACCACTAATATAGATTCCCTTGAAATTGACCATGGATATGAAAGGGAAAAATAAACAATGAATATTACCTGCCCCCATTGTAAAACACGGTTGAATATTCCGGACCATAAGATACCCAGGGACAAGGATTCCTCTTTTAAATGTCCCAAATGCCAGGAAAAGGTCCAGGTGCTGGTGTCTCAATTAAATTTATCTGTCCTGGGGTCCCAAAAAAATGAAGATTCCAAAAAAAAATCCATGGGGACTGGGGGGTTCCCCGTCCAGGGCCGTGAACAAGCATTGGTGTGTATGGATGACTCGCAGGAGAGAGCAACGCTTGTGGCTGCGGTTCAGGAGCTTGGGTTTTATGTTGAAGCGACCGATTCCACTTCATCGGCCTTAAAAAAAATGGCCTATCATGTTTATCCCCTTGTCCTGCTCAATGAATCCTTTGACCAGAAGAAGGGTTTTTTGGCCATGTCCACCCATATGAATGAACTGGACATGTCACTGAGACGGCGGATCTGCCTGGTATTATTCAGTGACAGGCTGCCAACCGGGGATCCCATGTCTGCATTGCATTCAAGCGTAAATTATATTGTCGGATCCGACAATCTGGACCATGTGGCGGAAATCTTGTCAACCGCTTTGACAGAGCATCAAAATTTTTACAGGGTTTACAACGACTCCATGAGGGCAGCAGGAAAGGCATAAGGGTCTATGATTCAAAAATGGTATGACCCCTTTACTGCCGGAGAGTGGGCCAAGAGGACCTTTTCATTCTTTAACCTGGGTCTTCTGATTTTTACCGTGGCATTTGGGGCATCTGAATTCAGGTTCGACTGGTGTGAAAAGCTGGTGGGGACCTATTTATTGGCCACAAACGACCTAAGGCCTGAAACCGGTGCCCTGTGGGAAACCGGCCGGCAGACATCCAATGCCCACAAGTCCTTGAATCGTATCATCACCCAAAGAGAAGATTCGCGAAGAAGTGTCCGGAATGCAGACTCGTTTTATCATTTGGTGGAGAGCCTTGGGCTGGGGGAATGGGTTACCCTGGAAAAAGAAAACTTTAAACGGCTGTACCTTTCCCTCGCTCCTCGAATCGGCCGGCAATTGATAGAACCTTCCCATCTGGTCTGGCTTTTGAACGGAAATATTACAGACCGAATTTTTTGTGAAGGTATGACCGATGGGGTTAGTCTCTATTTTATAGATTCCCGGAACCGGGTGATTCGCCAGATCGACTTAAAAAAGAATACCATTGGAGAGATTCAATCCAGGAATGCACCGGTTTCAGGAAGCCTGACTGAGATAGAGGCTTTTTCCGGTCGTATTTACCCCGCTGAAAAATTTTTTGAGGCCATGTTAAAGCTGCCGGTCGAGATAATTCCCGAGTTGATGGTGGACCCTGAGCTATTGCTCAAACAGGAAGGAACCATTCAATCGGTGGGAATCTGGAACGAAGCAGATGGGGGCTATATCAAGCTGGGATTCGAGTTTTTCCACCGGGGGGAAAACAGGGTGCTGCTGATTCAGGCACGGGAGTGGGCCGTCTGGCAGTTAAGTCTTATCCTGAAAGGGGACGTTCAATGAAATCGGTTGTTCGCCTCATTTCCTTTTTCCGGATGACCTTTTCTCTTTGCCTTGTGGCGGGTTCCCTGGGTATCCTTGGCGGCCTCTTTTTGGTATTTTATGTGGCCGGGGATTTGCCCAAATTGCCTTCCCCCCTGAGTCGGATCATTGAAACCCCCCAGAGCCTGGTCTATGCCTCCACAGGTCAGGTGCTCATGGGGCTCGGGGAAAGAAAGGCCGTGCCCCTGGAAATGGTGTCGAAAAATTTTTTGAATGCCATTGTGGCCACAGAGGACCATCGGTTTTTTGAGCACCACGGTATTAATAAGCTTAGAACCCTTAAAGCCTTGTACATCACCTTGTTTGAACCGGGCCGGGTTCAGGGAGCGTCCACCATAACCCAGCAGCTTGCCAAAAATCTGTTTTTCAGTTTTGAACAGTCCTGGCAGCGAAAATTCAAGGAAATGCTGGTGGCCTTGCAGATAGAAGCGGCCAATACCAAAGAGCAAATCCTCAATGCCTATATCAACCAGATTTATTTTGGTGCCGGTGCCCAGGGGATTGAAAAGGCTTCCCAGATTTTTTTTGGCAAATCCTCTCTTGAATTGAATCTGGCGGAAGCCTCTCTTCTGGCAGGGCTGCCCAAGTCTCCCACCCGTTATAACCCTTTTCGGTATTATGAACGGGCCTTGAAACGGCGGGAAGTTGTTCTGGAACGGATGGTGGCCACGGGGGTTATCTCATCCCTTGATGCCCAAAAGGCCGCTGCCGCATATCCCGAACTCCACCGGGGCCGGAAGGATGCCAGAAGCGGAAGTTATTTTCTGGATGCCCTGATGAAGGAGTTGATTCAAACCTATGGTGAAGACGTGGTTTTCCATGGGGGAATCCGGGTCTACACCACCCTGGATACCCGGCTGCAATCCTTTGCCCGGGATGCGGTTAAACAAGGCCTTGAACGCTTGGATGGGTTGATGGGCCTGTCTTCAAATGAAAATAGCCTGAAGGAAAATAGCCTGAATGAAAATGATTCGGTAACAATAGATCGTCCCCAGGGGTCATTGGTCGCCATTGATACGGGGTCCGGGGCCATCAAAGCCATGGTGGGAGGCCGGGATTATTACACAAGTGAGTTTAACCGGGCTGTGGACAGCCGCCGCCAGGCCGGCAGCGGATTTAAACCCTTTGTTTATTATACGGCCTTTCAAAAGTTAGGGGTGCATCCCGGGACAATTATGACGGATAAGCCGGTAGCCATAAAGGTTGCCGGGGCAAAGGATTGGGAACCCCAAAATTTTGAGCGAAGCTATCGCGGGAATATGATTCTAAAGAGCGGCTTAACCCAGTCTGTAAATACCATTGCGGCTCAATTGGTGGCCATGACGGGGCCGTCTGCAGTGACTGCCCTTGCCAAGGCCTGCGGGGTGAAAAGTCCTTTGGAAAATGTCTATTCAGTTGCCCTTGGTACTCCCCTGGTCAGCCCTTTGGACATGGCAGGGGCTTTTTGTGTATTTGCCAATCTTGGCATAAAACATGACCCCTTTCTTTTCTGGCGGGTGGAGGATGCCTTCGGGCGGGTGCTGTTCGAGCGGATTGTTCTAAGCAAAAAGGTGCTGGATCCGGCCCTGGCCTTTCAGGTGGTGGACATGATGAAGGCGGTTGTGGATACGGGATCGGGCCGATCCATCCGGGGCCTTGGTTTTCAGGGACCTGCTGCCGGGAAAACCGGCACTACAGACAATTATAAGGACGCCTGGTTTACCGGGTTTACCCCCTCTTTGTGTGTATCCGTATGGACAGGGTTTGATAAAAATAAACGACTTAAAAGTAAGAAGGGAACCGGCATTACAGGTGGTATGGGGGCGGCACCCATCTGGGCTGATTTCATGATCAATGCCATGAAAGGAGAACCGGAACGGGATTTTAGTGTTCCGAACAATATCCGGTTTGAGGCGGTGGACCCTTCCACCGGATGTGCGCCTGAACCGGACGGCCCGGTTTTATTGGTGCCCCTGAAAACAGGCCAGGTTATCTGTGGGGAGGCGGTGCAATGACAAGGATACTGGGGAGTTTGAGCCTCCGGCTCTGGATTATTGTTTTGTTGGCACCTCCTGTCTGTTTTTATTTTCTGCCCATGATATTACGGGTTTTCCCGGGGGTTCATCCGGCAATGCCCGGCGGGCTTTTGCTCGTGTTCCTCGGGGGGGGTGTCGGTGCGTCCCTTGATTTTATCGGCCGAACCCGTATAGAGGGAATGATGAAAGAAGGGGAGATCTGGGAAAGAGCCGGTATGTTTTCCCGGGCCGAGAAAACATATGAAAACGCCATCAGAATATATGACAGCTTTTTGTTATCTCCTTTGTTTACCAAAAAGATCGGCAGTCGTTTGGCCGGAACCCTTGCCAGGTTTTCTTTCACTGCCGGCATAGACCGCCCTTACCTCAAGCTTGCATCGGCTGTTTATCTTCGATCAAGTCCCGGAGATGAAATCCTGGCAATCCTGTGGCTTGAGCAGCTTAAAAAAGAGGGGGTGGCCGGGACCCTTGAACAGGAGGTGTTGACTGCCCTTGCAAATATTCATTATACCCGCAACCGACTTGTAATCCTTTTGGCGGATGTGCTGCTGGATCTGGGGCGGATGGATTATTCTGCGAAACGCGTCTACAGGACGCTTCTGGATGACCCTGAATTGGCCCGGGAAATTAAAACGGCTTTTCGGGAAAAAATTCATGGACTCCTAGATGTTCCCCAAGAACCGGGAGGAGGATGGGAATCGGTTGAAATTATGGGAAATAATGGCCTTGGCCGGGTCGTCTCCACATCCCCCGATGGAAACGGGGTACAAAAACAAATTTTACGGGGCGTGGCAGTTTTTTTTACCAGAGTTGTCCCCGCTTCATTTACCAGGGTTGTGAAATATGGGGTCAGGGGTCTTGGGACAGCCTTAAGCGGTTGTATCCATTATTTGTGGCGGACAATTGCCTGGGTCAGGGAAAGGGAGCGGGTTGGGTTTTATATCAGGGCAGGGGCCATGGTAATTTTGTCTGTATGGCTCTTGTTTTTCATGGGAAATACCATTTCCCATATATTAAAGTCCAGGGCCCTGGAAAAACAACCCCGGATGATGGAGATTCAGGTTCCCAAACCCTTTACCATCCAGGTGGGTGCCTATTTGAAACAAGTTCATGCAGACCGGTATGCGGCCATTTTGAAACAAAAGGGCATTGTCCCCATCATTACAAAGGTTGAGGGGGGCGGCAAAAACTGGTATCTGGTGAAGATCTCTGAATTTGAGGACAAAGCCACTGCCGCAGCCTTTGGGAAAAAGCTCAAGGCCGAAAAAATCATAGACGATTTTTTTGTGAGTAATAAATAAAAAAATTCCCCATTGTTCAAGGGTTACAGGTTAATCACCTTGTCGGCATATTGCATGGCCGTGACAATATCCAGCATATTGGTGGTCTGCCCCACTTTTTTTTCTTTCATAAGTCCCAGATGGGTCAGGCAGGTGCCGCAGACAAGAATTCCAACCTTGTCGGCTTCCAGGGCCTGGATTTCTTTCAAAACCGCTGAATCGTTTGTGGCCAGTTTTACCCCGTGGTTGACAAATACAAGCTGCCAGAGGTCTTCTCCCATTTCTTTCAGGGTTTTTATATAACTAATCATGAGCTTTTCACCCAGCTCCTGGTCTTCCCTGCCCATTTGGGTGGAAGAAATCATGACCATAATTTTCTGGGAAGATCCCTCAGTTTCAGCATTTTGGGAGGCCGGTACAGATTCAATTATGGTTGCATCTGCAGCATCTTTTATGCCTTCCACGGCAGAAGAAATACCATCCGAGTCAACCGAAATTTTAAATCCGTGAAAGCTTAAAAAACGGCTGACATTTTCCACGGCCGCATCATTGTCAACCAGAATACGGACATGGCTCAGGGCATTTGCTTCAAGCAGTTGCTTTGTTTGCAGCACCGGGGCCGGACAGTCTAATTTTCGACAATCAAGTTCTTTTATCATATTTTTCTTCTTTTTAGGGTTGCAGAGTTGTCTGTTATGTTAAGAAGGGAGGGGGCTGAAGTCAAATAGGGATATCCAATGAAGATCCATAAAGATATTTATATTTTAAATAGGTGAAAAAGGTTTGACACAACCTTTAGGGTATGGTCATTATTCCTATGGTAGAATAACAGATTTTTAAAGGAGACAGATCATGATTATTATTTCAAATGTGACCTATCCCCCGGAAGGGACCCGGGAAATAGCCAATCGTTACTTGACAGCACCAGCTTTGCCGAGTTTTAGCACCAAAAAAGGGCCCTATATTTCTGCAAGCAACACCCAGGGGATGCATTCTATTACCTATTATGAATTGGAAAATGATCGGCTGGCAGATGGGCTAAAGGCCATTGGCGATAGCCTGGCCATCTATTTTGGTGTGCCGGGGTATAAATATGATATCAAACCCTATTTTGAGCTGGAGGAAGGCCTGAGTATCCTGGGGTTGTGATACCCCTATAAATTTTTTTTTGCCCAGCCGCAGATGGTTTCAAAGCCTGCAAATCTCCATTTTTGGGGAAATTCTCGGCATTGCAAGGGCTTTACCGAATTGATGTTACAGCCCGCATCCGTTAGAAAAATACACGCTCCGTCTTCTTTTCCCATGAGGGATAAACCGGTGCGGTCTTTTGTTAAAACCGTATATTGAGCGATGAAATCATGGACAGATAGTCCCAAAAAGGATGCAATTGCATCGGGTTCATTTTTTTTCAGCCTTACATAGCCCGGTTCCCGGCAGCAGGCATGGCAGCCGATACAATGAAAATTTGACAGGTCCATGGCCTAGGGTGTCCCCCATAAAAAGATTAATCGGTTAAGCACTGATTTATATCAATACTTTCTGAACAGATCAAGTCAATGAGCTGCCGGGATGTCAGTCGACGTCTGGACAGGGATATTTTTTTGTTTTCCACCACCACTTCCGCTGGCATGGGCCGAAGGTTGTAGGTGCCTCCCATGGCATAACAATAGGCCCCTGCATCCTGGATGGACAGAAGATCATTTTCCCGGATTTCAGGGAGAAGACGGTCCTTGGCAAAGAGGTCGCCTGTTTCACAGATATTGCCGCAGATATCGTAAACAAAGGTTTTCCCTCTGGGGTTGCTGATATTCTCGATCTTGTGGTAGGCATCGTAAAACATGGGGCGGATGAGTTGGGGAAAGCCTGAATCTGTCCCGCAGATGGTCCGGTTCCGGTTGTGTTTGATGGTGTTAACCTCGACAAGGAGCTGGCCTGCCTGGGCAATCAGGTATTTGCCGGGTTCGAACCGAAGTTCTAGTTGTCTGCCGTAGGTGCGGGTGAAATCTGAAAAGCGTTCAACCACCCGGGTCCCCATTTTTTTGTAATCAATGGGGACTTCATCAGGTTTGTAGGCTATCTTGAATCCGCCGCCAAAGTCTAAAAATGTTAAATCCGGGAAATTTTCCCTTGTGGCAATGGACATGATTCGCTCCATGGCCGTGAGAATGGAATCTGGTTTTATTAATCCTGATCCCGTGTGCTCATGGAGGCCGACCACTCGTATGTCATATTGGGTCGTTATTTTTTTTACCTTGGCCACATCTTCCAGCAGAATACCAAATTTTGTTAAATCTCCTCCTGTTTTTATCTTGTCATGCTCGCCATCCACCACATCCGGGTTGAACCTCAGGCAGATCTGGGTACAAGGATATTTCTTTGCATATTTTTCAAGCCGGGACAGGGAATCAATATTCATAAGGACGCCGGCTGCCATGACCTCGTCCATTTCCGTTTCCTTCATATTATTGGCGGTATAGATAATTTTTGATGGGTCAAATCCGCAGGAAAGCGCCATATAAAGATCCCCCGGGCTTACGGCATCAATACCGGCACCCAGGTTTTTTAAAGTAGCGAGGACACAAATGTTGTAATTGGCCTTCATGGCATAGAATATTTTTAAGGCCGGCCAGGGAAATGCATCCTGTAATAGTCGGTACTGATCTTTTATCCGATCCAGGTCATAAACATAGGTGGGGGTGCCAAATTTTTTTGCAATGGTTTTCAGCAGGGGGGCATCATTTTCCATATAAAAATCTCCAGTTGTGGGGTTATGGGAATAATATACAGAGATTTGGGTTTGTCAAGAATAATATTCTTATTATATTATGATTATCAGAATAATATTCTTAAATCTTATACAAATAGTGTTAAATTGGGGGTTGTCAGGGTTTCAGGAACCGTTTTTAACAAGAGGTCTATATTGATACAGATTTGTGCCATGGTATCGGCCTTGATCAGTCGTTTTAATGTGGCCTGGGAAAATTTAAAATTTGCACAAAAATAAGGGGCAAATTTTTTAAACATTTTTACGGCAAAATAATCGTCATAGTGTTGGCTCAGCAGATGGGAGAAGCGCAGGGCGGTGAAGTGGAAAATATCATCCCCCGGCACAAATCCATTTGTCCACTGGGAAAAAATCCAGGGTCTTGACACGGCCATTCTTCCTAAAGAGAGCCCTTGGCAACCGGTCTGGTCCATCATTTTAATTCCGTCGCAGGTGTTAAACAGATTGCCGTTGCCAAAGACCGGTATGGAAACGGCATCGGTTACCCGGGTGATGATTTCCCATCGGGGGGGGCGATTCCGTCTGTCAGGTGCCACCCGTGGATGGAAGGTTAAGGCATCGGCTCCGGCATCTTCAAATCGCTTTGCCATGTCAACTGCAAATTGGGGATTGTTCTCCCACCCGGTTCGAAACTTGACAAAGACAGGGCAGGAGACCGCCTGCCGGACCGATGCCACAATTTGGGCGGCAAGACCCGGGGTTTTTAAAAGGGCTGCTCCGCATCCTTTTTTACAAATGGCCGCAACGGAACAGCCAAAGTTAAGGTCAACACCAAAAAAACCTTCTGCCTCAATGCGGCGGGCAGCTGCTGCCATGCTTTGGGGCTGGGATCCGAAAATCTGGCAGACCAGCGAGTCAAGCTCCGCCTTGCGCCAGGTAAACACCTTGGAGATGGCCGGGTTCTCATGGGGCACTGCCCGGGCGCTGCACATGCCGGTAAACAAAAGCCCGAACCCGCCAAATTCCGATATAAGTTCTCTCAGGGCAATGTGTCCCAGGCCAGCCATGGGGGCCAGCACCATCCTGTTCTGGATGGTTTTATTGCCAATGGGAAGGGAAGTGTTCAGGTAGCAGGCCAGGTCTTCTTTTGTAGTTGTCATGTTAAATTCAGTGCTTTTATCGGATTATTGATTTTGGTATTGTTTTAGATTCTTCAGGTTAAGAGAACTGGATATATACCTGAAATTTAAGGGGGGTGTCAATGGGCCAATGGGAAATTTGAATTGTATCTGGCTTAAAGTTGACAAAAACCGTGTGCTCTAGTATCTGAGTAGTGTCCGTAAGCTCTGGTGATAAAATCCACGGACCACCGGAAAACAAGACCCATTAAGACTGGCATAAATAACCTTTTATCTGACCTGCAAAGGAAACCCTTTGGAATATGTATGTAAATAAACCGGCGAAATCGACCAGCATCCTGATCCTGGGACTAGGGGGCATGGGCTACTACCTGGCGAAACGCCTGGTTCACGAAGGATATGCAATCACCGTGATTGAATCGGACGGGGCATTGATTCGCCATGCAGACGGCAATATAGATGCCCGCCTGATTCAGGGCAATGCCATGGGTATCGAATGCTGGCGGGAAGTGGGTGCCGAAAAAATGGATTATCTGATTGCGGTAACCAACAACGATGCCGTAAATATGATGAGCTGTCAGATTGCCCACCGTTTCGGCATCCCCCGTAAAATAGCCCGGGTGCGCTCCACGGAGTTTGGAAGCAACGATTCCCTAATGACCGCTTCGGATCTTAAAATTGATTTGATCATCCATCCGGAAGAACTGGCTGCCCAGGAAATTTTCAGGCTAATTAATCTCCGGGCAGGGAACGATATTATAGCGGTTGCCAAGGGACAGATACAGGCCATGGCCACCCGTATTCAGGAGAAATCGCCCCTTGCCCACAGAAAATTGAAAGATATTTCCCGGGAATACAATGAATTTCCCTTTAGGGTTGTTGCCATGACCCGGGGAATTCATACCATTATCCCCAGCGGTGAGGATGAACTTTTGCCCCAGGACCAGGCTTTTTTCATGGCGGGCAATAAGGATTTAAACCGGCTCATGGACCTGACGGGTGTGGAACAGCAGACCCGTCACCATGTGATGATCATCGGCGGGGGGCTTGTGGGACGCAGGCTGGCTGAATTATTGGATAAAACAGTTAAGGTCAGACTCATCGAAAAGAATGAAAACGCGGCCAAGGAACTCTCTTTTTTTCTGAAAAATACAGAAGTTCTGCAAGGCGATGGGTCTGACTCAGATGTTCTTGTCTCAGCGGGACTTTTAGAGATGGATACCTTTATTGCCGCCACCGGAGAAAATGAAACCAATATCATGAGCTGTGTGCTGGCCAAACACCTGATGACCTTCCACAATGAGAATAAAAATAAAAAGTTATCCTTAAAGCAGACAAAATGTATTGCCTTGGTAAACAAGGAGGATTATGTGGTGCTGGCGGCAACAATGGGGTCGGACATCGCCATGAATAAAAAAATTCTTGCCAGCAACGAAATTCTGAAATTTATTCGCAGGGGGGAGCTGATTTCAGTGGCCCATCTCCACGGATTTGATGCCGAAATGGTGGAAATTGTTGCAGCCCGAGATTCCCCCATTACCCGAAAGCCCCTTTCAAGGTTGAATTCCTATTACACGAATAAAATAATGATCGGCGGTTTCCTGAAAGACGGCGTGTGGCAGGTTGCTGTGGGAGACACCCATATTCAGACCAATGAACGGGTGATTGTTATTTGTATGTCCCAGCACCTGAAGGATGTCCAGAAATTATTTTTGGCATAATCGAATGGAGTCAGACACGCTTGACCCTGTTATTTCCCGTTACTTCTGCCAGAAGGATGGGTAGAAGATGACCAGGGCTGAAAACATTTCTAAGCGACCCACCAGCATGTTCCAGGACAAAAACCATTTGCCTGCATCGGATATAAAGGCAAAATTTTGTGACGGTCCAACCCCACCAAAGCCCGGGCCGATGTTCATCAGGGCCGAAATCACCGAACTCATGGCAGTGGTAATGTCCATGGGATCCACAAGGGTCATGAAACACCCGCCCCCCAGGACCAGAAAAATATTGGCAATAAAATAAAAGACCGCCAGGTGGATAATTTGGGAATCCACTGGCCGCTGATTCAGGTGGACCGATACCACGGCCATGGGCCTGAAAAAGATTTGCTTGATAATGGCAACCCCGAATTTGATGATCAGAATATAATGGACGATTTTAATGCCGCTGGTGGTGGAGCCGGCACAGGCACCTATAAAACAGACCACATAGAGAAACATCTGTGCTGACTGGGGCCACAGCTCATAATCGGCCGTGGTAAATCCCGTGGTGGTAAGCAGTGAGGTTACCTGGAAGGTGGCATACCGGATGGAATCTATCAGATTATAGGTATTTTCCTTCCACAATATCCATGACACCATGGCGCAAAAAAAGAACATGGCCCAAAGATACCATCGTAATTCGGTATTGTTTTTTATCACCCGCCAGTTTCCCTGCATCATGTGATAGAAAAGCATGAAGGTCATGCCGCCCAAAAACATGAAAAGAATGATAATCCAGTCGAAATAGGCATTGTTATAGTGTCCGATGCTGGCGTTATAGGGAGAGTAGCCGGAGGTTGATACGGTTCCGAAAGAATGACACAGGGAATCGAACATAGACATGCCGCCAAAACACAGCAAAAGGGTTTCTAAAAGGTTGAGTCCGATATAGATTCCCCACAGCCAGACCATGGTATCGCGGTTCCGGGGGATGAATTTTTCCCGGGTAATAACCTGGCCGGGGCTTGACTCAGCCCTGAATATCCGCACCCCGCCCATGCCATGGGGCAGAAAAATGATGGTCAATGTTAAAAAGCCCATTCCCCCAAGCAAATGGGTTTGACTGCGCCAGAACAACAACCCATGGGGAAGTTGTTCAATATCCGTTAAGATGGTGGCCCCTGTGGTGGTATAACCGGATATCATTTCGAAAAAGGCATCCGTGAAGGAGGGGATGGATCCATGGATCATATACGGCAGGCCTGAAACTGCTGAAATCAAAATCCATCCAAAAAAGGCAATGAAAAATCCGTCCTTTATGTTTAATTCATTACAATGGCGGAAAAATCGCCACAAAGGATACCCCAAACCCATGGTGAGCAGCCCGGTGACAGCGATTGCATTAAGATCGTTTTCTCCGTAATAAAGTGAGCAGATCAAGGGAAACAGTATGGAAATGCTGGTAATGATCAACAATTTTCCCAGAACATTGGCAATGGTTTTAAAATTCATTCAGCATTCCTAGGTAAGTATAATAACAGGTCATTCCCTTCTATCCTATAACCTGTCCTGGAATCAACCTTATTTATATTTCAGGCCAGAACAGCTCGGCTGGATTTTTTCGAGAATTGCATTCCTTGACATACGCCTGTACCTATAATATCTTAGGGCGTTAATTTATGGGATATAATAAATGATTAATAGACATGAGCAGGAAAAAAAACAATTTCGGCGGCTTTTTCAACAACAAAACGTTGACAGGTTTGACGTAAGGTTTCAGATTCTTGAGGCTTTTTTAAAGCTGGAACATCATGTGACATGCAGGGATATTTCCCGTCAGCTGAAAGCGGACGGCATCGATCTGGATGAAGGGTTTGTGAGCACCAGCATGGAGCATCTGTGCCGGTTTGGTTTTGCAAGCCGGGTGGCCTTTGATTCCGGGGAAGAGATCCTTTATGAACACCGGCATCTCGGGGTACACCATGACCATATGATCTGTGCCAAATGCAGTGCCATTCTGGAGTTTAAGGACGAAGCCTTGGAAAAACTTCAGCAAAAGGTGGCCGAGGCCTATGGATTTTATATGCTCCAGCACAAGATGGAGATATACGGGCTCTGTTCCCAGTGCATGGCCAATAGAAAGAAACGGGTTCCCCTTTACAAGGCCAAGCCTGGAGAAAAGCTCATTGTCAAGGAGTTGGAAGCCGGTAAAAAGATGCAGCTGCGGATTTCATCCATGGGGCTTAAGATAGGGGATCTTGTCGAGGTCGTCTCCAATGGGTTCGGGGGGCAGGTGGTCATTGCTGTCGGGGAGAACCGGCTGGTTATTGGGACCGGGATGGCTCAAAAAATATGGGTCCAGACCTTTGACAGGATGCCCGCGTTAAAAATCGACAGGCCAAAGGGTCGGGAAGAAAGTTCTGATGCATCTCCAATGGATCTGAGCCGGATGAAGGCAGGACAGGAGGGGACCATCGTTCGGGTATCCGGAGAAACGCATTTGCGGCGTAGACTCCTTGAGATGGGAATCAACCGGGGAACCACCATATATGTCGAAAAATATGCTCCCTTAAAAGACCCCCTTGAATTGGTAGTCAAGGGATACCATATTTCCCTCCGGATTGAAGAGGCAGCCAATATTTTGGTTGAAAATGTTATTTCTAAAAAAAGATAAAAATGAAACAGAATCTAACCATAGCCCTGGCAGGGAATCCCAATTGCGGTAAAACCACCATATTCAATAATTTGACTGGTGCCCGGCAGAAAGTCGGCAACTGGCCCGGGGTAACCGTTGAAAAAAAAGAAGGACGTCTTCGTCACGGGGAGTATGACCTGAAGGTGGTTGATCTTCCGGGAACCTACAGCCTGACACCCTTTTCCATAGAGGAAATCACGGCCAGGGATTTTATTATTGATGAAGCCCCGGATATTGTTATCAATATCATTGATGCCTCCAATCTTGAAAGAAGCCTATTTTTGGCCCTCCAGATTCGGGAACTGGGCCGGCCGGCCCTCTTTGTCTTGAATATGGCGGACATGGCCGAGGCCAAGGGCATTAAAATTGATGAAAAAAAATTATCTGAATTGCTGGGCCTGCCTGTTGTCTTTACCATTGGCAATAAAAACAGGGGAACAGATATACTGATTGAGGCCGCCATCCGGGAAGTGAGCTCTTTCCATCAGCAAAAAAAATTTAGAACCATCCGGTACAGCAAAGATATAGAAGCCTGTATTTCAAAGATTGAATCTGCCCTTAAGCTTGCAAAAATAGAGGATGAGGATGTTCTGATTCGCTGGAAAGCCATCAAGATTCTTGAGGATGATAAAATAATCAAGGAGAAGATTGCCGGCCTGCCCCTGGAAAAAGAGGCCGATGTTTTGGCCCAGGCGGCTGCCTGTCGCACCAGGATTTATAATCTGTTCCAGGATGATTTTGAGATTGTTTTGACCGATGACCGGTATGGAGTGATTGCCGGGATTGTAAAAGAAACCGTCACCAATCTGGCCATCAAGCGGATCGATATGTCACGCAATATCGATCTGGTGCTGACGGATCGGTTCTTTGGCCTCCCTGTTTTTGTTTTCTTTATCTGGGCCATGTTTCAACTGACATTTACCCTGGGGGCCTTTCCCATGGAATGGATTGAAACAGGGGTTGGGGCTTTGTCAAGCGGGCTTGACGGGGTGATGGCACCCTCCTTGTTCAAATCTCTTCTTTTGGATGGGATCATTGCCGGCATTGGCTCTGTGGTTGTCTTTTTGCCCAATATTTTAATTTTGTTTTTCTGCATTGCCTTGTTTGAAGATACCGGTTATATGGCAAGAGCTGCCTTTCTCATGGACCGGGTTATGCATACGGCCGGGCTCCATGGTAAATCTTTTATTCCCATGCTCATGGGATTTGGCTGCAATGTGCCAGCCATTATGGCCACTCGTACCCTTGAAAATGACAAAGACCGGATTCTCACCATATTAATGACGCCTTTTATGTCCTGTTCTGCCAAGCTGCCGGTTTATATCATCCTGGCTGGCAGTTTTTTTGCCCACAGGGCCGGCACCGTTATTTTCGGACTTTATTTTGCCGGGATTGTTCTGGCCATTTTGTCCGGCCGCATTCTGCGGTCCCTGTTTTTTAAGGGGGAAGACGCTCCCTTTGTGATGGAGTTGCCACCCTATCGAATGCCCATGTTAAAGAGCCTGCTGATTCACATGTGGGACAGGAGCAAGATGTTTCTTAGAAAAATGGGGGGGGTGATTCTGGTGGGCTCCATTATTATCTGGGTGCTGTCAAGCTTTCCAAGAAACATAGCCTATTCAGTGGATTATGATACCTTGTCTGCCGGCCGGTCTGCTGAATATGCCATTAAAATCAAATCAGCAGGTAAGGATGCTGCCATGGAACTTGTCCAGGCAAAGGCATTGGAACTTCGAGAGATTGAAAATAAACGAGAACAGGAACGGATTTCAAAATCCTATATCGGCATGATCGGTAAGTCCCTGGAACCTTTGTTTCAGCCCATTGGTATCGGGTGGCAGGCCAGTGTCGCATTGGTGACAGGTTTTGTGGCCAAGGAAGTTGTGGTCAGTACCATGGGGGTATTATACGGGGTTGGAACGGAAGATGGCAAAGCCTTGGAAACGGCCTTGAAAAGATCGGGGATGACCCCTTTATCCGCTTTGTCCATGATGGTTTTTGTGCTGTTGTATGTGCCTTGTTTTGCCACTGTGATGACCATTTACAGGGAAGCCTCCCCTAAATGGGCCTGTTTTAACGTGATATACACAACTATGGTTGCATGGACCATGTCTTTTTTGGTATACCAGGCGGGAATGTTTTTTTCCGGATAAAAATAGGGATACCGTAAAGGGAGAGTCTTATATGAAAAATAATTTTGCCAAACAGGTGCTAACATATATTTTGGCCGCAGTGGTTGCGATGATGGTTGTCGTTGGCCCGGGGTTAGCGGCTGAACGGATGACCGTTAAATCACCTATTGCCAATCTTCGTTCAGGGCCGGGCAGTAAATATGAAGTTTTGTGGCAGGTGGAAAAATTTCATCCGCTGTTGATCATTGAAAAGAAAAAGAACTGGTATAAAATAAAAGATTTTGAAGGGGATATGGCCTGGATCCATCGTTCTCTTTTGGGAAAAATTAACGGGGTTATTACCATCAAAACCAAGTGCAATGTCCGGTCCAAACCGGATAAAAAGGGTAAAATCTTGTTTACGGTTGAACGGGGGGTGCCTTTTAAGGTGCTCAAACGCAGTGGCAACTGGATCCGTATCGAGCACGCAGATGGTGAAATCGGTTGGATTTATAATAGCCTTGTATGGTAAATGAATGTTTTTAAAGATTAAGGTGGGTGTATGGCAGAGCGGGGAGTATCAAACGAACGGAGAAAAGAACTTGAGCAGATAGATCCTTTTCAGGAAAACCTTTTAAAAACATTGGCCTATGTAAAGGAAAATCAAAAACAGTTTTTGTTGATTTTGGGGGGTATCCTTCTGGTTATTGTTATTTTCTCAGGCATTATGTTCAGCTTCAAAAATTCGGAGAGGATTGCATCGGATCTTGTCGCAACGGCAGTCATTTCTTATGAAAAAGCCAATGATCCGGTCAAGGGATTTCAGGCGGTCAAAGAAGATTTTGAGGCAGTTTTTGCGGAGTATTCAAATACCAGTGCCGGAAGAATGGGCAAGGTCAAATTTGCAAAAATTTGTTTTGATGCAGGCGAATATGACAGGGCCTTTGAATTTTATAAAGAGGCTTTGGAGATTTTTGAAGATGAAGCGGGTATGAAAAATTTCCTCCTGGCTTCTCTTGGGCATGTCTCCCAGGCAAGAAGCGACGCTGAAAAGGCAAAATCTTATTTTCTTGAGATTGAAACAGGGGCCTCTGATCTTCTAAAGGATGAGGCACGGTTTGCCCTGGCAGGTATTTATGAAGATGCCAATGACACGGCATCAAGTTTGAAGATGTATGAAAAAATTGTGAATGACCATGAAAATTCTATTTACAGGAACATTGCCGAAAGCAAAATCAAGGATGTTCAATAACGGATCCAAACTAAAAAAGGCTGCCATTGGCAGCCTTTTTTAGAAAAGGAAAAAAAGATGAAAAAACTAAC
>CAYWNB010000043.1:0-20072 GCA_964459195.1 uncultured Desulfobacula sp.
ACATACCTGTCCAGCCAGGTTCGGAAAAAACATACCGGACAGGGCCAACACCAATAAAACCGCAACAACAAAAAATATGACAAACAATTCCCTGGATCTGGAAAACCTCAGGTTCCTTGACTTCACCGGATAATTTTTATTATTTCGTGGTCTTTTTGTTAAACTCATTGAGCATAAAGAAAGAGTCCGAATTTGGGAAAAATGATAGTAACGAAAAAAATCTTGACAACACCAAAATACACACTGTATACAGTACACAATAAATGGGAAGGGTTCATTTAATTTTACGTGGAGAAATCTATGCAATTTTTTAACAATCTCATTGTGCTATCCCTTGAACAGACAATTTTAGTCCCATGCGGTATCTGCAGATGGAGAACTGTTATTCCGTTTATACACCCGTTAAGCCTGCCGCTGTCCCCTTTATCGGGAAAAATTATAAAACTGAATACCGAATCCGGCGCCTCTGTTAAAGAAGGTGACGAGATTTTGCTCATTGAATCAATGAAAATGGAAACTCCTATTTTTGCTCCCTGCACCGGAATTGTTTCTTCCATCAATGTGAAAGAGGGCGATAATCTGGAAGAAGACGACTTGATCGCCATATTTGAATAAAAATTTTGCTGGATGGTTCATAGCAGTATTTTCCGTCTACAATTTAAGATTAAGGACAGATATCATGACCGCAAAAACACACCAGAAAGAACTTGAACGATTAAAGAGTCTTCAGCACAGAGCCTTTATGGGGGGCGGAGAAAAAGCAATTGACTCCCGTCACTCAAAAGGGAAACTGACTGCAAGGGAGCGGATTGACCTGTTGTTTGACCCGGGCAGTTTTGTTGAGCTGAATGATCTGGCAGAAAGTCAATGCATGGATTTTGGTATGGACAAAAGAAAAGTTCCAGGCGACGGTGTGGTGATTGGTTACGGCACCATTAATGGCCGGATCGTTTTTGCTTATGCACAGGATGCTACGGTTCTCGGAGGATCGGTTGGAACAATTCATGGCCAGAAAATTTGCAGGATCATGGATGAAGCCTTAAAGGTGAAAGCACCTTTGATCGGTCTGAATGACTCCGGCGGGGGGCGGCTTCATGAAGGTTTTTTTGCTTCCAAAGGGGTTGCCGGAATGTTTTTGCGAAATACTGCAGGATCCGGGGTTATTCCTCAAATATCCTGCATAATGGGGCCTTGTGCAGGTGTATCCGTCTATTCTCCGGCATTAACTGATTTTATTATTATGGTGGATAAACAGAGCCAGATGGTGATTACGGGTCCCAAAGTCATCAAGGATGTGACCGGTGAAACGGTGACACTTGAAGAACTGGGTGGTGCACACGTTCACAGCACCATTACCGGTCAAGCTCATTTTGTTGCAAAGACGGATCAGGACAGCATTGAGATGATCCGAAATCTTTTAAGCTTTCTGCCCTCCAATCACGATGAAGCGCCTCCGACCTATGCCTGTACCGATGATCCGGAGAGAAAAAATGAAACCCTGACTGAAATTATACCGGCAGAGTTCAGAAGAGGCTATGACATGCGGCAGGTAATTGCCGAAATAACGGATAAAAATGAATTTTTAGAGATCCTTCCCAAATTTGCTAAAAATATTATTACAGGCCTGGCACGCTTTAATGGAAATACCGTCGGGATTGTCGGCAATCAGCCTTGTGTTAAGGCAGGATGCCTGGATTATAATTCTTCAGACAAAGCGGCACGATTTATCAGGTTCTGTGATTGTTTTAACATCCCTTTGGTGAATCTGGTGGATGTACCCGGTTATTTTCCCGGGGTTAAACAAGAGTATGCCGGTATTATCCGGCATGGTGCAAAAATGCTGTATGCCTACGCTGAAGCCACTGTTCCCAAGATTACACTGGCATTGCGAAAAGAATACGGAGGTGCTGTCATGGCCATGTGCTGCGCCGGAATGGGTGTTGACCTGATGCTGGCCTGGCCGATAGCCCAGCTTGTTGTGATTGATACAACAGCTGCCATCAATATCATCTATCGTAAAGAAATCCAGAACGCGGATGATCCGGAAAGTTTCAGGAAACAGAAAATTGAAGAATATGATTACAAGTATTCAAATCCGTTTCATGCCGCCTCCAATATGCTGGTTGACCGGATTATTGAACCTTCTGAAACCCGGACCCAGATCATAAAAGGTCTTGAAATGCTCAAAAACAAAAAAAGGCCTGAACCCTTTAGAAGACATGGAAATATTCCACTATAACAAAATATGAAACAGGGAGATAAATAAATGGATTTTTTACTCACAAAGGAACAAAAATACATTCAAAAAGCTGCAAGGGAATTTGCCCGGGGAGAAATGGCAGCCGTGGGCCGGGAATTTGATCTGAATGAGACCTTTCCGGAAGATATCATTAAAAAAGCAAGACAGCTGGATTTGATCGGGCTTTTTATCCCTGAAAAATTTGGCGGTCCAGGCCTGGGCTATCTGGAGCAGGCCATCGTTCTTGAAGAACTCTGGAAAGTGGATCCGGGTATCAGCCAGCAGCTTTGCTCCCTAACCTTTGGTGCAGAAGAGTTTATCCTTTTCGGTACAGACGAACAGGGTAAAAAATATCTTGAACCGATTTTTACGGGGGATGCTATTATGGGATTTGCCATAACAGAACCGGATGCCGGTTCTGATACCCTTGCCGCTTCTACAACCGCCGTAAAAGAAGGGAATGAATGGGTCCTTAACGGATCAAAGGTGATGATTGGAAACGGGACCCGCGGTACCTTCATGCTGGTTTACTGCCTGACGGATCCGGATGCCGAATCCAGATCCAAACGGCACAGCATCATTATTGTTGAGACAGACAGGGAAGGATACAAGGGCGAACCCATGCATGGCAAAATGGGACTGCGTTGTTCAGACACGGCAGCCATCTATTTTAACGATGTCCGTGTGCCTGAAGAAAACCTCCTGGGCACCAGAGGGGAAGGGTTTCGTCAACTCATGGCTTTTTTTGACAGAAGCCGGGCCTATGTCAGCGCACATGGTGTCGGACTGGCTCAGGGCGCTTTGGATATGGCAGTCAAACATGTCAGAGATCGAAAACAGTTTGGAAAGCCCATTGGCAGCTTCCAGGGGGTTCAGTTCAAAATCGCTGATATGGCAGTGAAAGTTGAATTGGCCAGGAACATCATGTACAAGGCGGCCTGGCTGCTGGACAACGGCACACCTGATACACAGGTGACCGCTATGGCAAAGCTTTACGCCTCCCGTATTGCTGTTGAGGTGGTTGATGAGGCCCTTCAACTCCATGGCGGGTATGGCTATTTTGATGATTATGATATTGAGCGTTTTTACAGGGCGGCAAAAGTCCTTGAAATTTATGAAGGCGCTAAAGAAATCGAAAAAATGATCATCGGGCGGACCATTGTAGGCAAATAAGGCGGCAAATAAGGCCACTATTTACCAAAGATAACTGCATACTGTCTCAAGGCAGGAGCATAAATAATTCTTGACTCGAAGAAGAGGTATACAGTACGCTGTATACAATTATTATTTACGATTAATTTTAGTTCTATTCAATTGAGAAAGTTATGGGAGAAAGTTATGGAAATTTTTAAAAATTTGACGGTTTTATCCCTTGAGCAGGCAACGGTTGCCCCGTATCTGACTTACAGGCTTGCCCAGGACGGAATGAATGTCATCCGTATGGAACACCCTGTATACGGGGATCCCAACCGATTTATCGGAGACAATGTCCTTAAGGAAAAACGAATGAATTCCTATTTTCTGTGCATCAATTCGGGAAAAAAGGCATTGACGCTCAACCTGGCTGAACAAGAAGGCAAAGACATCCTCAAGTCCCTTCTTGTGGAGCTTGATGTGGACATTTTTGTGACGAATCAGCTTCCAAAAAACTACGAAAAACTCGGCATTGCCTATGACATTATGAAATCAGTAAAACCGGACATCATATGGCTGGGCCTCACCGGGTTCGGGCCTGACTCCAATGAGGGAGCCTATGACCCGATTCTACAGGCCCGATCAGGCCTGATGGATCTCACCGGTGAAGCAGACGGCGATCCCCAGGTTACCGGGATTCCCCTGCCGGATATGGGAACCAGTGAACATGGATACGGCCTTTTGATGAAAGCACTTTTTGAACGAAGCGCCACAGGCAAGGGCACTCGGATTGACATGTCCATGATGGAATCCACAATTTCCTGGCTGACAGTCCCCATTGCTCTTTCCGAAAGCTTTGGGGAGACCATTTCCAGAAGAGGAAATACCCATGAGTATTTTTGCCCGGTATCTGTATTTAAGACCCGCAACGGATATGTTTACCTTGCCGTGGGCAACGATCGCCAATGGCAGGCCATGGTTTCCCAGGACATGTTCACATCACTTGACAAAGAAGAATACAAAAAGAATGGGGGTCGGGTTGCTGATGTAAATAATCTGAACGTCAAAATCAATGAGATCACCTCAAAACATACATCTGAAGAGCTCATTGATTTGTTTAATTCCATTACCGTTCCCATAAGTTCCATTAAAAATGTAAAAGAAGCGGTCCAAGATCCGTTGGTAAAAAAGCGCCTTCTAACCGCAGAGGATCCAAAAACCGGTACTTTGCTGACCCTTGCCCCTCCACCGAATATGACACCATTTCTTGAATCAGTTGGTCAGAAATTAAGTTTTCCGCCGCGGTTCGGAGAGCAGAACCAGGAAATTTACGGTGGAATTCTAGGGTATGACGACGGTAAACTTGCGGATCTCAAGGACAGAGGAATTATCTAATTTAAAGCTAACGACGGTACGGATGTCGACAAATTTTTAGTTAAGCTCATTAAGATTTTTGGGGCTGGTATTGAAAGGAAATTTTAAATCATGAAGTTGGATGGAAATTTCAGCGAAAGACGATTTTTAGGCCAGGATGTATTTGAATATTTGAAACAGGCTATTATAGACGAAACCATCGAACCGGGATCCCGGCTTGTTGAAACTAAAATTGCCAAGATGCTGGGAATCAGCAGGACACCTTTGCGCGAAGCCCTGCACAAGCTTGAAAGAGAAGAATGGATTGAGAAAATTCCATCAGGCGGTTTTCAGGTGGTCGTCCTGACCCGGGATGATATTGAACAGACCTTTGGAATCAGGAGTGTACTGGAAGCTTATGCTGCTCGGCTTGCTGCAGAAAACTTCACAAAAAAAGATCTTGTCCCTCTGGAAAAAAAGATGAAAGAATTCCAAAAACTTGTCGAAAAACAAGAAAAAAATTGGGACAAAAAAGATTATGACAAACTTCAAAATATCAATACGCAGTTTCATGATCTTCTATATGGTTTGAGTCAGAATCCGAAACTCATCAAAATGATTAATCAGCTTCGAGCCCATATTTCAAGGTTCAGGAAAATGATACTCACCCAGGAAGGGTCTGCAACTGAAAGTTTTGAAGACCACGCAAAAATGCTGATCGCTATAAAAAAAGGGGACGGTGAAGCCGTTGAGAAACTAGTAAGAGTCCATATCCTTAAAGGAAAGGACGTGGTGCTAAATCAATTTAACGCAGAGGAAAAACACCCCAAAAGTGCCTAACGCAGACGACATACGGTCAGGGAACAAACTTGCAGGAGCCAGACTTATACAGCTCATCGAAAAGAGTGATCCTAACGGATTTAAACTTTTAAAGGAGCTGTATCCTGATTCAGGGAATGCCTTTATTATCGGTATTACCGGATCCCCGGGTGTTGGGAAATCCACCTTGATTGACGGGCTCATTGAAGCATTTCGGAAAATGGATTTCAAGGTTGCCGTTATCTGCGTGGATCCCACAAGTCCGTTTTCAGGCGGTGCCATTTTAGGGGACCGGATTCGCATGCAGCGTCATGTAACCGATAAAGGGGTGTTTATCCGATCCATGGCATCAAGGGGCCACAAAGGCGGTCTTTCACGGACAACAAAAGATTGCTCCGTTGTCCTGGATGCTATGGGATATGACATCATAATCATTGAAAGCGTAGGAGCCGGGCAAGCAGAATTTGATATTATTAAAATAGCTCATTCCATCGGTGTTGTCAGCATTCCCGGTGCCGGCGATGGTATCCAGGCGGTTAAAGCCGGTATTCTTGAAACAGCAAACATTTTTATCGTCAATAAAAGTGACCGGCCTGATGCCGATGCTACGGTTGAATCCCTGAAAATGATGTTGAACATGCGTTTTTCTTCCCAAACAGAGTGGCTGCCCAGGATATATAAAACCAATGCCCTGGATAAAACAGGGATAACAATTGTTGCAAAGGCATTTTTATCCCACTTGAAGTTTATGCGACAAAATGACGAGTGGACCCGAAAAAGAAATGAACTGGAACGGTTATATTTTCAGTCTCTTTTAGAGGATCTGGTCATGGAAAAAGTTCTTGAATTCATGGCGGTATCAAAGGAGGTTGAGGCTGCGATAAAGCGCATTGGATCCCATGAAACAGATCCGATAAGTGCAGCAGAACAGATAGCCGATAAAATCTTGGGTTTTTAAAAAGCAGTAAAAGAATAAGACATAAAGGAAACTTCTATGATGAAAACAACAAACAAAATTCGGGTATTAATTGCTAAACCCGGCCTGGACGGGCATGACAAAGGTGCAAAAATTGTTGCTCTGGCTTTAAGGGATGCCGGTATGGAGGTGATTTATTCCGGACTCCACCAAACCCTTGATCAGATTATTGAAACCGCCATTCAGGAAACGGTGGATGTCATTGGATTGAGCATTATGTCAGGGGCTCATCTACCCATCTGCGAAAAACTTGTCGCCATGATGAAAGAAAACGGACTTGATGATGTTCGTCTGAGTGTTGGTGGCGTCATCCCCTATCAGGATATTCCAAAGCTGGAAAAGATGGGTGTTGCTGCTATATTCCCCGGTGGGAGCTCCTTTAAGGAGATTGTTGCCGGTATGAATCAGTTGTTTGATTAGATCCAAGGACAGTTTATAAAAAAAAGAGGTAAAACAATGGGTGTTGCAAAATATATTAAGGATGAGAAAGGAGCCATAAAGGAAGTAACCTACCAGTCCGGCATAACGGTTAAACCGGCCTATGGCCCGGAAGATCTTGAACAGGCCGGATTTGAATACAAAAAAGATCTGGGTGCCCCGGGTGAATTTCCTTTTACCCGAAGCCTCCATCCCGAGAGTTACCGCAGCCGGGCCTGGACCACCCGGCAATACACAGGGTTTGGAACGCCTGAAGAAACCAACAAGCGGTTCAAGCTGATGATTGCCAATGGACAGACCGGTCTTAATGTGGCTTTCGACCTGCCCACACAGATGGGATATGATTCGGACCATCCCCTTGCCCAGGGTGAAGTTGGCCGTGTGGGAATGGCCATTGATTCACTTAAGGATTTTGAGGCGGCATTTGCCGGTATCCCTCTGGACCGAATCGGCTCAGGCCTGACCATCAATGCCGTGGCCACTATCATGATGGCCATGTACCAGGCAGCAGCAGAAAAATTCGGTTTTAAAAAAGAACAGATTTCAACCACTCCCCAGAACGATATTTTAAAAGAAATGATCGGGCGCGGCGCCTGGATTTTTCCGGTCGAACATGGTGTCCGCCTGGTGGGGGATTCCATAGAGTACGCTGTTAAAGAACTGCCCAAGTCCAACCCGGTATCCATCTGCGGCTATCATATCCGGGAATCTGGCGCCACGCCTGCACAGGAAATCGCCTATGGTTTTTCCATTGCAAAGGCCTACATTGATAACGTTAAGGACCGGGGTATTGACCCCTCTGATTTTGTGGGCCGTTTTTCATTTAACTTCAATGTTTACGGGAATTTATGGGAACAGATTGCCAAGTTCCGTGCTGCCAGAAAACTGTGGGCTAAAATGCTCAAAGAGGACTATGGGGTAACAGACAAGAAAAAATTGTGGCTAAGAGGGCTTTTCGGCGGTGGCGGCTCAGGCCTCACAAAGGAACAACCGGAAAACAATATCATGAGAGGGGCCTACTATGCCCTTGGCGCAGCATTATCCGGTGCCCAGACAACAGCATTATGTTCTTTTGACGAAGCCTATACGATTCCCACCCCTCGATCAGCGCTGTTGTCTCTTCGCACCCTGGAAATGCTCATGGAGGAGGTGGGATTGAGAGATACAGTCGATCCCCTGGCCGGTTCCTATTTTATTGAGACCCTGACACTCCAGATGGAAGAAAAAATTGTTGAAGAGATGAAGGAAGTTGAAAAATGGGGCGGTATGGTCAAAAGTATCTCCAACGGGTTTATTCAAAGAAAAGTGTCCCGCCAGGCATATGAATATGAAAAAGGGCTCCAGTCAGGCGAATACCGAAAAGTCGGTGTTATTCCGGAAAGTGAGAGACAGGAAAGCGCAAAATCAGGCGGGACTGAAAAAAGCGATGTGGAACTGCATGAATACAATGAGGAATGGGCAAAACACTCTATTTCAAGCTTAAAAGAAGTGCGGCGAACACGAAACGATAAAGAGGTAAAAGACAGCCTCAAAGCACTTGAGAAAGCCGCCAAAGGCAAGGACAATATTATGCCCCGTCTTGTCAGGTGCTGTCATGCCTATGCCACGGTCGGCGAGATGACAGGCGTGTTCAGGGATGTATTTGGTGAGTGGACAGAACCGGATTTTTATTAAGGAGGTGATAATTGAGTGATGCAACCTATCGGCTTGGATGCGATATCGGCGGCACGTTTACGGATTTTGTACTCGTCAATAATGAAACCGGAAAATTTTATACCAACAAATGCCTGACCACACCGTCTGACCCTTCAGATGCCATTGAACAGGGTGTAAAAGAGCTGAATGACCAGTTGCCTGGGTTCATGGACACTGTCGAAGAAATCATCCATGGAACCACGCTGGTCATCAACGCCATCATTGAAAGAAAAGGGGCAAAAACAGGCCTTATCACCACCAAGGGGTTCAGGGATGTTTTGGAACTGGGACGGGAAAAACGGTATGACGCCTATAATATTTTCAGTGAGTACCCCGAGCCCATTGTTCCTAGATCAGACAGGGCAGAAATTGATGAACGAATGAGGTTTGACGGAAAAATTTTAAAAGATGTTGATGAGAAAGAAATCTTAACCGTACTGGAACAATTTAAAAAAGAGGGGATAGAATCCATCGCTGTCTGTTTTATCAACTCTTACGAAAATCCGGTAAATGAGAAAAAAATAAAAGAGATCCTGGAAAGAGAAGCCCCGGAAATATTCCTGTCTGTTTCATATGAAGTCCTTCCGGAAATAAAAGAATATGAAAGGACCTGTACAACAGCTGTTAATGCATATGTAAAACCCATCACTTATTGGTATTTGAATAAACTGGTCGATCGGCTGGGGACGATTGGATTTGACGGTAAACTGTTTATCATGCTGTCTTCAGGTGGTATCACTTCCATTGAAACCGCCAAACAATTTCCGGTCCGAATCATTGAGTCCGGCCCGACAGCAGCGGTTATTGCTTCCCAACATTATGGAAAGATGTTCAATATCAAGGATATGTTCTGCTTTGATATGGGCGGTACAACCGCTAAATCCTGTTTGATCCAGGATGGTCATGCAGGACTGGTATCAACCTTTGAAGTCGGCCGTGTCCAGCGGTTCAAGAAAGGGTCCGGTCTCCCCATCCAGGTCCCGGTAGTAGACCTGATGGAAATCGGGGCAGGCGGTGGATCCATCGCTAAAATCAACAAGCTAGGACTGTTACAGGTCGGTCCGGAAAGTGCAGGCGCAGACCCTGGCCCTGCCTCCTACTGCCAGGGCGGTGAGTATCCAACCGTAACGGATGCAGACCTGGTCCTTGGATACCTTGATCCGGATTTCTTTCTGGGCGGCACCATGAAGCTTGATATCGAGTTGTCTAAAAAAGCCATTGAAGAAAAAATTGCCAAACCATTGGGCACAAATATGGTTGAAGCCGCCTTTGGTATCCATGACCTGATCAATGAAACAATGGCATCTGCTGCCAAAACCCACATTGCTGAAAAAGGGGGGAACCCAAGCCTGATTACCGTGTCTGCATTTGGTGGTGCAGGTCCGGTCCATACCTATGGACTGGCAAAAAAAATTGGGGCGTCCAGGGTGCTTGTCCCGCCATTGGCCGGTGTGGGGTCAGCCCTTGGCTTCTTCACGGCGCCGGTTGCATTTGACATGTCCAGAAGTCACCGAGTCGTGGTTGAAACCGCTAACTTTATGGAAATTGAAACCCTTTTCAATGATCTTGAGCGAGAAAGTGCAAAAGTACTTGAAAGCAGCCAGAAAGGAGAAGAGATCCTTTATACGAGAACGCTTTTAATGCGCTTTGTCGGCCAGGGGGCTGAAATTGATCTTGTAATTGAGAACAAGGACTTTAACGGCTTTTCAAAAGATGACATCAAGGTCATGTTCCATGAAGAATATAAGCGGCTTTACGGCAGAACTTCTGTTGATTCTCCCATTGAGTTTGTTACGTTTAAGGTTCGGGCAAGTCTTCCAAAAAAACCGTTTTCAATCTCAAAATTGACCACTGAAAATAGGGATATCAAAAACTGCATCAAAGGACAACGGCAGGCATTCTCCGTTATCAAACGAGCGTATATACCGTTTACGGTTTATGACCGGTCAAAATTGTTTGCCGATGCCAGGTTTGAAGGACCTGCCATTATTGAAGAGCGGGAATCGACCATTGTCATCGGAGAAGATGGTGTGGCCCGGGTTGATGAATTCGGTTTTATCTGGATTGATATTAAAACATCCGGCAGGGAGGATAACTAATGAACAGCAATACGCGAAAATTCGACCCGATTACACTGGAAATCCTGTGGAAACGATTGATTTCCATTGTGGACGAAGCGGATGCATCGGTTATCAGAACCGCTTTTTCATCCCTTTTAAGGGATGCCCATGATTACACCTGCATGTTCACGGACAGCAGGGGGCAAGAACTGGTTCAAGGCACATTCTGCACACCGGGAATGGCCGGTGCCATGGCCCTGGGGGTAAAAAAAATCGTCAACGCCATCCCCCATGAGGATTACAATGAAGGAGATGTTTTTATTGTTAACGATCCGTGGCTTTTAGCCGGACATTTAAATGATGTCTGTGTGTTAAGCCCAATTTTTTTCAAGGGGAAGGTCGTTGCCTTTACGGCCTGTATCTTCCACCATACGGATATCGGCGGAAGAACAGCATCAGATAACCGGGACGTTTATGAAGATGGTCTCTATATTCCGGTAACAAAGCTTTATGATGCAGGTTTGTTCAATGCCGGCTTGATCAATATGATTCGATGGAATGTCAGAACGGCAGACGAATTTGAGGGCGATATCCGCTCCCAGGTTGCCGCCAACCATGTTTGTGCCCAGAAAATCATAGAAATGATGGATGATGAGGGCCTTGATACCCTTGACGACCTTGCCGACGAAATTATTGATAGAACGGAAATCAGCATGCGGGGTGCCATCGAAAAGATACCGGACGGAACATACTCCCATGAAGGGATTATAGAAGGGTCCGCAAGCAAACCCGATATTCCCATAAAACTGACGGTTAAGGTTGATGGTACCACTATTCATGTTGATTTTGACGGCACCTCCAAACAGGTTCCATGGGGGGTGAATGTGGTTTACAATTTTACATATGCCTATGTGTTTATGGCCATTAAATCCGGATTTGACCCTGATATTCCCATCAACGAGGGAGCCATCCGCCCCATCACCATGTCCGCCCCGGAAGGCACCATTGTCAACTGTAAATTTCCGGCAGCCGTGGCCGCCAGGATGGTTGTGGGCCATTTTATGACGGAAATGGTGTTTAATGCCCTTGCCAAAGCCTCTCCGGATAATATTATTGCAGGTTCCGGCGGGACTCCGGCCCAGACCAATATTTTCCATGGTTCATTTGCAGACGGCAGACCCTGGCACACCATGATCATCCGCGGCGGCGGCATGGGTGCATCTTCAAAATTTGACGGCCACCATTGTGCGATATTTCCGGCCAACGGTGCCAACACACCGGTAGAAATACTTGAAAGCGATACGACCATGCTGGTTGAATCCCGCGGGCTTGTTACAGATTCCGGCGGTCCGGGAAAACAGCGAGGGGGCATCGGCCGAAAAATGATAATCCGCTTACTTGAAGATGGAGACAATACGCCTGGAACCATCTCCATTGCTGTGCAGGCCGGACGGTATATCTATCCGCCGGAAGGCATATTCGGCGGTAAAAATGCTTCAAAGGCCCAGTTCCTGAAGAATGGCGAAAATGCAGATCCAAGCGGGCTGACGTTTTGTGAGCCAGGAAATGAAATTTCATTCATCAGTGCCGGTGGCGGCGGATACGGTAATCCCTTTGAAAGGGACCCAGAAACGGTTGAGCTGGATGTGGAAAACGGATATGTCAGTATTGAACGGGCCAGGCTGGATTATGGTGTGGTCATTGATTCTGATTCGGGAAAACTTGATCTTGAGGCAACCAAAGATCACCGTGGAAAAAACAAGTAAGCACTTCAGGGAGGAATAAAATGGAAAAAACCTTTATGCCCCAATTCAAGGACACAGGGGAATTGTTTGACCACCAGCTTGAAGGGTTGAAATGGACTGTTTCACATGTGTATAACGGGTCGCCCTTTTACAAAAAACAATTTGAAACCGCCGGCATTATGCCGGAAGACGTGAGATCCCTTGATGATTTGTCGGGGCTTCCATTTACAACGGGGAATGATCTTAAAGAAGGATATCCGTTACCGCTTTTGTCCGTACCCGAAGAAGAGGTTGTTCGGATTCATGCCTCTTCGGGCACCACGGGAAAACGAAAGATCCTGTGCTATACGCAAAAAGATCTGGATGTCTGGTTCGATATGTTTGCCAGGTGCTATGAAATGGCAGGGTTGACACGCAAAGACCGGGTGCAGATCGCAGTGGGGTACGGTGTATGGACAGCTGGTATGGGGTTTCAGATGGGATGTGAACGCTTCGGGGCCATGGCGGTTCCCGTGGGGCCCGGAAATGTCGACATGCATTGCCAGTTCCTCGTGGATATGCAGTCTACGGTTTTTTGCTGCACCGCTTCCATGGCGCTTCTCATGGCCGAAGAAATCCATAAGCGGGGTCTTAAAGATAAGATCAATCTTAAAAAAATCATTATGGGATCTGAACGAAGCTCAACTGCCATGCGGACCAGAATAAAAGAGTTGCTGGGCCTTGAAGACATGTTTGATATTGTGGGTATGACGGAATTGTACGGACCCGGCACAGGCCTTGACTGCAGCCGCCATGAAGGAATCCATTACTGGGCCGACCAGTATATCCTTGAAATACTGGACCCTGAGACATTGGAGCCGGTGAATGACGGAGAAGTCGGTGAGATGGTGGTAACAAGCCTGAGTAAAGAGGCTGCGCCTTTGATTCGGTATCGGACAAGGGATCTCACCCGAAAAATTGACCGGACCTGTTCCTGTGGAAATATCCTTTTCATGCATGACAGAATCATGGGGCGTTCCGATGACATGATTATTTTAAAGGGGGTCAATATTTATCCGGGACAGATTGATTCTGTTCTGTCTTCTATTCCCGAAGTGGGAAGTGAATACCAGCTTCACCTTGAGAGAAAGGAAGACGGAAAAGATTACATGACCATTAAAACAGAAGTGCAACAGGCTGCTAACGGTTCAACCGCTGAAGATATTAAATCCAAGATAAAGAAAACCATCCAATCAAAGATCTTGGTGAGCTGTAATGTTGATATTTATAAATACGGTGAACTTCCAAGGTATGAGGGAAAAGCCAAACGTATTTTTGATAATCGAAGGTAAAGAAAGGAAATCCAATGAAACATTTTAAGTACATATCCCCCACTACGGTTGAAGAGGCAATCGCTTTTTATGGACAGCACAGTGAGACCTCAAAATTCATGGCAGGGGGTACGGATGTGATCGTCAAAGTCAAGGAAGGCTGGCTGGAACCGGACTACTTGATTTCCCTGAATAAAATAGAAGAAATGGGAGAACTTTATAAAAATGATGCAACCAAAGAGCTTTCCATCGGGGCTACGGTTACCCATGCAACCCTTGAAAAATCTTTGATGATTCAAACCGAGTATCCTATTATTTATGATGCGGTTTCCAATGTCGGCTCTTTGCAGGTCAGAAATGTGGGAACCATCGGTGGGAACCTGATCAATGCCGTACCATCGGCTGACGGGGCTATTCCTTTAATCGCCCTTGACGGTATGGCCCTGCTCCACGGGCCCGACGGTGAACGATCTGTTGAGGTCAAGCATCTTTTTATAGCGCCCTATCAAACCATTTTAAAACCCGGAGAAATTTTAAAAAAAATTACCATTCCGCCCCAGGATCCCCATACCGGCAGTGCCTACATAAAATTTGGTAGAAGAGCTGCCATGGAGTTACCCCTTATCGGCATCGGGGTCCTGCTGACCACGGCAGACGATCTTGAGACCTGTACAAAGGCTCGTATTTGTTTGGGGGTAGCGGCTCCCACACCCATGAGGGCTTTGGAGGCTGAAAAACTTCTGGTCGGGAAAAAAATAAATGAAGAAATCCTGGTAGAAGCAGGCAAAATAGCGGCTGGTGAATCCCAGGTCAGGGACAGTATCAGGGGAAAAGCCTGGCACAGAAAGGAAATGGTTCGGGTCCATGTCCGGAGAATGGGCCTTCAGTGTCTTGATATTATAAGAAATAACAGTTAGGAGAAATTTTACCCATGACGACAAACATATCTTTTTTATTGAATGGTGATGAAATCTCATATGAGATTAAAGACCATTGGACCCTGTTACATCTCTTAAGAGAAGAGATGGGGCTGATCGGAACAAAAGAGGGATGCGGCAATGGTGAATGTGGTGCCTGCACTGTTATTGTTGATAAGCTGGCCGTCAATTCATGTCTTTATCTGGCCGTGGAAGCCCATGGAAAAATCATTGAAACCATTGAAGGACTCGCATCAACCGATGGTACGTTGCATCCGCTTCAGCAGTCTTTTGTGGACAACGGCGGTATCCAGTGCGGATTTTGTTCGCCGGGTATGATTATGGCTTCCAAGGCCCTGCTGGACGAAAACCCCGATGCCACGGAAGATGAGGTCAAGCATGCTTTGGCCGGGAATATCTGCAGGTGTACAGGCTATGTTCAGATCCTTGAATCGGTGGAAGCCGCTAAAGAGAATCTTTCAGGGAGGGATCAATGATGAATGAATTAAAAGAAAAGTACAGCGTTGTCGGAAAAAGGATCCCCAAAATTGATGCGGCGCAGAAAGCCATGGGACGTGCGGAATATATTCAGGATATCAAGCTGACGGGTATGCTTTATGGGAAATTACTTTACAGTAAGTATGCCCACGCCCGAATTCTTAAAATAGATACGTCAAAGGCAAAGGCCTTACCCGGTGTTCGTATTGTGCTGACCGGTGAGGACGTACCTGAAAAAATGGTCATGGGATTTTACAAGGACAATCCGCCCCTTAAAAAAGGAAAAGTCACTTCCTTCAGGGATGAAGTTGCTGCCGTTGCAGCCGTAACGCCCGAAATAGCCAAAAAAGCATTGGATCTTATTGAAATCGAGTATGAAGAGCTGGAAGGGGTTTTTGACCCTGAAAAGGCCATGGAAAAGGATGCCGTCCTTGTTAATGAAACCCATAAATCCAATGTGCTCAAACTTCCCTGGAAATTGCATTACGGAGATGTGGAAAAGGCGGAAAAAGAATCTGCCTTTGTGGTTGAAGATCGGTTTACCACCACATGGGTCACCCATTGCTGCCTTGGCACCAGCGGTGCCATTGCCCTGTTTGACGCCAATGATAATCTAACCGTTTACAGCAATACCCAGATTCGGTCCCTTGCCCAGAAAGATTTTCTGGAATCTTTAAAGGCCATGGGCCTTAAAAACAAGCGGGTAAGGGTTATTACACCGATTATCGGCGGTGGGTTTGGCAGCAAACTCGATACCTATGCCTATGAGCATGTTGCCATCCTACTGGCGTATAAATGCCACAAACCCGTTAAAATTCTATTTGATCGTGTAGAAGAATTCAAGGCCACGTCCACCCGGCAACCGACGATTACCTATATTAAACAGGGGTGCGACAAAAATGGAAAACTGACCTTCAGGGACATCAGGATGATCCTGGACAACGGGGGTCGTACCTCCTGGGGAGCAACAACCCCTTCTGTTATGATGATGCCCATTACCACCCTTTACCGGTTGGACAATGTCCGGTTTGATGCCAAATGTGTTTATACCAATAATACCTATTCCCAGGCCATGAGGGGGTACGGCAATCCCCAGGCAACATTTGCCATTGAATCCACCATGGATATGCTGGCTGAAAAGGTCGGCATTGATCCCCTGGAAATCCGGCGGATCAATCAGAATAAATCCGGGGATGAATCTCCCCAAGGATTTAAAATCACCAGTTGCGGCCTTGATAAATGTTTTGATGCCCTTGAAAAAGAGCTGGCACAGGAGGGTCCAAAGGAAAAAGGCGTCGGTGTCGGCATTGCCTCTTTGATCCATGTAGGCGGCGGTGCAAGAATCTACAAATCAGACGGCTGCGGTGTTATTTTGAAAATGGATGATTTCGGTAAAGTGGATGTCTTCACCGGCGGTTCGGATATGGGCCAGGGTCTTGACAATATCACAGTTCAGATTGTGGCAGAAGAGCTGGGGCTTTTGGCTGAAGATATCAATGTGGTTCATTCGGATACCGATGTCTGCCCATGGGATGTCGGCGCCCATGCCAGCCGCAGTACATTTGTGGCGGGAAATGCAGCACTAGGAGCAGCTCGTAAAGTAAAAGAAAAAATACTGGAATTCGGCTCAAAATTTCTGGATGCATCGCCGGAGGAACTTGTGCTCAAAAATCGCACGGTCTTTGTGTCAGGCAATCCTGAAAAAAGTATGCCCATTGATAAGCTTTTAAGAAAGGCCCATTTCTCACCCGGCGGTACCATGTTCATGGCAGATCATTTTTATGATCCGGAAAATGAGAACCTGGGCAAAGATTTCAAGGGAAATATGTCTGCTGCCTATACTTTTGGTGCCCACGGTGTCAAGGTAAAGGTAGATGAGGAAACAGGGAAAGTTCAGGTGCTCGAGTATGTGGCTGCCCATGATGTGGGACAGGCCATCAATCCCCTGCTCTTGGAAGGCCAGGTCTATGGCGGTGCCATCATGGGACTTGGATACGCTCTGACAGAAGAGGTCATCGTCAAGAAAGGGGAAATCATGAATGCCAATTTCAGGGACTATAAGCTGTTTACAGCCAAAGATGCCGTAAAGATCAAAGCCCCTATTCTTGAAACCTATGAAAAAGCAGGGCCCTTCGGTGCAAAGGGCGTTGGCGAACCCGGATGTGTTCCGACAGCTCCGGCGGTTGCAAATGCCATCTATGATGCGGTGGGCGTTAGAATAACAGATCTTCCCATTACACCAGAAAAAGTTCTGGCTGCTCTTAAAGCGAAAAAGGAGAAATAGGGAAGAAGTTTCATAAAGTGAGGGAGAACACCTTCTCCCTCTTTATAAAAACTTATTAACAGGAGGTAACATCATGGTAAAGCGAACTTTTTTTTCAGCAACATTGATTTTATTTACACTGGTCACCTGTCTTTTAATCTTTCAATCCCCTGTAACGGCAAAAACAATCACGCTGAACTATGCCAATTTTCCTCCTGCCCCCACATTTCCTTGTGTTCAAATGGAGCGATGGAAGGTTGAAGTTGAAAAACGGACCAATGGGCAGGTCAAGATCAATACCTTTCCCGGCGGGACCTTGCTGGGTGCCAAAGGCATGCTGGATGGTGTGGTGGCTGGTCAGGCCGATATTGGAAACATCTGCATGGCCTATCAGCCGGGCCGGTTTATCGTGACCAACGCCACCAGCCTTCCTTTGGGGATCAAAGATGCTAAAACAGGCAGCCTTGCCCTGCTCAAACTCTATGAAAAATATAAACCAAAAGCGTTTAAGGATGTGGTTGTTTTGACCATGTTCACCAATTCACCCGGTAATGTTATGTCAAAGGTTCCGGTGAGAACCCTTGCAGATATCAAGGGACTGGACTTGAGAGCTTCGGGTGGGGCTGCACAGATTTTGAAAGCATGGGGAGCAAATCCTGTGGGAATGCCAATGCCGGCAACGGTTGAAGCATTGCAAAAAGGGACGGTTAAAGGACTTTTTTCTTCTCTGGAGGTCATGAAGGATTTTAATTTTGCTGAAAACTGCAAATACGTCACCATGACCCAAACCGTAATCTATCCCTTCAGCGTCATCATGAATAAACAGAAATGGGATGCACTGCCCGAAGACGTGAAAAAGGTCATGATGGATCTGAAAGAAGAGCAGGCGCTTTGGACCGGAACCTATATGGATGATACGATTAAGAAAGCAATTGCCTGGTCAAAAGAGGCCAACCAGGTTGAATTTATCGATCTTCCTGCCGACGAAAAAGCCAAATGGGACAGCAAACTCGATTTTCTCACTGAAAAATGGATTAAGGGTGCCAAAGAAAAGGGCCTTCCGGCACAGGCCATTATTAATGACATTAGAACGTATATCCAATAATCGCTTTTCAAATCCCCTGGCCGCCAAAAGACGGTCAGGGGGCTTCGGAGATTTAACATGGATGTTTTTATAAGGATTAATAAGTTTTTAAATAAAATGCTCACCCTGACCGGAGGCGCATTGCTCATCGGCATGATCCTTTTGACCTGCGCCAACGTTTTTATCCGGCAGTTTTTTATTCCCATAAGAGGAACCTTTGAACTCATGGGATATGCCGGGGCAGTTGTGACGGCCTTTGCCCTTGGGTATACCCAGTTTACCAATGGTCACATTGCCGTGGATGTACTGGTGAACAGTTATCCCAAACCAATGAAGCGGATCATTTCCATTATCAATCATGGTGTTTGCTGCTTGTTTTTCCTTGCTGCGTCCTGGCATGTTGTTCAAAAGGCCTTGACACTTAAAAATGTAGAAGAAGTCTCTGAAACCTTAAGAATTATTTACTATCCTTTTACTTTTGCCGTGGCTCTGGGTTGCTTTATCCTATCCCTTGCACTTTTTACCGATTTTTTAAAGGCGCTTATGCCGCCTAAAAAGGAGTCCTGAAGATGAGTCTCACCCTGATTGGTATCATCGGTATCCTTGGGCTGCTTTTTATCCTGTTTGTTTTTGGCATTCCTGTGGGATTTGCCATGGGACTTGTGGGACTTGTGGGATTTTCCTATATCATTTCCCTTAATGCGGGGTTCAATATGCTGGCCACTGTCACTTGGGAAACTTTTTCCAAATATGGATTGACCGTGATACCCCTGTTTATTTTCATGGGCCAGATTGCCTTTTACTCCGGGGTCAATGAAAAACTTTACACGGCAGCCTTTAAATGGGTAGGCCATATCAGAGGCGGTATTGCCATGGCAACGATTCTGGCCTGTTCTGCCTTTGCCGCTATCTGCGGTTCCAATGCAGCAACAGCGGCTACCATGACCACGGTTGCATTGCCCCAGATGGACAAATACAAGTATGAGCCCATGCTCAGTACCGGGGCCATTGCCTGCGGTTCCACCCTGGGTGTGGTCATCCCGCCCAGTGTGGTACTCATTATCATCGGTCTTTCCACGGAACAGTCCATTGCCAAACTCTTTTACGGTGGCTTAGGTGCTGGTATTTTGCTGGCATTGTTACTGACCGTCACGGTATACGTGCTTTGCAGCATCTATCCTCATTGGGGACCAGTGAGTGAAAAAACCACGTTCAAGGAAAAGATTAAATCTCTGGCAGGGGCAGTTGAAATGCTTATCCTGTTCATGGTGGTCATGATCGGGCTTTACTTTGGGCTGTTCACCCCGACAGAAGCCGGTGCCATTGGATCCTTTTTTGCTGTTGTCATTGGTTTGGTTCAAAAAAAACTATCCTTGGAGAATTTTTATAATTCCATTTTTGATACATTGAAAATATCGTGCATGGTTATTGTCATCATAACAGGGGCCATGATATTCGGAAGATTTTTAGCCATTACAAGAATACCCTTTGATATTGCCTCCTGGGTGGTTGGCCTTGAATTGTCCAATATTGCCATCATG
>CAYWNB010000044.1:0-11334 GCA_964459195.1 uncultured Desulfobacula sp.
CAGACCCGCCAGGACCAATCAAACCCAAATAATTTATCCCTGGATTTTTTTACCCATATGGTATTCTTTATCTAAAGGAATTCGGAACTAAGAAGGACCAATTGAACTTTAAGGTGGGGCTGATTCTGGAACTATAAAAATGATTTTGGAAACACTATCCCCGCTTTTTAAAATAAAAAACACTACAAAAAATGTTCATGATGTTATACCCTTGATCAAAAATAAAATTATTAATAACGGGTTAACTGAGTGATGTACAAATTTGATGATTCTATAAATAACAACCTAATCCTCAAAGAGGATGAAGCCGTCTATAATACAAGATGTTCGGATAGAAAACACAATCATGACCACACCTATCGGCTGATTGATTTGTTTTCAGGTGCTGGCGGTATGTCTTTAGGTTTTTCTAATGAATTCGGCCATCCGTTTCAATCGGTTTGGGCCAATGATTTTAACAAATTTTGTGTCAATACATACAATAAAAATTTCGGCCCTCATTGTATCCATGGTGATATTGTTGATATTTTAGAAAATAATAGTTTTAAAATTCCACAGGCTGATGTTGTTATAGGCGGCCCCCCATGCCAGGGGTTCAGTTTGTTGAATAAAAACCGGAATAATGATCCAAGGAAAAAACTATGGAAGCCTTTTTTGGATGTTGTGGATCGAAGTGGTGCAGGAATTTTTATAATGGAGAACGTCCCTCAACTCCTGGGCACATTGGAGCATGCCGAGATAATTGATACTGCAAAGAATCTTGGATTCAAGGTATGGCAGGACAAATTGCTTGCTGCCGATTACGGTGTTCCTCAAACAAGGACCAGAGCTTTTATTATCGGATGTAAATTTGTTGAGCCCTCCATTCTATTTCCTCCTCGGAAAACCCATTTCAAAGATCTTGGGAAACCGAAACAATTAGAATTGTTCTTCGATAAAAATGAGTACTTGTCCAATCCCAAAAAATGGAAAACCGTCAGAGACGCCGTGGAAGATTTATCGCCGCCGGTAGGAACACAAATCAGAGAGACAGATCCTCCTCTTGATCTTCATTTTGGAAGGAATCCAACCGAATTGAGCAAGAAACGATATCGAGCAATCCCCGAAGAAGGAATGAATCGTTTCGATTTACAGAAAAAAGCACTGGAATTAACCCCGAATTGCTGGATCAGAAAGAAAACGGGCGGCACCGATCTGTTCGGCCGATTATGGTGGGACAGGCCTGCGGTAACGATTAGAACAGAATTCTTTAAACCGGAAAAAGGTCGATATCTTCATCCCATTCAACACAGACCGATCACACACAGGGAAGCTGCAAGATTTCAGAGTTTCCCGGATTCATTTAAATTTACAGGGTCAAAAATAGAAATAGCGAAACAAATCGGGAATGCTGTTCCGCCTTTATTGGCTGCCAGGGTTGCAGATGTCGTCAGGGTACTGCTTGATCAGAATTATAAAAAATGGATGTCTTCTCAAGCGATAAAAGAAACCAAATTATATCGCGCATAAGCGGCAAGGACACAAAACATGAAATCCGAAAGGATTCGGATAAAACTTCAAAAACTGGTAATCAATTTCGAACAGGAACTATTATCCGAAAACCTACGAAATAAAGTCCTTGCCCTGATTCCCTGTTTCAATCATTTACGTGAATTGGGAAAATCTCTTATCCCGTCTGAGGTCGCAAGAAGTGCAAGAGACAGAATATTGCATTATTTTTTGAAATACCCTCATGTCATAATACAAGGAGATGAGCTTCTCGTCGTCTCAGGTATACAGGAATATGCACGAAGGGTCAGAGAACTGAAAATTCAATTTGGCTGGTCCATTATTAGTGGTGTTACCGCCAAAGAAATGTATGCTGAAAATGAATTTCCATTGAAAGATATCACCCCTGAATCCATGGGACCTTCGGACTACATCCTAATTTCAAAAAGGCAGGACAGAGATGCCGCTTTCCGATGGCAGCTTGCAAATGATATTAGAAAAGAAAACATAGGCGTTCGAGAAAAACTGTTGAAATACTTCAGAGCAAATGTCGGAAATAAAATTACCGGAGAAGAGTTAAAATATTTGGCAAAAAACAGATCCGAATGGGGCAGACGCGTCAGAGAATTGCGCACCGAATTTGGATGGCCTATTGCGACAAAAAACAGTGGGCGACCTGATTTGGATATCGGCGTTTATTTACTTGAGGCGGATCGTCAAAGTCCAGAACATGATAGAATAATCAAAGATTCCATAAAAAGAGAAGTTTTAAGACGTGATGGCTATAAGTGTACAAATTGCAACTGGTCGCATGAAGAATGGAACCGATCCGATCCCAGACATTTGGAACTTCATCATACAAAACACCATGCAAAAGGTGGCAAAAACAATGAAGAAAACTTAATCACCCTCTGCACCGTCTGTCATGATGATATTCATCGTAACTGATATATAATTTTCCCCAGCACCCAAGCAACAATCCCGCATCCCGCACAGGAATGTCCTTTTACCCATGGTTGTCTTCACTTGACTGATGATTTTAATCAAACCCAAATCAAGATTTCCAAGGGATACACCTGTCCAAAGAGACACCACCCATTGAATATTAATCTGGTATTTGCTATTAGATTCCAGATAAATATTTTTAAAAATTATTGGTTTATAGTATTTACCATATTTAAATACCGTATAGGATACAAAAATTAAAAAGGAGAACCAACGAATGAAAAAAAGCCCGAAACTGATTTCCCTATTGGCGGCCCTGTTGATTGGATTAGTCCTCCATGCATCCTCTGCATGGGCAGAAGGCAATTCCCCCGCACAAGTGGTAAAAAACTTTACCAAAGCGTATTCTATGCTGGAGCCCTCAATGGCGGACTTCCTCAGCGAAGATGCCCTGACAAATGAGAATGATGTGAACATGGTAGAACTCTATCTCAGGTTGCAGGAGAATGATGCCTACAACCGGGGATATAAAACAAGCTATTTGCAGATGAAACCCATCCTTATAAAAACCACGGTATTAAGCATGGATGATGCGTCGGCCCAAATTCAGATTAACGCCACCACCATCCGCAGTATCAACCCCTTGTACCGGATTGTGGGATATGTTTTTTGTATCCTTGAAGAGCATGAAGTTCAAGACACCATTTCCCTTGTCAAAGAAGATGGGGCCTGGAAAATTGGTCCCGGCGCCTTTGACCTGCCCATTTAAGCGTTTATTTTTTAAAAAAACCCTGTTGGCCGGATCCACAGCCAACAGGGTTTTTTTAAAAATCTTTGGTGGTTTCAATGGTATCCTTTTCAGTGGCCTTTTTTTCAATGGATTGGGTATCTGTTGAGACAGACCGGACATGAACATCCTGCTGAGGAAAGGGAATTTCTATCCCCTCTTGTATAAACCGTTTGTAAACAGCTGTGTTGAGCAGGTGCAAAACCTTGCCGCGAAATACCGGTTTTCTGACCCAGCATAACAATTCATGGTCTAGGCTGGAATCGCCAAAAGCACGAAACCGCACCCGGGGTTCCGGAATTTTACAAACTTCCTGGAATCCGGATGCCACACCCAGCAAGACCCGATGAACTTTGTCAATGTCTGACCCATAGGCCACCCCCACCTTAACACGAACACGAAATTTTTCATGGCGGCCGCCGGCTTCATTGGTAATTTTGGTATTGCCCATGATGGAATTGGGCACAGTGATTTCCACATCATCCCGTGTTAGAATCCGGGTGCTGCGGATACCGATATTGGTGACATCCCCCCGTTCTCCTGAATCCAGGACAATGAAATCCCCAAGCTTATAGGGGGCATCTGCCATGATAAAGACCCCTGAAAATAGATTGGCCAGGGTGTCTTTTGCGGCAAAGGAAATAGCAAGACCCAATATTCCGGCGGATGCGACCCAGGCGGTCAAATCGATATTCCAGACCAGGAATACAATGTAAATGGATAGGCCGGTGACCAGAAGAATCAAAAGATTATTAAACAGCGGCAGGGTTTGGTCCTGGATCAGCTTGAACCAGCTTTCGTCACGGCTCACCAAGTTGAGCAGCAGCTTGAGAAACCGGGTGGCGGCCAATGCCCAATAAAAGATGGCAATGGTTTTCAGACACCCCAGGGTGATAAAACCGATGGTTTCGGGAAATCCCAATCTCTCCGTGGCAAGGGCCAGGCCAAAAAGGATGATGCTTAAAAAAACGGGCCGGTGAAAGATATCCAATACTTGGTCATCTATTTTGAGCTTTGTTTTTTCGATCCACCCTTTTACAATCCGGGAAAGAATCAGGTCGAACCCCTTTGCTAACCCCAGAAACAAGAGGATAATCAACACTGCCTGGAGGTATCGGTTGGGCGCTATCTGTGCCAGGACCTCCATAAATTGTGCTTTGTTAAAACCCATGTTTATTTAGCCTTTCGTTTGTCCGTCCGATTCTTATCATGGAAAAAACCTTTAAAATGAATTATTCAATTCCCCCCCCCTTCCACGGACAACTTATCATATCCAGAAGGATAACTTCAAATTATTCTTCGAAAAGCTATGGATAAAATCCTTCATTTAAGATAAAAAATTACCCATGACCGATTTAATCCTGACAGAAAAATTTTCCGTGGCAGCGGATTTTGCCAAGGCCCTGGGGGTAAATAAAAAAGGAGACGGGTGCTTTGAAGGCGCTGGATTCGTCATCACTTGGGCGGTGGGCCATCTGGTGACCCTGTATGAGCCCGATGAGTATGATCCCTCCTTGAAAAAATGGAGATTGGACACCTTGCCCCTGATACCCGACCCCTTTGAATACAAGCCCATTAAAAGGACCTATGGACAATTTAAAGCCATCAAAAAACTGCTGACCCAGAGAAGCTTTGGCCGTGTCATCATTGCAACCGATGCCGGACGAGAGGGAGAGGTCATTGCCAGGACCATTCTGCTTAAAGTAGGCTTCCTGGACAAGGCCCGGATCCTGCGGTTTTGGACCAGCCAGGCCCTGGTACCGGAAGTGGTCCGAAATACCATGAAAACCCTAAGACCCATGACCGATTATGACCGGCTCTGGCGGGCAGGGTATTATAGACAGGTTTCCGATTGGCTCATCGGCATGAATTGCACCCGGGTGCTCACGGTCCGGCTGAAGGATCTTTTTTCCGTGGGCCGGGTTCAAACGGCGGTATTGGCAATGCTCACGGATCGCAGAAAAGAAAGGGCGCAATTTGAACCCAAGACCTATTGGACCCTGAACATTTTATTTGCCAATAACAAGGGAAATTGGACCGCAAGCTGGTTTAAGAACAAAGAGACCCGGCTGACCGAAGGAAAAAAGGCCCATGCCCTTTACCAACAGCTGAACCAGGAGACATCGCCCGGCCAGGTTCAGTCTTTAATAAAAGAGAAGAAAAAAGAACCGCCTCCCCTTCTTTTTTCCCTGACAGACCTCCAGCAGGAGGCCAATAAAAAATTCGGGTTTCCGGCAAAAAAAACCTTGAACCTGGCCCAGGGCTTGTACCAGGACAAAAAGTGCCTCTCTTACCCGAGAACCGATTCCCAGGTCCTGGGCACCCAGAACCTTGCCATGATTCAAAATATCATTCAAAAACTTTCCCCGGCCTACCCGGATATTTTTGCAGGGATTGACTCACAGCGGGTATCCCTCTCCAATAAACGGGTGTTCAATGATGCCAAGCTCACCGACCACCATGGTCTGATCCCCTTTAAACCGCTGCCTCCCAGTGCATCCTCCGATGAAAAAAAAATATTTGATCTGGTGATGAGACGATTTGCCGCAGCCTTCCATGGCGATTGTGAGTTTGAAAACACCCGGGTTATCACCCTTTATGCCAATGAAACCTTCCAGACCCGGGGACGGGTCATCCTGGCCCCGGGCTGGAGACAGGTTTACCAGACAACCCAAGCAGATAAAGAATCAGGAGAGCTGATACCACCTCTGGTCCAGGGGGACAGGGCCATCGCCAGAAAAATAAATCTTGAGGAGAAACTGACAACCCCCCTGCCCGACTATACAGATGCACTCCTGCTCAAAGACATGACAAACCCGGGGCGGTATGTATCCCAGGAGGCCATTAAAAAATTCTACCGAGGGGAGATGGGAATCGGCACCCAGTCCACCCGGGCCCAGATAATTGAAACCCTTATTGCCCGTAAATATATTGCAAGATCCGGCAAAAAACTGGTGGCAACGGACAAGGGGTCCTATCTGGTAGACATGCTCAGACGCTGCCCCATTTCTTCTGTTCTCACCTCGCCGGAAGAAACGGCCCGATGGGAAATGGACCTGAACCGGATTTCCCTTGGAGAGGACACCAACACCCCATTTCTGGTCAATATGAAACGATTCGTAACCCAGGCGGTGAATGAGCTGAAAACGGCTGAGTTTGAATTAAAAAATTTTAAGGCCCACGCCCCCAAAACAAAAAATTCAACCGCCCCCAGGCCCCCTGTCTGCCCCTTGTGCGGCGGACAAATAATTGAAGGTAAAAAAGGGGTGGGATGTGCCAATTGGCGGCCTGAACAGGGAAATTGTCTTTTTGTCATCTGGAAGGAAATTTCAGGCAAGCGACTGACATCGGAAAATATAGAAACCCTTTTGAAGGGAAAAACCACAAGGCCTTATGTTCTAAAAGATACAAAGGGAAATAAATTTAGAGCAAAATTGCGGATGATTCAAACAGCGGACAGAGGGTTTGTCATCGAGATTCTGCCGGAAGAAGATTCTTTGAAAGGAGTTGTTTCTCAGATCCCCTGCTCCCGTTAATCAACATTTTTTTTTGGGGGGGGGGGGAAGAGTATCCCAGGTCAGGCCTGAACTGGCCTGACCTGATTATAAGAAACCAGGACCTAATTCATTCCCGGCATAATAATATTGGATTTTTCTTTTTTCTGCTGTGCTTCCATGCGCTTGAAATTTTCAATCACCTTCTGGGTTTCCAGTTCCATAGCTTTGGGGAACAGGTCCATTGCTTCTTCCAGGGTGGTAGCGTCTAATTTCGCCTGCATGGGGATGGGTCCCTGGGGGGTTCCCAGCTGGGTATTGCCGATGAAAATTGTTTCCCGGCCGGGGTCATCTTCGCCATCAATCGTCACGGGGATCAATTGCCTGATATTGGCAATTTTAAGATCTGTAAGTGATATTTCCCGGTAAAGATTTGTTTTGTCGACCTGGAAATCCAGGTTATTGGGTGCTCCGCCATTATCGCCCATGGGTTTGTCTCCATTTTTTATAATTAAAAAAAATCCTGACCGATTATCAGGATTTGCTCCCTTTCTTACCGTATTCACCGCATAAATTCAAGAAAAGAGTGTATTTTCACACTGACGGCATGGCGGGGATACATTCCGGGGGTCTACATTCCGAAACTTGTCCCGGAACCCTCAAAAGCTCCAGCGATCCTCATCTGGCTTATAGGGGTTATAAACTTCCACCATCCGGGTTTCATTATCCACCAGTACCGGGCTATAGCTATAGAAGGAAAACCAGACCCCTAATTGTTGTCCCTTGGTGTCCAAAATATCCGAGGTAAAAAGTCGGGTGCTGTCCATGTGAAGCTCACTTAAGTTGGCGATTTTTTTATAAACCTCTTCTTTGGAGTCTATCTTGAACCAAAACTTGTCAGAGAATCCATAGGTATTGTCAATACCCACCACGGCATAGGGGATAGAGGAACGGCCGCAATAATAGTAATTGTAATTGTCCGACAATACCCCGCCCTTATACTGGTCCAGCAATGCCGTATTGGAGCGAATGGTCCCGTAATTCCCCACACATCCTGCCAGAACACCGGCAAACATCAATATTAAAAAAATCCTTGTGATCCAACAAATTCTGCAAACACATGTTTTCATGTCATCACCTTAAAAAATTCTTGCCAGATACCCAGTCAGATACCCCGCTCAAATACCCCACTCAAATACCACTGATCGTATCTGCCCAACCATTTAATTATTCACCTTCAAATTTAGTAATGGCAAACACCTTACATCCCGGAATTTGGTCCCGGCCTTTCAGATCGGGCAATTCCACAACAAAGGCGCATTCAATCAGATCCGCCCCCAGTTTTTCAACCAGTTTCACCGTGGCCCCCACTGTCCCGCCCGTGGCAATGAGGTCATCCACAATAACGACCTTCTCACCCTTTTCAATGGCGTCTTCATGGATTTCAAGGGTGTCTGAGCCATATTCAAGATCATAAGTCTCCTGAATGGTTTTGCAAGGCAGTTTGCCTTTTTTACGCACCGGTACAAACCCGATACCCATCTTATAGGCCAGGACCGCACCAAAGACAAACCCCCTGGCATCAATCCCCACAATCTTGTCGATACCCATGTCTTTGTACCGGTTGTACAATATGTCACAAGATTCCCTGAATGCAATGGGATCCTGCATCAAGGTTGTCAGGTCTCTGAAAATAACCCCTTTAATGGGCCAGTCTGAAATACTTCTGATCGTCTCTTTTAAGTCCATCTTCTATTTTATTCTCCAGGTTATCGGGTTAACGTATCAATCAAATTACCAATGGTGTTGACAAGCAAGCGTTTGACATTGTCTGCGTTGTGATTGAACACAGCCAAAATTTCATCCCAGGTCACCGGAGCCTCATCCTCTTTCCAGCAATCATAATCCGTTGACATGGCAACAGCGGCATAGGGGATACCCGCCTCATTGGCCAGCATGGCCTCGGGTGCCGTGGACATGTTGACCACATCGGCCCCCCAGAGCCGAAACATTTTAGATTCCGCCACCGTTGAAAATCGAGGACCCTCAATGGTAACCACGCAGCCGCGTTCATGGACGGCAAGATCCAGGGTCTTTGCAGATTCATAAAGGCAGCGTCTAAGCGCTTCATCAAAGGGATGGGCCATGGTTGTATGAGCGGCTCCGTCCTCAAAGGAATCCATAAAGGTATTTTTACGAAACCGTGTAAAATCAATGAACTGATCCAAGACCACCAGATGCCCCCGGTCGATTTCCTGCTTCAAACTGCCGCAGGCGGTAGTCGCAAGGATATGGGTGGCACCGGCACGCTTTAAGGCATCGATATTGGCCCGGTTGTTCACCTGGGTAGGGCTGAATTGATGTCGTCTGCCATGCCGGGCAAGGATCAGGGTATCCACCCCATTTATTTTACCGGACAAAAGGTCTGAAGACGGCTTGCCATAGGGGGTTTGAATCTCAATTTTCCCGGGATCCTTCAAAATATCAGGATCATCCAGCCCAGACCCGCCGATTATACCAACCACAGTCATCTTACTCTCCTTTGCATATCTAAATATATCTGTGAACACCCTGTATTATTTTTAAAAAACCACCTCCTGCGCCTATCACAAATGGCTTAAGTTATCAAGTCATAGTGGGATTCATGGTATACAAACCAGGTGGTTTGGTATATCCATACACTTCAGAAATCAAAAAAAAACTAAAAAACTATTTATATGCGGAGTTGAGATGTCCCTTAAAACCCTTGTCCTGACCTGCCTTGCCATGACGGCATTTGCAGCCAATTCCATTTTTTGCCGATTTGCCCTTGGGGAAGGGGAAATGGATGCCGGCACCTTTGCCTTGATCCGTCTGGTATCCGGGGCCATTGTCCTGGGAATTCTTTCGGGTCGACACGCCTTCCGGCCACCGCCAGTCACAGCCGGCGGCAAACCGTGGGTCATGCCCCTGATGCTGGCCCTGTACGCCCTGTTTTTTTCCTATGCCTATGTCAACCTGGGTACCGGCACCGGCGCCCTGATCCTGTTTGGTGCGGTACAAACAACCATGATAACTGCAGGCGTCCTGGCCGGAGAGCGGCCGGGACTCGTCCGTATCCTTGGCATGGCAACCGCCCTCATGGGACTAATCTACCTGGTTTTCCCGGGGTTATCGGCTCCCTCCCCCCTGGGCGCCTTTTTAATGACCCTGGCTGGCATCTCCTGGGGAATCTATTCCCTCCTGGGAAAACAGGTCCTAAACCCTGTGGCTGCAACGGCATTTAATTTTATTTGGGCGGTTCCCATAGTCATTGCCCCCATCTTCTTTTTATCTGGTTTTACCCTGCCAACAAATTTGGACGGGAGCGGATTCTGGGCGGCGATATTATCCGGAACTTTGGCATCCGGCATTGGGTATGTCGTCTGGTATGCAGCCATAAAAGAACTCTCCCCCGGCAGGGCAGCAAGTGTCCAGCTGACCGTGCCGGTGATTGCAGCGGCCGGCGGGATCTTATTTTTAGCAGAACCCTTTAGTCTTCGGCTTTTCATTGCCTCTGCCGTAATTTTATCCGGGGTGGGGGTGGCATTGGTTCCCCAAAAAAAATTTTCACTCAAAAACATAAAAAAATATGATATGATATTTTTGAAAAAAGAATGATCGATAAATTTAAAAAATTAGGGCTGCTCCGATAATCCTTTGGAACTTTTTTTTGATATGGGCATTGAAATCGAACGAAAATTTCTTGTAAACCAGCTCCCCCCCGACCTTTCTGCCGGTCTTATCATCTGCCAGGGCTATATGGTCAACCAGGAAGACCGGGTGGTTAGAATCCGAACAAAGGGAAACAAAGGATTTTTAACCATCAAGGGGAAAACCATCCATACACGGCGCCAGGAATTTGAATATGAAATTCCCCTGACCGACGCGCAGCAAATGCTAGACATTCTCTGTGAGCCCCCCCTGGTGGAAAAAACCCGGTTTAAAATTGAATTCAAGGGATTTGAGTGGGTGATTGACAGATTTGCCGGAAAAAACTTGGGGTTGGTTGTGGCGGAAATTGAATTGGACCACGAGTCCCAACTCTTTGAAATCCCTCCCTGGGCTGGCGAGGAAGTAAGCCATGACCCCCGCTATTATAATTCAAACCTCATAGCGCATCCCTATTCAACCTGGTAACCCCTATCCCTCATATGGGGAAACATAGGTCTTATTTAACCCCTTATTTAACCCAAGTTTTCTTTTTTACCAGGGCATAGGCGCTTACCATGAGCAGGGCCATGCAAAGACCGATATGGCCAATATCCATCACATAAATCAGGGGTTGGGAAAAATAAAACCCGGACAGGTTCTTGACCACCATGAGCCCGCCGGACACCACAAGACCTATGATAAGAGCTGCTTTGATACCCCCTGTAGCCGTAACCTTGGAAAACCCTTTTTTACTCAAAACAAAATCCAGCACCCCATAGACGCAGAGGGCAATAAGAATGGAGGCAAAGATATAATGCATGGCATGGGTGACATAAAACTGAGCAAGCCACCCTAAACCAGGGATATCAGCAATATAATACCGCTTGAAAATTGGCATCTGGGCAAACCCGGTCAGGGCAATAAAAAAAAGCGTAATGCCATAAACAA
>CAYWNB010000044.1:11434-13679 GCA_964459195.1 uncultured Desulfobacula sp.
GGCATCTGGGCAAACCCGGTCAGGGCAATAAAAAAAAGCGTAATGCCATAAACAATTTTTCTTATTTTATGGTCAGAAGACATTAATCCTCCTCCTTTACACGTTTGTAAAATTTTCCAAATGCCGCAGCTGCGCCTGCGATGGGGGCAATGAGCATGGCCCGGGCAAGATTACTGCCGTCTGCCATCATATTCTCGACCTCGTCCATGGCAGGTCGTCCCTTTCCCGTTTCAAGGATAAGTTGATCAAAGGGAACCGGAGAGACATAAAGGGTGTGGGTGCCGCCATTTTCGGTTTCTCCGTAAATATACCCCTGGGTTTCCTTTGCGAGGGCATGGGCCTTTTCAATCATCTTGGACCGGGGACCAATGGTCTGGACATTTTCAGGGCACGCCTCAATACAAGCAGGGGTTTCACCTCGTTCAAGTTTCTGGTAACACCGGTCACACTTGTACATGGCACCGTTCCCGGCAAGGCTCGGCAAAAGATCCAGGTAGAGCCCCACACCTGTCTGGCGCTGGGGCACATCCCAGGGACAGACCGCATTACACTTGGACCCGCCCAGGCAGATATCGGCATCAATCCGGGAGAGCCCGTTGGGTTCCTGCTTGGCAGCTCCCCAGGGACACAGCTTCACACAGGGGGGATTTTCACAATGCATACAGCGCCTGGGGATGTTCAGCTCCAGTTCTTCCCCGTTGACCATTGCCGTTGCCGGCTGGATAAAAAGCCAGTTATAGGGCGTCAACCGGTCTGTTTCTTCCTTTTTATCCGACCAGTCCTGGACAGGCACCCGTTTGGGAAACATTTTGGGGAAAGGTTTTTCAGGAGCCGGGTACTTTGCAGCATTGGCTTCCCGACAGGCATAAACGCATTCCTCGCACCCAATGCATTTGCTGATGTCAATGAGTGTAACCAGGGGCTCTGTCTCTTCTTTTGCTAAAGAAGCGGCGGCTTGCACCACACTGCTGGAAACAGCCACAGATCCGACCGCCGTAAAAGAGCCTTTTAAAAATGCCCTTCTTGAAATTTTTGATCTCATATTGTTCTCTCCCTTAACCGAAATGTGATTTTATGAAACAAGAATTATCCTTGTTTCATAAACTCCTGAAAACTCATTTTATCATAGTTTTTGGTATGGATATACTTGAGAACCAGAAGCAATTGAGCTGCATCCAGATACCCGGGAATACTATTGATCTTTGTACCATCAGGTTCCAAAAACCACAGAGTAGGAAGCCCTTTGACCTTCCATTCATTGGAAAGTACTTTGTTCTTATCGGTATTCACCTGGATACTGACAAAGTTTTTTTCAAGATATGCCAAAATTTTTTTATCTTTAAAGGTAGTCTGTTTGAGTTTTGTACAATAGGTGCACCAGGGGGCATGGAAATAAAGAAAAATCGACTTACTTCCCTTGGCAGCCGTGGCCATACCGGGCGTATAGTCTTTCCATCCGATGGCAGTCCCTATCATCGCCAAATTGGTTTTCTCTGCAGTCTTAGCTGAAGTTTCCGATGCAACAGCAGCTTGTATAACCGGCCCAGACGATTTTGATCTATTATAGATGATTCCCCCTGCAATTGCCAAAACTATGAGGACCACCACCAGTACATTTTCTTTTTTCATTTAATATCCTTTGCCCAATTCCCAGAAGAACATCACCAAAGATCTTCTTCCGATTCAGATTCAATTAAACATTATTAACCCAAATTAATCAATAATTAACCAATAATTATTATTACTATTATTATTTAGCAAACATAGTGCCAATGAATGACCCATCACCAGACATGTCAGCGAGATAACCGTCTCATCCATTGCCAACCCAATCTTTGCACCCATAAATTTATATTTTTTCCATCCTTGGGATTTCCCCTGCTCCCGCGGCGTGTTAACCATTTGTTAATATGGCAGGTTCAATAATACCATACTTTCAGCGGAGAAAAAAGAAAGTACCGCCCTGTGGCCAGCATTAAAGTTAACGCTTCCGTCCGGATATCTATCACAAAGGGAACACGAGACTTTCACCGGCTTTTAACGGTAATATTATATTTTTTCATACGCTTCCACACGGTGACCCTGGAAACGCCCAGATATTGAGCCGCCTTTGTCTGATTCCCATCTGCCTGCCTTAATGCATGGATCGGGGAATCCCTTGCGCTCTGCTTCACAACCACTGCTGTCCCGGGGAACTCGAAATGGCCAGGTTCAACCACTTGCTTCTCTTTTATTTGGTCCTCTT
>CAYWNB010000044.1:13779-14928 GCA_964459195.1 uncultured Desulfobacula sp.
CTCTTTTATTTGGTCCTCTTCTATTTGGTCCTCTTCTATTTGGTCCTCTTCTATGACCATGGCCTTTTGGGGTGAAGACGAAAACAAGGCTCTCTGGTTCACCACCTTTTCAGGTAAATGTTCAGGCCGTACACTCTTCCCCTTTGCCAGGACAAAGGCGTATTCCACAGCGTTTCTCAACTCCCGGATATTACCCGGCCAGGAATAGGAAACCATGATTCGCATAGCTTCCGGGGTAAACCCAAGGATGTTTTTCCCGGTTTTTTCGGCATGGATACTGATAAAATGCTGAATAATCAGGGTGATGTCATCCCTGCGAAGACGCAGGGCCGGGCAGGTCATGGGAAATACATTGATCCTGAAGAAAAGGTCTTCTCTGAATTTTTCCTGTTCAATGAGGCTTTCAAGATTTTTGTTGGTGGCGGTAATGATCCGCACATCAATGGGGATAGATTTGTTTTCCCCCACCCGCTGGATCATTCTCTCTTCCAATACCCGCAGAAGCTTGACCTGTACCGACAAAGGGATATCCCCTATCTCATCTAAAAAAAGGGTACCGGTATGGGCTGCCTCAAACCGTCCTACCCGGTCAACATCGGCACCGGTATAAGCCCCCTTTACATGGCCGAACAATTCGCTTTCCAGAATGCTTTCACTCAGGGCTGCACAATTGACCTTGATAAAAGGTTTATCCGCCCTGTTTCCGGTTTCGTGGAGGGCCTTGGCCACCATTTCCTTACCGGTTCCGCTTTCACCCAGAATCATCACCGGGGTGTCCAGGGATGCCACGCTTTCAATGTGCTCAAAGAGATTTTGCATGACCGGGGTCCGGCCAACGATTCCGTGGAATCCATCATCAATGTGGTAAATGCGCCGAATCGACGCCAACTCATTCTTATAACCGATATTTTCCGATATATCCTTGAGAGTTTCCACTGCCCCCACGATTTCTCCCTTGTCGTCAAAGAGAACGGTGGCTGTTTTGACAATGGGGATGGCCCTGTTGTTGGCCGCGGTGATCATACATTTTTTATCCCGGATAAGACCTGCGGAAAAAAGGCTGCACCACTGTTTACCCTCCCCCTGGCCAATGAGTTTACATCCCGTACAATTGAGCAGCCTGCAGGATCGACCCTTAAGTTCCTCTTC
>CAYWNB010000044.1:15028-17557 GCA_964459195.1 uncultured Desulfobacula sp.
GTTTACATCCCGTACAATTGAGCAGCCTGCAGGATCGACCCTTAAGTTCCTCTTCCGAATATCCTGTCATCAGTTGGGCAGAATGATTCGCCGCGATAAAATTCCCCTTGGCATCCACAATAATGATTCCATCCTGGGCGGAGTCAATGATAGACCGCCAATGCTTTCCAATATCCATCCTCATTCCCTTTAATTAACATGGTTAACAAATAAGTTAATACATCTTAACACATTGGCAACACCCAACCCGATTTGGCCTCCTGAAAAAATGTTGCAAATACATAAAAATTACTTTAAAATAAAGGCAGTTGAATCAATATTCTCTTTATTCTTTTTCCCCCTGGCACATCCTTTGCTTTCTGTTTGCATACCCTTTATGGGCAATAAGCAAAGAATAGAAACAGACCCGGCGTATGATCCGGGACCTAAAAATAAAAGCAAACATCATAACCATTAATTTAGGAGTCAAAATGAAATCCAAGTTTAAAGCACTGATCCTGGCCATGGCAGCAGGCCTTGTGATCCTGGCAGGTACCTTCTCGGCAATTGCACAGGATGCCAAAGAACCCTGGATGTATGATAAGATCGTGGATGCTGCGTTTGTAATATCAAAGGTAAGTGTTCCCATGGCAAAAAATGTCATGATCATCGATGCCAGACCTTACCAGGTTAAATATACCAAGGGCCATATCCCCGGGGCCGTCAGTATACCGTTTTCTAAGTTTGACAAAAAAATAGACCTGCTGCCCAAGGACAAATCCACCCTGCTCATCTATTATTGCGGCGGTCTTAAATGCAAACTGAGCCATAAATCTGCAAAGAAAGCCAAGGCCTTAGGCTTCACCAATGTCAAGGTTTTTGCCAAGGGTTTTCCCGAATGGAAAAAACAAAAAGGTGCTTATGCCGCAATAACAGCAGAACAGGTTGCGTTTCAAATTGCGGCCAACGACACCCTGATTGTGGATGCCAGGCCCCAGAAACCAAAATATGACCAGGGCCATATCCCCTCGGCCATCAATATTCCCTTTTCCCAGTTTGATGCCCTAAAGGGAAAACTGCCCAGAGAACTTTCCACCCCCATTATTTTCTATTGCGGCGGCCTTAAATGCAAGTTGAGCCATAAATCTGCTGCCAGGGCCATTGTCATGGGCTATAAAAATGTTTCTGTTTTTGAACAAGGCTACCCCGCCTGGAAGAAACAATTTGGTGCCGGCAGTGCCGGTGTTGCCGTCAAAGCTGGAGAAGTGGAAGGTTCCATTGATCTTGAACGGTTTAAAAAAGTTGTGACAACCACGCCTGAAGCCTTCACCCTGATAGATGTCCGGGATGCAGACGAATTTGCCAAGGGGCATTTAAAAACCGCCACAAACATTCCCGTCGAAAAATTAGAACCCAAAATAAAAGACCTGCCATCGGACAAACCCGTGGTATTTTTATGCTCCACCGGGGCCAGAAGCGGTGAAGCCTACTACATGGCCAAAGAGGTCAGATCCGACCTGGAAACCTACTATGTGGAAGCTGAAATTGATTTTAAGAAAGATGGGACTTTTACACTCAAAAAAAACTAAGAGTTCAAAAAAATTAACAGGAGAATTATAATGTTTAAAAAATTATTCATCGCTGGTATCCTTGTCTTGTTCACACTGGGATCTTTATCTATCGCCTTTGCTGCAGAAGGCCCTAATGGCAACAAAAGAAAAGGCAAATATACCTATCGAAAAGTGGTAAAAGCCTGTTTCGAAAGGGGCGCCGTTGATTCTGCCTCTCCCAAGGTCAGCCCGGCTGACAAAAAACAAGCGGAATGGAAGGCCATTTTTGAGGGTAAAAACTTTGGCGAATTTGGCTGCGACCAGGAATGGGCCGGATCAAGCGACAAAGATCTATTGGATATTTATAGCTATTTTTACAATTTTGCAGCAGACTCTCCCACCCCTGCCACCTGCAAATAATCTTGTTTCCGGGGATGGTTCCCCCATCCCCCGGAAGCTTGCACACTCAATCTTGGAGGTATTATGGGAAAAACAAAAACCAGCTGCGGGAAACAGATATTCAAGACAACACTATTCCTGATATTTGCAGCCCTGATATTTATGGGGCTCTTACCCGGGGCCTTTGCCTCCCGGCAGGTTTCAGACGCGGATGAAGCCCTGGGGATCAAGCTGGCCAAGCAGGCAGTCCGGTCCGACAAACACTGGACCACCACGGATCATTCAAAAATGAAAATCCTGAAACAAAACTTTACCTCGGGAGACCAAATCACCCAGGCCTGCCTTTCCTGCCACACAGATGCGTCCATGCAGTTTGAAGAAACCATCCACTGGACCTGGAAAGTCCCTTCAGAAAAGGAAGGGGTCATGAACGGCAAGGCAGGACACGCCATTAACAATTTTTGCATTTCCGGCAATGCCATGGAAGACAAGGGATGTCTCAGTTGTCATGCGGGCTGGAACGGGACCGAAGGTGAAGTCAATTGTCTGGCCTGCCACGGCAAAGAAAAATTCAATTATAAAGAAGCCTTTGAGGATCTGA
>CAYWNB010000044.1:17657-19819 GCA_964459195.1 uncultured Desulfobacula sp.
CTGGCCTGCCACGGCAAAGAAAAATTCAATTATAAAGAAGCCTTTGAGGATCTGAAAGCCTTTGAAGGGGATGATGACCCAGACACCCTTGAAATCGTCAAGGAAGTCCAGGCATCCGTTTCAAATGCCGTCCACCAGATCACCATGCCCCAGCGGGAAAACTGCGGGGAATGCCATTTTAAAGGCGGCGGCGGGGACGGGGTTAAACACGGGGATCTGGATACCTCCCTTGCCAAACCCAACAAGATGCTGGATGTTCACATGGCAGCCGAAGGAGCAAACTTTTCCTGCACCCGGTGCCATACCACGGTGAAACACAATATTGCAGGACGCCTGTACACCCGTCCTGCGGCAGCGGAACGTACGAGCCTGATAGAAGATGACATGGCCACAAAAATCACCTGTGAATCCTGCCACAGCAACCTGCCCCATAAAACCGCTTCAAAAATGAACGACCATACAGACCGTGTGGCCTGTCAATCCTGTCATATTCCTGAATTTGCCAGGGTCAATCCCACCAAAATGTGGTGGGACTGGACCAAGGCAGGAGATCTTAAAGACGGCAAACCCTATGTGGTAAAAGGAGAATTCGGCAAACCCACATATAAGTCCATTAAAGGGGAATTTAGATGGGAAAAAAATGTTCAGCCTGAATATTTCTGGTACAATGGATCCTTCGCCAATACCACGATAAAAGAGAAGATTGACCCCTCGGGCATTGTCGAAGTCAGCCATCCTCTGGGCGATAAAAATGATCCAGATGCACGGATCCATCCCTTTAAAATCCATAGAGGGAAACAGCCCTATGACAAGATCAACAAGCAGATGGTAGCCCCGTTGCTGTCGGGTCCCAAGGGATTCTGGACCACCTTTGACATGAACGATGCCATCACCCGGGGCAACAAAACCCTGGATGTGCCCTATTCCGGTGAATTTGACTATGTGGAGACGACCTATGCCTTTCCCATCACCCATATGGTGGCCCCCAGGGAAAATGCCTTAAACTGCAACGAGTGCCATATCCGGGAAAATTCCCGACTGGCCAGTATCACCGGTATTTATCTGCCCGGACGGGACCGCTCCAATTTCATCGACAGCTTAGGGATGATTGCCGTGCTGGCCGCCCTTGCCGGAGTACTGCTCCATGGTCTTGGCCGATTTTTCACCCGGAACGGAAAGGAGGAATAGGATATGGTGGTTAAAACAATAAAAAAAGTATATCTATACACACGGTTTGAACGCGTTTGGCACTGGCTCCAAGGATTGATGATCATTGTTCTCATGATCACAGGGTTTGAGGTCCACGGCACCTTTAAACTCATGGGATTCCAGACTGCCGTCAATATCCACAATTTTGTGGGACTTGCCTGGCTCGTCCTGTTTGCCTTCTTTGTGTTCTGGCTCTTGACCACCGGGGAGTGGAAACAATATATCCCCACAACCAAAAAACTCTTTGATGTTGTCTTTTACTATTCCTTCGGCATTTTCAAGGGCCAGGAACACCCGGTACAAAAATCCAAAGGCGCCAAGCACAATCCCCTGCAACGATTAACATACCTGGGCATTTCCGCCATGCTGCTGCCCCTGCAAATGACCACCGGTCTTGTCTATTATCTGTATAATTTTATACCCGGCAGCATCTCCCTGTCGATCCTGGCAGTGGTGCATACCCTGTTCGCATTTCTCCTGGTGAATTTTCTGATCATTCACGTGTACATGACCACCACGGGCCATTCTTTGTTCAGCCATATTGCAGGCATGATCTCGGGATGGGAAGAAATTTATGAAACCACCCACATCCAGGAATGGGAAAACAAGGCCACTAAAAAAAATTAGTTTAAAATAATAGAACCATCATTACCTCCCGGGGGCAGGCATCGGGGCCCCCGGTTTTATTATCTTCAAATTTTTTTACGTGTTTCTTATTATTTTTATAATATAAGAAAATTGATTCTGGCCATTCATTATTACAAATGAGTTTTTTTATGTGCATCGAAAAAGCCAGAACCCATGAACTCCCACTGCATACTGTGTTTCTGGTCTCAATCTCCCCAACACACCAGATTCGTACATTGGTGTCCGAAAATAATTTTTTTTGGAAGAAAAATAAAAACGCCGAAAGGCTTTATTGATAATGGTCGGGATGAGAGGATTTGAACCTC
>CAYWNB010000045.1:0-3182 GCA_964459195.1 uncultured Desulfobacula sp.
GGAATCTGTGTCCCCCAGTATGTCTATGGGATTGCCCTTGCTCCAGTTGCCAGGAAGTATCCGGTCCAGTTTCCCAAGGGTTTCCCGGCTGAGCAATGCAGGTTCCATTCCATGGGATGCCAGGGCATCCGCTGCCATAACACCCGGGCCGCCAGCATTGGTTATAATGGAGAGGCCGGGGCCGGAAGGCCGGGGTTGTTTGGCCAAAAATTCCGAACAGTCAAATAATTCCTCAAATTCATCGACTCTTAAAATACCTGCCCGCTCAAAGGCAGCGTCATACACCGCATCAACACCCGCCATGGCACCGGTATGGGAGGCCGATGCCCTGGCGCCTGCTGTTGATCTTCCCGATTTCAGCGCAATAATGGGTTTTAGACGAGAAACCGATCGGGCAGCACTCATGAAATTTCGAAAATTGGTGATATTCTCCATATACATCACAATACTTTTCACAGAGCTCAAGGACCCCAGATAATCAATCATATCCGCAAAATCAACATCCACCATGGACCCGAGACTCACAAAATGACTAAACCCCACATTTTCACGTTTGGCAATGTCCAGCACCGATGTACAGACAGCTCCGCTCTGGGAAAGAAAGGCAATGCTGCCGGGCTTGGGAGATAAATGGGCAAAGCTGGCATTTAAAGAGATGCCGGTATTCATGATGCCAAGACAATTGGGCCCAACGATTCTGATGCCGTGTATCCGCGCGTTTGCAAGTATTCTGGCTTCAATTTCAAGCCCCTTGGCACCGATTTCTCTTCCGCCGGAAGAGAGGATGACCGCCCCGGCAAGACCCTTCTTGCCGCAAGCCTCAACAATTTCGGGTGTCCCTCCCAGGGGGGTTGCAATCACGGCCAGATCCACCCCAGGATCCAGGGATAGAACATTGGCAGCACAGGCCATTCCCATAACCTTCCTGTGGTTGGGATTCACCGGGAAAATATCCCCTTTAAAATCGCTTTCCACAAAATTTTTCATTAAGGCATATCCCACAGATCCTCGTTTTTCGCTGGCCCCAACGATTGCCACGGATTTGGGGTTAAAAAGCCGTTGTAAATTCATTGTGCTCATAATTTTCTCCCCTCAATTGGAAATAAAAATGCAAATAAAAAATTGGTTAAATAAAAAGACGATCATCCTCTTCAAAAGGAACCGACAACTCCCTATCAGGGCACCATCCACACGGTCATCTCCCGGGCACCATGGATAACCTTCCAGGGGACACGACCGATATCAAAGCTGCTCACATTTGATTTTCCTTTTCTGCCGAATACAATGGTGTCGCAATTTTCTTGTTTGGCTGCGGTAACAATTGCCCCGGCTCGGCTCTTGGCGCCCTGGATGATCTTACCCTCAATATTTTGATCCAGAATACCGGCATTTTCAAAAATCTCCCTGGCTTCTTTCACTGCAATGTCCATTTTTCCAGCAGCAGTTGTGATATAATTATCCGGCTCTCCCATTGGGGCACCATCATCATAGATACCATAATCCCTGAGGACACTGCACAACACAATTTTGCAATCAGAATTTTCAATGATTTTTGCCGCAAACTCAACCGCCCTTTTCGCCCCTTTGGATCCGTCAACCGTTATAAAAAGAGAGTGATTCACCTTTTGTACCCCCGCCAGCATCACCGGTATAAAGTCGCATTTTTCAACCAGTTTTGTGGACACACTCCCCATGACAAGGGGTAAAAATTTTTGTGCGCCCGCCCCCCTTCTTCGTATCAAAAGGGCATCATATCCCTTCCGGGCTTCATCCATGATATCCCTTGCAATCCCTTTTTTCCTTTTGGCTATTATAATATGGATGGCTTCGGGTTTAAATCCTGCGGCAATGAGCATCATCCTTGATTTTTCCATAAATGCATCTACTTGGGCTTTGTATCCCCTTTCCCATGCATGCACCTGGGAGGTTACCTTATTGGTGAAAGGCTCTTTTTTTAAATCATAATAGCACTCGGGCACTCGGGCGATGACATTGTGTAAAACAAGTTCCTTTTTAAGAAAGGGTTTGAAATTACAAAGATAATCGATGGTTTTAAATGCTTTTTTTGATCCATCCAGGGCCACCAGTATTTTATTTTTATTTTTGTTCATTATAATTTTCTCCTAAAAATAGCGTATTTTTGTCCCACTTTTATTTTTGTCCTGGGCTTTTCCGTTTTTTCACCCATAAACTTGCGTCGGTCATGCCACTGGACTGCGAAGGCTCATAACCGGTACAGGGGAGTGCCGAAATAATTTTTCGGCAACACTGCCGAAAAGAAATCCATTGAGATTGCTCCGGCCCTTAGGCCCGAATACAAGCAAATCTGACTCTTCCCGGTCAATGGCCTTTAAAATTTCCACGTGGGGTCTGCAGTGACCTATGCGTATCTCAACCGGCAATGGGGGGGATCCGAAAATTTCTTTTACCAAGGCTTCCATTTTCAATTCCCGACGGCCTATTTCATAGGGAAGGTGTTTTGCAAGGGCAAAGGTATCTGGGTATTTTGAATTTACCTCTTTTTTAACGGAATCAACTTCAATTTGATTAATAACATTAAAGGCCACTATTCGGGCATTTGTATTCCGTGCGATCTCTGCGGCATATTCGAGGGTTGGCCTGGAATAGGTTGAAAAATCGATGGCCACCAGTATTTTTTTAATTTTATTGGCTTGTTCTTCCATTTTATTTCTCCCGTTTGAAATTTTTGGATTCTCTGACACTGACCACCGGAACCGGGGAATGCCTGAACACCTTTTCAGCAGAACTGCCAAACAAAAACCGAGCAAGATTACCACGGCCCTTGTTGGCCATTACAACCAAATCGATCGCTTCTGTTTCGATGGTTCTCAAAATTGCTTCCGAGGGGATACCCACATCCACCTTAAAATTCATCTGAGATTTATTTTCAAAAAAGTGCTCTTTCAACATCGTTCTTATATTTCCCACTCTTTCTTTTTTCATATCCTTGATATAGGTTTCTACCTGTATTTTGTCGGGAACATACCGGCTGACGGTTTCAAGCATATTGATATCCCTCTGGTTAATAACGTTATAAACAAGAATCTGAGTATGGGCCATGTCTGCCAGTTCAAGGGCATATTCCAATACCACCAATGAATATTCGGAAAAATCGACACAGGCCAAAATTTTATTTATTTTTTTATTCATTTCATGACTCC
>CAYWNB010000045.1:3282-19395 GCA_964459195.1 uncultured Desulfobacula sp.
GAAAAATCGACACAGGCCAAAATTTTATTTATTTTTTTATTCATTTCATGACTCCTTATGGATTTAAAAAATTTTCCTGAATCCCCGTGACAAATCTGCTGCATAAAGCAGCCCCCCGGTTCCATGAAACCGTTCCACCAGACTGTCAAAATGGGCTGAATCGATATCAAAGGTATGAAAAAAAACCGTCCTGCCCCCCTCTTCGACATCGTCATAGGATGTCATAATACTGCACAGCCTGCCGCTGCTTTCCCTGATGATATCTATAATTGTCTGAATGGTTCCCAACCTGTCATGGAGCCTGAATGCAAAAATCTGCCCCTCTTTTGAGACCCCGGTAAAAGAAACAAAGCACCTGAAAATATCACTCTTGGTGATGATCCCCTCTATTATACCGGTTCGATTAAGCACCGGCAATCCCGAAATCCCATTTTTGAGCATAATGGCTGCCGCTTCATCCACTGTATGGTCGAGCTCAATCGTCACAACAGGTTTGGACATGACAGATTTAATTTTAACGGCATCCATTAATCCGGGCATTTCAAATTTATCCAGGGTGGTGGCATCGGAAGGGGTTGCCTTTTTCACATCTCCGTCGGTTAGAATCCCCACAAGTACGCCATTTTCCATAACGGGCAGCATGGAAATCACCATGGTCTGAAATAATTTTGATGCATCATACAAAGAGTCTTCATGGTTTATGGTAACCACAGATCGACTCATCCATTCTTTTATCAACATAATTTGTCTCCCTTGTTCTAAAACCGAGTTATTGTTCAAAATCAAAAGAATAGTTCAAATCAAAACGATCTCTCAATTCTATCATCTGTGCCTGAAGGGTTTTTGGGATTGGGCATCCATGAATTTTTCGATATTGCCAGGCAATCCATTCTTTTTCACCGGCCGTAAAAATTTGATCCTGTCCCGGTGCTTTTTTTGATGTTCGCAACTCCCGCATGATGTTTCCGGCAATTTTTTTAAAGGCGGCAAGTTCGGTGAACTCTTCTATATCGATAGCAATAAAAAAATGACCCAGCAAAATGGGGGCCTTGTTACCGGCCGAATCCATTCCATTGAGCTGTTTTAGAAAACCGCCCCCCTGCAGGGCAGCACAAAGAACTTCAACAATGGTGGCATACCCATATCCTTTATGCCCGCCCGTGTCTTCGCCGATACCGCCAAGGGGCGTCAGAGCAGCCCTGCCCTTTGTAAGGTCCTCAAGAACCCGGGCGGTATCGATACGGGTAGTGCCGTCAAGGCCGATCACCCATCCCGGGGCAAGCTGTTTTTTTGCCCTGCCGTACACTTCAATTTTTCCCCGTTGGGAAACCGATGTGGCGCAATCCAAAACAAAATCAAAGGCATCATCCGTGGGGAACCCCACCGCCAAGGGATTGGTCCCGAGCATATTTTCAACACCAAAAGTAGGCGCAATGGAAGGCCTGGCATTGGTACCGGTAATGCCGATCATACCAGCTCTGGCCGCCATCATCGCATAGTAACCGGCAATACCATAATGGGTTGAGTTCCTCACCGCCACCATGCCCATGCCATGGACCCTGGCCTTTCCAATGGCTCTTTCCATGGCATTTTTAGCGATAACGTGTCCCATGCCGTTATGACCGTCCAGCACCGCAGAAGTTTTTCTATCTCTTACAATACTTATTTTAGTGATGGGGTTCAAAATACCCGCATCAATTCTGTCAATATAGATGGATTTTAAACGCCCGATGCCATGGGAATCAATGCCGCGCCTGTCTGATGTGATCAGCACATCAGAGATAATTTCCGCATCTTTTTGCGGTATTCTGCTGGCCACCAGAACATCTTTCATGAACCGTTCAAGAACCTCAAATTTTATCCAACTGCAATCTGTATATGCATCTTCATATGCCATTTTTTTTCCTCCTTGTTCGCTTATTTGTCATAACAGGTTGTACCGCACTGAAGGCAGCGCACAACCTCCTCCTGGGCCTGGGAATCGGTAATGGAACCGACAATATCCTGGGACAGCGATTGTATCCGGATCGTTGGCCCAATTTCCGGCACCATCACCCGTGGGAGATGACGGGTCAGGTGAACATCTTTAATGATACTGTCTTTATTGAGTTTTCTGCGTAAATCTTTGGGCATGGATACCTGACCGCAGGTAAGCTGCAGGTGTATGGACCTTGCCGCCCTGCGACCATCTGCAATGGCGTTGATCACGGTTGACCTTCCCGTATAAAGATCCCCAGCTGCAAATACATTGGGGGAGGCCATGAGCGTGTCAGGATCCACCGCCAGGGTCCCCTTGGGAGAGGCCCGGAATCGACCTTCAACCTTTGGATCATGGAGAAGATATTCCAGGTCTGGTTCCCGCTCGTATGCGGCAATGACCAACTGGACTTCAATGGCCTTGACGTTACCGGAAAGATCCTTGTCCGGGACGGACAAAATTGGGGCGGACAAGATTGAAGCGCCGGGCGCACAGGCTGCAGGCAGCATGGAGTGGTACTCAACTGCGGTTACTTGACCCTCCAGGTTGGAACATACCCTGGAGGGAATTGCGAGAAAATGGATTTTAACCCCTTCTTCCACGGCTCTTTCCACATCCCGTTTCCGAGCCGACATATGTTTATCGTCACAAGGACAGATAAGGGTGACACAATCTGCCTGGAGACGGACACAGGTCCGTGCACAATCCATGGCGGTATTGGATTCTCCGATAACAGCCACCCTGAACCCGTAAAGGGTGGGGATGTCTGATCCGGCCCTGGAAAGGAAGTCAAGACTGCCGGTCACGCCATGGGCCGACTCACCCCTGACACACAAAGGGGGAACTATCCATGCGCCAAGCCCCAAAAACACCGCTTTAAATCCCTTGTCCATCAGGTCAGCGATGGAAAAATCACTGCCCAATGCACACTTGGTCTTGGCCTCGATTCCCAGGTTTAAAATGCCCTCAATCTCCCAGTCAACCACTCGTTTGGGAAGTCTGTATTCGGGAAGACCATAGCGCAGCATCCCTCCCAATTGGCCTCTGGATTCAAACAGCGTGGGATGGTGGCCCAGGCGCCTGAGAAAATAGGCACAGGAAAGCCCGGCAGGGCCGCTGCCCACCACTGCAATCTTGTAATCCGTATCCGGTGCGCAGGGCAGTGGCACACGGGTCCCAGAATTCATCTCCCATTCCCCGACAAACCGTCCAAGTTGTCCAATGGCAACCCCCTGGTCTGCAATATTTCGGCGGCAAATATTTTCACAAGGATGGTGGCAGACACGGCTGGCAGAAATCACCAGGGGGTTTCGTTCCTTGATCGTCAACAGGGCTGACTGGTAATCTTGAATGTGAATCTGCCGGATGAATTGGGGGATATTAATTTGTGCCGGACATTTTTGACGGCAAGGGGCCAGGCATTCATGGGCCAGATCCAGATGAATTAATTTTGAAATTTTGCCAACCACAAACAAAACACCCTTTGGGCAGATATCACTACAGATACCACAGCCTCTGCATTTATCAGGATTCACCTGGGGCATCCCATTCTCTGCCTTTTCAAGGGCATGAAACGGGCATGCCCTGATGCAGGTCCCCTGTCCGAGACAGCCCATGGGGCACACAAGGGAGCCGCCATACAAAAGGGCTTCCGCCCGACAGTCCCCAAGGCCCATATAATAATAACGACGCGCTGCCCGGTCTGATCCAAGGCAACCTGATCCTATACAACCTGATTCAACAATACCGGGTTCTTCGAATTCACAGGTCTTCCCAAGAATTTTGGCCAGTCTGGGTGCGACATCAGGGCCTGCGGTTATGCAAACATGAATACCTGCCTTTCCTGCCATAAGTGCTTTTGCAGCACCTTCACAACCTGCAAATCCGCATCCGCCGCAATTGATTCCAGGCAATACAGCCTTAATCGCTTCAAGCACGGGATCTTCTTCGACATAAAAATAGTATGAGGCAAAAACCAACACCAATGACAATAAAAATCCGAGTCCTGCCATCACGGTCATGGATATGATCATCATTGTACTCATTAATTTGGACTCCCTTCCTTTGATAATGGATCCTCCCTTGACACCCGTTTTATTCCAGGCCAGGGAACATAACGATTAAAGGCAAAACCCATACCAGGATGAAGACAAAAATAAGGGGATCTCTTATCGCTTGATATCCCTGACGATCCCAGGGCTTGGTTGCCTGCCCAAAGCACCCTGAGAACAAGCAGGGTGTCCAAATTATTTACACTCTGGCAATTTTATGGCTTGGCATTTTCCATAACAGATTGCGGCATGACCGGGTTTGTGTTAAATTTTAAACAATCAAAAACCAGACACCCTATTTGCTTTAAAGGAGATTTGATATGGCGGATCATACCTCAAGGCTGCTTGATGCACTGGATGCTTTTGAAGATGGTATTTATATTGTCAATGACGATTATACCATTGAATACATGAATAAATTCATGAAGGCCCTGTTTGGAGAGGGGGTGGGTAAAAAATGTCACCAGGTGTTGATCAAATCGGATAAACCCTGTGACTGGTGCAAATATGATGAAATATTTATCCGAAATAAGAACAGCCACAGCCAGATTTATATTGCCTCTGTTGACAAGAGTTTTTCCCTGTCAGAACATCCTGTTAACAACCAGGATGGAACAAGGTCAAAGCTGTCCATCTACAATGATATCACCCACAGCGTACACCAGGAAGCAAAACTCAAATCCTCCAGGGAAAGCTATCAAAGACTTTTCACCCATGTAGGATGCGGTGTGTTTATCAGCAGCAAACAGGGACGTTTTATAGATGTCAACCCGGCTCTGTTGAAAATCCTCGGCTACCAGAATAAAGATGAATTTCTTGCCCTTGACCTTGCCACGGAAGTCTATTTAAGACCCGAAGACCGGCGGAAATATACTCAGATCATAGAGAAAAAAGGCAAGGTAATCGATTATGAATTAAAATGGCGAAAACGAGACGGCAACATTCTTTACATCCTTTTAACGAGTAATGTTCGATATGATACCAATGGTGAAATTCTCGGGTATGAAGGAATCGTCGTGGATCAGACCCGGAGGAAAAAACAGGAAAACCAGATAAAAGAGGCCCACGATTTTCTGGACAAGATCATCGCATGTTCTACCAATGCCATCATGGCAATGAACATGAATGGGGGGATCCGACTGTGGAACCAGGGTGCTGAAAATATTTTCGGATTCAGGTCAGATCAGGTGGTGGGAACGATTAGTATCCAGGAAATTTTTTCAAAAAAACAGACAAAAGAAATTATGGAGATGATGAGAGATGATGACTTCGGAGGCAGGGGCAAGCTCAATTCCTATCCGTTAACCTTTGAACGGGATGACAAACGATGGGTTGAAGGCAATCTTTCTGCCAGTATCCTCTACGACGACCAGGGAAAAGAACTGGCATCCGTTGCGATATTTGTGGACTTAAAAGAACTGCTCACGACGGAACGGCAATTGAGTGAAGCCAGGCAGCATTTGCTTCAATCTGAAAAACTGGCTGCCATGGGAAGGCTCACCTCTCAGATTGCCCACGAACTCAACAACCCGCTGTTTGGGATAATGAACACCCTGGAGTTGATGAAGACCGAGATTTCACCCCAAAACAAGAGACGCAGACTTCTGGACATGTCTTTGTCTGAAATTGAACGACTGGCGGAAATGCTGAAAAAAATGCTCTCTTTTTCCAAGCCGGACCAGCAAGATCGGCTGAAAATTGATATTCATACGGTTATTGATGAATTGATGCTTTTGTACAAAAAAAAGTTCCGGGAAAACAGCATAAAACTCCAATTTAATCTTGCACGGGAACCGGGACTGGTTATGGGGTCCAAGGATCAATTGCGCCAGGTATTTATCAATCTGTTTTCCAATGCCATGTATGCCATGCCCGATGGCGGCGATCTTGAAATTTCCACAAAAATTATAAGTTCAAAACTGTATATCACCATCAAGGATACAGGAACCGGTATAAAGCCCGAGCATATACACAAAGTCTTTCACTCTTTTTTTACCACCAAGACAGAAAGCGTTCAGGGGGTTGGCCTGGGACTTTCGGTCTGCTATGGGTTTATCAAGGACCATGGCGGCGATATTGTTGTCGAATCCCGGGAAGGGCAGTGGACAGAATTCACCATCACCCTTCCTGTTGCAGATTAAAACGCCATAAAAACATCATCATTCCGATGATAGGGCGTATTTTCTCCCGATTTTTATATTATTTATAAAAATCGGTTTTTTTTTAATCTTTCTTTTTTTCTCGTTACGATAACAGCGACCCTTTATAACAGCGAAATATCTGAATCGGCGAATTAGATATTATAGTAATTATAGTTATTTGGCTTATTTTTCGTGCTTGACAGAATAAAATTCATATAATAACTATAATAAGCATATTCCCAAATTCCCCAAAAAAAGGAGGTCCCATGGAAGACACCTTGACTGTATTTACCGCAAGCAAATACTGCAATGTTTCGTCTAAAACCATTATCAACTGGGTGGAAGCCGGTCATATAAAGGCATATAAGACCGTTGGCGGCCATAGGCGGATAAAAAAATCAAACCTTGAATCCTTTATGCAGACCCAGGGAATCCCAATTCCGGAAACCGGTGATGACCCGGGCAGAAAAAAAATCCTGGTGGTTGACGATGACATGATTATTGTCGAGTCTATTGTACAGGCCCTGGAGGAAGATAAATTCGACTATGAGGTTATTTCCGCTTCGGATGGTTTTGAGGCAGGTCTCCAGGTGAGCCATTTTCGTCCTGATCTTTTAATTTTGGACATTATGATGCCGGATATCAAAGGCTATGAAGTCTGTAAAAAGATAAAGGACAACCCGGCAACAAAAAATATTAAAATTCTCGTATTATCCGCATACCTGGATGATGAAAAATTCGCCACAATGAAGGAGTATGGTGCTGATATCTGCCTTTCAAAGCCAATCCCCCTGCCCCGGCTCAAGGATGAAGTGGCTACCTTACTTGGATTAAAATAGGCTTGGATTAAAATAGGAAGGAGGCAGATCATGAAATTAAAAGAATCCTTTGAAAAAAAGAGATTTGTTGTGACCTCAGAGATACAGGTCCCACTGGGAAATGAAGAGCCGGAAGGTCTTGTCAACAGCCTTAACAGGATAAAAGGCAGGGTTGACGGTGTCTCTGTCCAGGAGATCGAATTGGAAGGGGTTGTGACCGATACCATTAAAAGCTGCGGCCTTTTAATGGAGAATAATGTGAATGCCATTTACCAGACCACCACAAGGGATAAGAATCGTTTCCAGCTCCAAAAGGATCTGGCCCTGGCCCATGACACCGGTGTTGAAAATCTCCTTGTATTTACAGAAGATTATAGGATTACAGGCGACAGCCTTCAGGAAACCATGTTTTTCCATGTTGACGCAGGCAAGATTGGGTCTGTTCTGGACCATTTAAAACAGGGTGTTAATATTGAAGGGAAAGAGCTTGACCAAAAAATGGAGTTTGTCCTGGGATCTGGAATTGAAACCCCCTGGGGAAAAAACATGCCCAAACGGGGCATGGAAGAAATGGAAGATATGATAAATATAGGGTCAGGATATTTTCTCACCACGCCTATTTTTGATGTTGACCAGTTTGCCAAATTCATGAAACAGGTTGATCCGTTTAAAGTCCCTGTAATTGCCGAAGTAATGATTTTACGAACCGCAGGCATGGGCAAATTTTTGAATCGCCATTTCAAATCCGGACTCGTACCTGACTGGGTAATCCAGAAGCTTGCACGAGCAACTGACACAAAAAAAGCAAGCATGGAACTGTTTGCCGATACCGTTAACAGCCTGAAAGATATTTGCCAGGGTGTCCATATCATTACCATAGGAGGAGTCGATAATCTGGTGCAATATCTGAATGCAGCCAAATTAAGGTAAAGGGAGAATTTAAAATGGCCGAGGCAATTAAGATTGATGAACTTGACATCGAGTTCAAGGAACAGGTTTTGGAAAAAATTCCCGACGCAGGCTTTGACCTGTGTTTGACCTGCGGAACTTGCACCGGCGGATGTCCTGCTTCTGAGCAGTTTGACATGGACCCCCGGAAACTTGTCAGGATGCTGAATTTAGGAATGGATGACCAGATAAAAAAAAGCGATTGGATATGGGTCTGCAGCATGTGCGGCCGGTGTCTGTTTGTTTGCCCCATGAATGTCGACATTCCCAAACTTGTGTATAATCTTCGCAAAAGCGTGCCAAGAAAAGATCGTCCAAAGGGGATCATCGGCTCCTGTGATCAGCACATCAGATCCGGCAATGCCATGGGAGTACCTACAAAAGATTTTATTTTCACCGTCACAGATGTTGCCGAAGAGATCGCAGAAGAGCAGCCTGAATTTAAGGATTTAAAGGTAACCGTGGACAGAGAGGGTGCCATGATGGCCCTGAACCAGAATTCTAGGGAACCGGTTACAGAACCGGATGAACTGGGCCCTTTGTGGAAGATTCTTCACACGGTGAGAGCTGACTGGACCTACCCTTCCGTGATGTGGGCAGGTGAAAATTATTGCATGTTTCTGGCAGATGATGAGGGGTGGAAATATATTCTTGAGGAATTTGTCTATCATATTGACCATAATATCAAGGCGCCCCTGGTGGTGAATACAGAGTGAGGACACTCCTATTTTGCAATCCTGGAAGGATTACGCAAATACAAAATTGCCCACAATTTTGAGCTGGTCACCATTATTGAACTCTATGCCCAGTGGATACGAGAGGGCAAACTTCCTGTCAACGCAGACTGGAATTGCGATCTCAAGGTAAAATTTACCATCCAGGACCCCTGTAATATCGGAAGGAAAAGCGGGTCCAACAAAATTGTGGATGACTTAAGGTTTGTTTTAAAAACCATTGTGGGGGATGAAAATTTCATTGATACCGTGCCCAACCGGGACAATAATTTTTGCTGCGGCGGGGGGGGCGGTGCCCTCCAGGCAGGATTTACCGACCAGAGACAGGCCTATGGAAGGACAAAATTCAACCAACTTGCCAAAACAGGAGCTGCCTATGTGATTGCCCCCTGTCATAACTGCCACAGCCAGATCGAAGATATCGGGCGACTCTATCACGGAAATTTCCATGTGGTGCATCTGTGGACCATCATCTGTCTTGCCATGGGCATACTTGGCGAAAACGAACGCGCCTATCTTGGACCGGACCTGGCCCTGGTAGGGCTATAACCTGGTGAGACTATACACCTGTGGGGCTATAAACTTGTAGGACTATAAAAAGGAGGGATACAAATGGCCAAAAAAGAAAACGGTTCGGTAATGGTCGTGGGTGCCGGCATTGCAGGTATCCAGGCATCTCTGGACCTGGCGGATTCAGGATTTTTTGTATACCTTGTGGACAAGAACACGGCAATTGGCGGAACAATGGCACAATTGGACAAGACCTTTCCCACCAATGACTGCTCCATGTGCATCATCTCTCCAAAACTTGTGGAAGCCGGCAGGCACCTGAATATCAAGTTGTTAACCATGACTCAAATTGAAGCGGTCACAGGGGTTGAAGGCGATTTTTCAGTAAAATTAAAAGAAAGTCCCCGATTTATTGATCTTGAAAAATGTACCGCTTGTGGTGAATGTTCAACCATCTGCCCTGTGGAATTACCAAGTGGTTTTGACGAAAAGCTAAAGGACAGGCGAGCTGCCTTCAAGCTCTATCCCCAGGCCATGCCCGCAGGTTTTGCCATTGAAAAAAAAGACAAGGCCCCCTGCAGCCTGACCTGTCCTGCCGGACTCAATGTCCAGGGCTATGTCCAGATGGTCAAGCAGGGCAAATACGAACAGGCCCTGGAAATCATCATGGAACAGCTGCCTTTGCCCGGTGTTCTCGGCAGAATCTGCCCCCATGAATGCGAGAATGCCTGCAGAAGATGCGATGTGGATGAACCTATTGCCATAAGGGATTTAAAACGGCTTGCCGCAGACAGCTTTGACCCAAGAGATGTGACCATAAAATGTGCTCCAGGCATTGGCAAGAAAGTGGCAATCATAGGATCCGGTCCGGCCGGCCTGTCAACGGCCTATCATCTGGCCAGAAAAGGAGTTGACGCCATCATTTTTGAAGCCCTGCCCCAGGCTGGCGGAATGCTTCGGGTGGGGATCCCTGACCATCGTCTGCCCAGAAAAGTTCTTGACCAGGATATAGAAATCATCACCAACCTGGGAGTGGAAATAAGACTCAACACCCGTCTTGGCAGGGATTTTACCGTGGACAGCCTTCTGGCAGACGGTTTTGACGCTGTTTTTCTGGGGCTGGGTGCCCACAAAGGTATACCGCTTGGCATCCCGGGCGAAGACCTTGAAGGCGTCTGCCAGGGAGTGGATTTTCTTCGGGAACTTAATCTGACGGGCAAAACCCGGGTGGGCAGACAGGTGGGAATCATCGGCGGCGGAAATGTTGCCATTGACGTTGCAAGGTCAGCCATACGGCTTGGGGCACAGGAGGTCACAATCTTCTACCGCAGAACCCGGCAGGAGATGCCGGCCTGGGAAGAGGAGATCGTTGCGGCCCTGGATGAAGGGGTTAAAATAGTCTATCTTGCAGCCCCCCGGCTGATCAAAGGAGAAAACAAAAAAATCAAAACCCTCGGGGTGATTCAGATGGAGTTGGGCGAGCCGGATAAATCCGGCAGAAGACGCCCGATTCCTGTGGCGGGAAGTGAATATGAGGTTGAAATTGACCAGCTCATCCCTGCCATTGGTCAGAAACCCGACCTTTCAGCCCTGGAAGATCTTGAGGGATTAAAGATCAGCCGATGGGACACTGCCCAAGTGAATCCCCTTACCCTTGCCACTGACAGAAAAGCCGTGTTTGCCGGCGGTGATCTTCAGACAGGTCCCAGTGTTGCCATTGCTGCCGTGGCAGCGGGCATGGAGACTGCAGAGTCCATTTTCCGATACCTTACGGGCCTTGACATGGAGGAGGGAAGGCAGGTTTCCGTCGTTGAAAATCCCGAATACAGGCCGATTCCCCAGGAGTATGAACAGGGGTGTGAAATTAAAAATAGGTATAACATGCCGGAACTTACTCCTGCAGAGCGGTATGGCAATTTTAATGAGGTTGAACTGGGGTACGGCAAAAAAGACGGCAAAAAAGAAGCAGCAAGATGCCTTAACTGCAGCTATTGTTCCGAATGCCTGCAATGCGTGGATGCCTGCCTTGCCCATGCCGTAGATCACAGCATGGTGCAAAAGGAACATGACATAAATGTGGGGGCCATTATTCTCTCCTTGGGGTTTACGCCCTTTGAGCCAAGTGTGATGACCACCTATTGTTATGGCCACAGCCCAAATGTAATGACCAGCCTTGAATTTGAAAGAATTCTTTCTGCATCAGGGCCCTATGGCGGACACCTGGTCCGGCCTTCGGACAATCGAGAACCTGAAAAAATTGCTTGGCTCCAGTGTGTGGGATCACGGGACATCAACAAGGGCGACCACTCCTATTGTTCCGGTGTCTGCTGCATGTATGCCAACAAACAGGCCATTATTGCTAAGGAACACAGTGGCCAAAATCTTGATACGGCCATCTTTTTCATGGACATGAGAACCCATGGCAAGGAATTTGACAAGTATAATATACGGGCCGAAGATGACAATGGGGTGAGGTTCATCAGGTCCAGAATTCATTCGGTCTTTCCGGAACCAGACGATACCTATAGGCTTGTTTACTCTTCTGAAGCCGGCAATACCATTGAAGAGGTTTTTGATATGGTGGTTCTGTCCATAGGTCTTGCACCCAACAAGGATGCCGGGGCTCTTGCAGAAAAACTGGGGATAGAACTCAATTACCACGGGTTTGCTAAAACAAAGGATTTGTCCCCTGTGTCCACCAGTAAAAAAGGGATTTATGCCTGCGGCACCTTCCAGGAACCCAAAGATATACCGGGCTCTGTCATGGAGGCATCGGCCGCAGCCGCAACCGCAGCCATGGCGCTTACGGCCGGAAGGTGGAGCCAGACCAAAACCCGGGAACTTGTGCCTGAAATTGATTTTTCCGGCCAGGACCCGAAAATAGGGGTTTTTGTCTGCAATTGCGGGATCAATATCGGCGGCATTGCCGATGTGCCCGCAATAAGGGATTATGCAGCAGGCCTGCCCCATGTGGTCCATGTTGAGGACAATCTTTTCAGCTGTTCCCAGGACAGTCAGGATCATATTAAACAGGTGATCATTGAAAAAGGGATCAACCGGGTGGTGGTGGCATCCTGTTCACCCAGAACCCATGAACCCTTGTTCCAGGAGACCATACGGGATGCAGGTCTCAACAAATATTTGTTTGAAATGGCCAATATCAGGGATCAAAACACCTGGGTCCATATGAAAGAACCCATAGCGGCCACCCAAAAGGCAAAGGACCTGGTTCGAATGGCAGTTGCAAAAGCAGGCGTTATTGAACCCCTGCACCAGGTGAGCCTGGATATTAAAAAATCCCTCCTTGTCATAGGCGGGGGAGTGGCAGGCATGGAAGCAGCCCTCAGTGCAGCCGCCCAAAAAATTGATGTTCATCTGGTTGAAAAAACATCCAATCTTGGCGGAGTGGCAGCCAAGCTCAATTCCACCTGGCAGGGAGAAAGCATCCAAGATTATCTTGAAGACCTGTTTGCAAGAATTAAAGCGGATCCACACATCCATCTATATCTTGATACCGAGATCGAGTCTTTTACAGGTGCCATGGGCAATTTTCTTACCAAGGTTAAATCCAACGGCAAACAGACCGCCATTGAGCACGGGGCAGCCATTCTTGCCACAGGGGCAAAGGAGTACAAGCCCTCGAAATATCTCTATGGAGACCATCCAGATGTACTGACCCACCTGGATATGGATGCGGCTTTACGGGACGCTGATGAGAGAATCAAGCTGGCCTCGGTCATTGTTTTTATCCAATGCGTTGGCTCGAGAAACGCGGAAAACCCTTTCTGCAGCAAGGTCTGCTGTACCCACAGCCTGAAAAGCGCCATTGCCCTCAAAGAGATAGACCCGAAAAAACGTGTCTATGTGGTGTATCGGGATATCAGATCCTATGGGTTCAGGGAAGAGCTGTACCAGAAGGCAAGGCAATTGGGCATCCTGTTTTTTCGGTATGATTTAGAAAAGAAACCAAGGCTCAGGGAAAATTCCAAAAAAACGCTGGAATTTTCTTTCATTGATCATGTCCTGGGGATACCCTTAATGGTTCATCCGGATCTGGTGGTATTGGCATCGGGTATTGTTCCGGCAGACAACAAACCGCTGTTTGAAAAATTCAAAGTGCCTGTAAACGAAGAAGGCTTCCTGGTAGAAGCCCATGCAAAACTTCGGCCTGTTGATTTTGCATCGGAGGGATTGTTTGTGGCGGGTCTTGCCCATTATCCAAAACCCGTTGAAGAGAGCATTGCCCAGGCAAGGGCTGCGGTTGCAAGGGCCATGACCATCATATCCAGGGATTCTCTCATGGTCGGCGGCGTGGTTGCAGAGGTGACGGCTGAAAAATGTGTTGCCTGCCTTACCTGTGTTCGGACCTGTCCCTATGCGATACCCTGCATTCACCCGGACGGATATGCACTGATTGATGCATCAGAATGCCATGGCTGCGGTGCCTGTGTGGCAGAATGCCCCGGCAAGACAATTGTCCTTAAACATTTCACAGACCAGCAGATCATGGCAAAAACCAATGCCCTTTTTGAGGTGGCATAAACCATAAAAAGCTTAGATTAAGGGAGGTTGATGATGACCCGAGAATTTGAACCCAGGATATTTGAACCCAAGATAATCGCTTTTTGCTGTCAGTACTGAGCTTATGCTGCAGGGGACCTGGCAGGTTCCATGAGGCTTTCCTATCCTTCCAACATCAAGATCATTCAACTACCGTGCACTGGAAGAATCGATATAATTCATCTGCTCAATGCCATTGAAAACGGAGCAGACGGGGTATATGTTGCCGGCTGTCTTGAAGGGGAGTGCCATTTCATCCAGGGGAATCTAAAGGCGCGCAAAAAGGTGGAATATGTCAAAAAGACATTAACAGAGCTTGGCATTGAACCCGAACGGGTTGAGATGTTCAACCTCTCTTCTGCCCAGGGGGCAAGATTTGCCCAGATTGCCAATGAAATGGTTGACCGAATAAGGCAATTAGGGCCGACGCCGGTCAAAAAGGTTCACGCAGCATAGATCACACCATCAAAACCATGGAGGTGAATCATGATAGTAGCAGATCGCAAGCCGATTCAGGAAATTTTGGCAATGGTAAAAGCCGATAAAAAAATTCTCATCCTCGGATGTAAGGGATGTGTTACCGTCTGTAATGTCGGGGGGGTGAAAGAATCTGAGATATTGGCATCAACCCTTAAGATTGCAAGAAAACAACAGGGAAAGGATATTGATATTGATGTCAGGGTCTTGGAACGGCAGTGTGACACCGAATATGTGGCCCAGATCAAAGATATCGTAAATGACTATGAATCCGTTGTCTCGCTTGCCTGTGGGGTCGGGCCCCAGTTTTTGTCTGAAATGTACAAGGAAAAAAAATTCTATCCAGGGGTCAATACCACCTTCTTTGGGGGCGCCGTTCAACACGGCATCTGGGAAGAACGATGTGGCGGCTGTGGCACCTGCAGCATCCATGATTTTGGAGGGCTCTGCCCCATTGCCCGTTGCGCCAAAAGCCTCCTACACGGTCCCTGTGGCGGATCCACCAAGGGGATATGCGAAGTCAATCCAGACACAATCTGCGTCTGGGATGCCATTGTCACAAAAAAAATGGCGGCGGGAGAGATCGGGGATCTTATGGGAGTCAAAGGGTTTAAAGACTGGAGAAGCGCAAGGGATGGCGGCCCCAGAAGAAGCATACGGGAAGAATTAATTCAGGGAAACATATAAAGACAAAGGAGATAACCCAAATGAGTGAACTAAAATCAGGGAGCAATCTTGAAAAGGTTCTGAAGGCCGGTTATTTTGCATTTACAGGAGAATGCGGCCCGCCAAAGGGAGCCAATGTAGCGCATCTCAAGGAAAAATTCCAATATCTAAGGGGCTGTGTGGATGCCGTTAATGTGACAGACAATCAGACCGCCGTGGTAAGGATGTCATCCCTTGCCGCATCTAGGCTCATGGTAGAAGAAGGACTTGAACCCAATTTCCAGATGGTCTGCCGGGATCGAAACCGCCTGGCAATGATGAGCGATATCCTGGGAGCCCACGCCCTGGGAATAAGAAATATGCTTTGCCTTTCGGGGGATCACCAGAGTTTTGGCAACCACCCCCAGGCAAAGAATGTCCATGATATTGATTCCATACAATTGATCGCCCTGGTAAAGAAAATGCGGGACCAGGGAAAATTCTTAAATGATGAAGTCATTGATGTTGCCCCGAAAATGTTTGTGGGAGCTGCCTGCAACCCCTTTGCAGACCCCTATGAATTCAGGGTGCACAGGCTTGCCAATAAAATTGAGGCAGGGGCTGATTTTATCCAGACCCAGTGTATCTTTAACATGGACAGGTTCAGGGACTTCATGAAACAAGTGGTGGACATGGGCCTTGACAAGCGCTGCCACATCCTGGCCGGGGTAACCCCCATGAAAAACGCAGGCATGGCAAATTTCATGAAAAAATTTGTTCCAGGGATGGACATCCCAGACGATTTGATCAACCGTCTCAAGGGGGTTGATCAAAAAGATCAGGCAGAAGAAGGCATCTGCTTTGCCCTTGAACAGATTGAAGAGTTCAAGCAGATGCAAGGCGTGGCAGGCGTCCACCTGATGGCCATTGAATGGGAGCACAAAGTCCCTGAAATCGCCCAGAGGGCGAAGGTATTACCAAGACCTGTTGTTTAATTGTTTAACCATAAACCCGTTGCAGGCAATGTCTTTTTGCCTGCAACGGGTTTATGAAGGGACCTTTATGCAACTTCAGCAAACTCGGCATCCACAATATCATCATCAAAAGCGGTTTTATCAGCCGGACCCTGAACTGTGTCAGCGGGTTTCCCCAGAGCCGCCAGGGCATGGGTCAGGTCCTCGCTTAATTTCTTAATTTCACTCAGCTGATCCTGTTTCATAGCCTGTTTCAGATTCACGATAACAGCTTCCA
>CAYWNB010000046.1:0-18762 GCA_964459195.1 uncultured Desulfobacula sp.
TTTCATAGGCCAGGGCTGCTGCAATAGGTTCCAGTTGAAAGGAAATATTCTTAAATCCGGCGATCTGGGCTGCCCGGGTCAGACGGACTTGGGCAATTTCATCCCTTTCCCTGTCCTCTGAAAAAATAACCGGCCGCCCCAGAACCAAATCAGAGACCTCCTGTTTGATGATCTCCTGGCCCCGTTGTTTCATGACCTTAAGGAATATTGCGATCAATTCCTCAAGGGTATAGGATTTGCCGTAAATATTTGTTCGTTCAAAGGCAGTGTCGGGAAGAAAGGTTTTGATGGATTGCATATACCGGCCATCGGCTTCATTCTCAATGTAGGCCTTTACCCCTTCATATCCGACATATGAGCGTATCCGGCCATCCTCCTTTAAAAAATAAAGAATTGATTTTAAAGAATTGGATATCGGATTTTCCCTGTCCACATCCAACAGGGTTACCTTGCCGTCCATGTTCACGGATAATGCTGAGTTGGATGTTCCAAAATCAATACCAAAAATGGCAGACATGATAGATTTCCCCTGGTATATAAACGATAAAAACCCCGGGAAAGACTCTTGCCCGGGGTTTTTACGGCTATCTTTTTTTACAAAAGGTCTGCATAAAAATCATTGCCCTTATCATCCACAAGGATAAAGGCGGGGAATTTTTCAACCGTGATCATATAAACAGCTTCCATTCCCAGTTCTTCATATTCAAGCAGTTCGACCTTTTTGATAAAATCCTTGCCCAGACGGGCGGCAGGTCCCCCGGGAGATCCCAGGTAGAATCCGCCATGGGCCTTACAGGAATCGGTCACCTGCTGGGTGCGATTTCCCTTGGCCAGCATGATCATGGAACCGCCTTCCTTTTGAAAAACCGGCACATAGGGGTCCATGCGGCCTGCCGTGGTCGGACCGAATGCCCCGGAAGCTTCGCCCTCGGGTGTTTTGGCAGGTCCGGCATAATAGATGATATGGTTTTTAATATAGTCCGGCAGGCCACGGCCCGCCTCAAACCCTTCCATGAACTTGGCATGGGCGATATCCCTTGCCACAATGATTTTCCCGGTCAGGGAAAGTCTTGTGGAAACCGGATATTTTGATAATTCCGCCCGGATCGCGTCCATGGGCTTATTCAAGTCAATCTCAACAGCCGGAGTCATCTCAGGCTCTGTTTTTGGCAGGTATTTGCCAGGGTTTTCTTCTAATTGTTCCAGGAAGATCCCCTTCCGTGTAATCTTGCCCTTGATTTGGCGATCTGCAGAACAGGAGACCCCAATCCCGATGGGACAGGAAGCACCGTGTCTGGGCAGCCGGATCACCCGGATGGCCAGGGCAAAATGCTTGCCGCCAAATTGGGCGCCCAGGCCAAGGCCCTGGGAACGGAGCAACACCTTGTCCTCCAGGTCGATATCCCGAAAGGCGTGGCCGGTCTCACTCCCTTCAGTGGGAAGGGTATCCAGGTAACGGGCCGAGGCCAGTTTGACAGCTTTCAGATTCAGTTCCGCCGAAGTACCGCCGATGACAAAGGCGATATAGTAGGGCGGACAGGCAGCCGTGCCAAGGTCTTTCATCTTTTCCAGCATGAAGTTGATCAAAATTTCCTCGGAATTGAGGGTGGCCTTTGTCATCTGGAAAAGAGCGGTTTTATTGGCAGATCCGCCCCCCTTTGCCACGAACAAAAATTTATACTCATCCCCTTGAACCGCTGCAATATCAATCTGGGCTGGAAGGTTTGTTCGTGTGTTCATCTCCTTGTACATGGTCAGCGCCGCATTCTGGGAATACCGCAAATAATTTTTGGTATAAGCCTCAAAGACACCACGGGACAATTCTTCGTCATCATCGGACCAGGTCCAAACATGCTGGCCTTTTTTTCCCATGATAATGGCCGTACCCGTATCCTGACACATGGGGTATACTTTCTGGGCTGCAATCACTGCATTTTTTAACAATTCCAGGACAACATACCGATCATTGTCACTGGATTCAGGGTCCTCAATGATCTCCTTCAATTTTTCAAGGTGTTCTGATCTGTAAAGATGGGCCACATCCTTGAAGGCTTGTTCCGCCAATATATTCAGGGCTTGTGGCTCCACCATGAGCACCTCGTTTCCCTCAAACTCCCTGACCCTTACATGCTCTTTGCTAACCAACCGATATTGGGTTGTGTCGGGTCCCAGGGGAAACATTGCTTCATATTTAAAATCCGTCATTTTATATCCTTATAATGCTTTTATCTCACCTGGACCATTTTGCGTCTCAGGTAAGCAATCTGGGTCTGGTGGGGCAGATCTTTGGGGCAATAATCTTCGCACCCCAGAAGCGTCATGCAACCGAAAACCCCGTCATCATCCCCTATGATTTCATAGAATTCTTCATCGGTTCGTTTATCCCTAGGGTCCAGGGAATACCGGGCAAGTCTCATGAAGCCGACAGCAGAAAGGAAATCAGGGCGCATCCGTTTGGTGGCACAGGCAGAGACACAGCAGCCGCATTCCACACATCGCTCCAGTTCATATATCTGATCTGCCACCTCAGGGTCCATGCGCTCTTCCAATTTTTCATAATTGACTTCATCGGCATTGATGTCATGGATCCAGGACTCCACCCGCTCGCTCATGGCCCGCATAAATTTGCCCGTGTTCACGGACAGATCGCCTATGAGCTCAAATCCGGGCAGGGGCAGGAGTTTGATTTCACCGTCGGGGAATTTTGAGGTCAGGGTCCGGCAGGCCAAATCGGGTCTGCCATTGACCACCATGCCGCAGGAACCGCAGATACCGGCCCGACAGACAAAATCAAATTGCAGGGAGGGATCTTGATTCTCCCGGATATCATTCAATGCGATAAAAATGGTCATCCCCGGGGCTTCCGTGACTTCATAGGTCACCATGCGGGGCTTATCCCCCGGCTTTAGGGGATTGTACCGAAATATCTGAAACTTTAATATTCTTGCCTGATCACTCATTATTTGTACCCCCTGCCGATACGCTCATTTTTACCTTTAAATTTTTCCGGAATGGTTAATGGATTGAGAAGCTCCTGCATTTCATGGCGGTCTGCCGTTGGATTGGCCTTTTTGATCTCTTCAACCTGGGCCACCCGTTTTTCCGTGTCCGGATGGTGAACGGTATTGTCCACCCCATAACCACGGGATCCCGGGGGCATCTCCATGCGCATGACATCCAGGTCTTCATAGGCGACTTCGGGCAGGTCGGAAGAATCATCTGTCCAGGTGGTAAGGGTTCGCTTTAACCAGTCCCGGTCATTTCTTTCGGGATAATCCTCTCTGGCATGGGCCCCCCGGCTTTCGGTCCGAAGCAGGGCGCCGTAGGCGACACACTGGGCCAATTTGATCATCTTGGGCACCCGGATGGCTTCCACCAATTCCGGGTTGGAAGAGGAAATCCTGTTGCGAAGTGCTATGTTTTTTGCCCGCTGGTTCAGCACTTTGAGCTCTTCAACCGCCTTGGCCAGATCTTCACCATTTCTAAAAATGCCCACGTCATCCATCATAATTTTCTGCATTTCAGCCTTCAGCTCAAAGGGATTTTCTCCATAATCTCTGACCAGCAGATCCGTAATTTTCTTTTCTTCCTTCTTCATGAAATGCTCAATGGTGGCGGTGGATACCTTCAGGGGATTGGCAGCACAATGGTCCGCCACATATTCCCCCACGATCATTCCGGCCACAACGGTTTCCGCAACGGAGTTTCCCCCCAGGCGGTTAAACCCATGCATATCCCAGCAGGCCGATTCCCCTGCTGAAAACAAGCCCTTTAAAGTCGGGCTTTCACCGGTTGGCTTGGTCCTGACACCCCCCATGGAATAATGCTGGGTGGGTCGCACCGGAATATATTCCTTCACCGGATCAATTCCCAGAAAATATTCACAGATCTCTTTGACTTCCCTCAGGTTTTTTTCAATGTGTTTGCGGCCCAACAAGGTGATGTCCAGCCACAGGTGATCTCCGTAACGAGACGAGACCCCTTTTCCCTTTCTCATATGCTCGGTCATACGGCGGGAAACAACGTCCCTGGAGGCCAGCTCTTTTTTGTCCGGCTCATAGTCGGGCATGAACCGGTAGCCGTCCTTGTCCAGCAGCAGCCCGCCATCGCCCCGGCACCCTTCCGTCGTCAAAATCCCAACCGGAACAATGGCGGTGGGGTGAAACTGAACCGCTTCCATGTTCCCCAGGGTGGCAATGCCTGTTTCCAGAGCAATGGCAGTTCCAATCCCTTCTGAAATCACCGAATTGGTGGAAACAGAATACAACCGGCCGTATCCGCCGGTGGCAATGACGGTTGCCTTGGCCACATAGGCGATGAGCTCTCCTGTAATCAGATCTCTAACAATGGCACCATTGCAGACCCCGTCTTCATGGATCAGAGCAATGGCTTCTTTTCTTTCATGGACCGGGATTTCCATCTGAATCGCCTTGTTGTCCATGGCATAGAGCATGGTGTGCCCGGTTCCATCCGAGGTAAAACAGGTTCTCCATTTTTTGGTGCCGCCAAAATCCCTGGCAGTGATCAGTCCCTGGGCTTCATGCTTTTCCGTGATGGTGACTTTTTCACCATTGATGACAACATCCCTGTCCCCCCCTTGAACCCTGGACCAGGGTACTCCCCAGGTGGCAAGCTGACGAATGGCTTTGGGGGCCGTGTTAACAAACATCCTGGCAACATCCTGATCACATCCCCAGTCGCTTCCCTTTACCGTGTCTCCAAAATGGACATCTTCATCATCCCCATCCCCTTTAACGCAGGCCCCAAGGCTTGCCTGCATTCCCCCCTGGGCAGCGGCCGAATGGGACCGTTTGGCGGGAATCAAAGAGAGAATGATGGACTCATACCCCCTTTGCTTGGCAGCAATGGCAACTCTTAAGCCCGCCAGGCCGCCACCGATAATAAGTGAATCTGTATATATGACTTTCATAAAAAATTTCCTTATCTTAATGTGTTTATTCCGCGGGTTTCTCGCCGTCATGGGCCATATCGACCGGATGAGCCTCTTCTGCCACCGGATGTTCTTCAACTGCCGGGTGAGCCTCTTCGACTACTGGGTGAGTTTCTTCAACCGCCGGGTGGGCCTCTTCGACTACTGGGTGAGTTTCTTCAACCACCGGGCGGGCCTCTTCGACTACCGAGTGAGTTTCTTCAACCGCAGGATGCTCCTCTTCAACAGCCGGGGCAGCGACTTCTTCTGCCTGAAACGGTTCTCCGGCAACAGCATGGGTCCCATAGCGTTCACCCACTTGATCCCTATGGTTGATACCAATCACAATAAACACAAGCAAGGCCAGCACACCAATGGACAAAAAGAAAATGGTGAGTCTGTTTTTCAATACTTTCATTTTTTTCCGGGAAGCCCGGGCGTCTTTTCCTGCAAACCAGCCCCATTTCATGCACAACCGGTAGATACCGATGGTGCCGTGAAGCTCCACACAAATGAGCAAAATCAGATATAAAAACCACATATTGCTGGAAACCACCCGGTCTGCGGACAGATAGGGATCAATGCTGCCCGGATGGGTGAGCATGATATACAGATGGACCGAGCCCAGAAAAAACATGAGAAAACCGGTAACCACCTGAATATACCAAAGGTTGGTATCGGTGTGGTTCATCATAACCATCTGGTCCCTCATGATCCGGTGTTGTTTCCAGGAAATGGGAAATTTTCGAACCCCCAGCAGTGCATGGAGAATAAACAGAGTAAAAATCGTGAGCACGGCAAAAAATACCGCGATTGGATATCCGTGGCCCGTGTCTGAAAGAAAGGATAACTCCATGGTCTTTGCCACAAAATTAAAAGAGCCCTTCCCCAGGATCACACTGCCCACAAGGATCATGTGCACCCACATGAACAGTCCCAGGATCAGGCCACTAGCGCTCTGGGCCAGGTCCAGCCGTGCCGGTATTCTGCTCTTTTTTTTGTTTGATTCAATCGTATAGCTTTCCAACTTTAACCTCCTTAAGGTTATCTAAAATACATCTTTACAAATCCGGCCGATTTGCCCTAGGTTTTCGCAGACATGGATTCCATTTTCTTTGAATGCCGCAATTTTTGCCTCGCCCGTACCGCTGGACCCTGAAATAATAGCACCGGCATGCCCCATTCTTCTGCCGGGCGGTGCTGTCAGGCCTGCGATAAAGCCAACCACCGGTTTTGTCATATTCTCGTTAATGTAAGCTGCTGCCTCTTCCTCTGCACTGCCCCCGATTTCACCAACCATGACGATGGCGCTTGTTTCGTCATCGGCTTGAAACGCTGACAATACATCAATAAAATTGGTGCCGTTCACTGGGTCTCCGCCGATGCCAAGGCAGGTGGACTGGCCCATCCCAAGCTTTGTCAGCTGGTCAACCACCTCATAGGTAAGGGTGCCGGATCTGGAAACAACACCGATACTGCCTCGTTTGTGAATTTTGCCAGGCATGATCCCAATTTTGCACTCGTCGGGTGTGATAATACCCGGACAATTGGGGCCGATAAGCCGACAATTTTTAGTGGCCAGAAAATTTTTGACCTTAACCATGTCCAGGATGGGAATCCCTTCGGTGATGCAAACAATCAGTCGTATACCGGCATCAGCTGCTTCCATGATGGCATCAGCCCCAAAGGGCGGCGGCACCAGAATCAAGGAAGCGTCTGCGCCTGTTTCTTTTACGCCCTGGGCCACGGTGTTAAAAACCGGAACAGTGTCCAGCTGTTGTCCGCCCTTGCCCGGGGTCACCCCGGCAACGACCGTTGTACCGTATTCAATACATTGTCTGGCATGGAAACTGCCTTCATTGCCGGTAATTCCCTGGACCAGAAGTCGTGTGTCCTTATTTACAAATATACTCACAATTATCTCCTTTAATTAGCAACCGCAGCAGCTATTTTTTCGGCCGCATCGGAAAGGTCGGCGGCAGTGATCAGGTCCAGCCCTGCGTCGGCCAGTATTTTCTTGCCTTGTTCCACATTGGTTCCTTCCATTCGAACCACCACCGGGATATTGATGCCGGTTTTCCTGGCAGCATCCACCACCCCCTGGGCAAATATATCGCACCTTAAAATGCCGCCAAAAATATTGATGAGCACCGCTTTTACCTTGTCATCCGCCAGGATGATCCGAAGGGCATTTTCCACCTGCTCAGAACTGGCGCCGCCCCCCACATCCATGAAGTTGGCAGGGGTGGCCCCGGCATTTTTGATAATGTCCATGGTGGCCATAGCAAGACCCGCTCCATTGACAATATTGCCCACATTACCGTCCAGATTGATATAGTTCAAATTGAACTTGGAGGCTTCCACTTCCAAAGGATCTTCTTCATCAAGATCCCGAAATTCCAGCAGATCCTTGTGTCGATACAGGGCATTTGAATCAAAATCCACCTTGGCATCCAGGGCCAGGACTGCATTGTCTTGGGTAAGGATCAAAGGATTGATCTCCACCATGGAACTGTCATAGGCAACAAACAGTTTATAAAGATTGGATAAGAGGCCTGCGAAGGATTTCATGGCAGCTCCGGGCAGCCCCAGGCCGAAGGCAACTTCCCGGATCTGGTATCCCTGGATGCCCATGAGGGGATCCACATAAACTTTTATGATTCTTTCAGGGGTTTTTTTGGCCACCTGTTCAATATCCATGCCCCCATCCTGGCTGGCCATTATCACAACAGAAGCCGTTGCCCTGTCCACCAGAAGGCTTAAATAAAGTTCCCGTTCAATCTTCTGACCGGCTTCGATGAGCAGCTTTTGAACCAGCCGTCCTTCAGGGCCTGTCTGATGGGTGACAAGGGTCATGCCCAAAATCTCAGAGGCCAGGGTTTCGGTCTCTTCCAGGGAAGCGGCCAGTTTGACCCCCCCGCCTTTTCCACGGCCGCCAGCATGGATCTGGGCCTTGACCACCACAGGAAAAGAGCCCAGCTCTCCGGCTATTTTTTTTGCTTCTTCCACAGAAAAAGCCACTCGCCCCTCAGGTACCGGAACATTGTAGCGCCGAAACAAGTCCTTTGCCTGATATTCATGTATTTTCATCTATCATTCCTTAATATTATTAATTATAAATATGACAACAGCCGCTCAGCCGCAGCTGAAGGCGATATTTTTTCAGTTTCCACCTGGTTGGAAACCAGGGGAATCTGTTCATTTATCTTTTTATTGTGTTTAAACCGTTGTTTTAATCCCTCCTCCACCAGTGTCCACATCCACTCCAGAGATTGATGTTTCCGTCTTTGTTCAAACTCCTTGGTTTCCTTAAATTTGTCCCTGTGCTCCAGCACAGTTTCCCATACCGCTTTGGTCCCCCCCTCAATCACCGAGGAACAGGTCAAAACAGGGGTATGCCAGGTGGGTGTGTCGGAAGCGATCAGGTGCATGGCAAGCTCAAGATCTTTTTGGGCACGTTCAACCGGCACGAGATTGTCACCGTCTGCCTTGTTGATCACAATGGCGTCGGCCAGTTCCAGCACCCCTTTTTTAATGCCCTGGAGTTCATCCCCGGCCCCTGCAATCATCAACACCAGGAAAAAATCCACCATGGAGGCCACCCGTGTTTCAGACTGGCCCACCCCAACGGTTTCCACCAGGATAACATCAAACCCGGCTGCCTCACAGACCAGCATGGTTTCCCGGGTCCTCACGGCAACCCCGCCCAGGGTCTCTCCAGCGGGAGATGGCCGTATGAATGAATTCACATGGGCTGACAGACGCTCCATCCGGGTTTTATCCCCCAGAATGGACCCACCGCTTCGCTGGCTTGTGGGGTCCACTGCCAGGACTGCCACCCTGTGGCCTGCATCGGCCAGATAAACCCCTAAATTTTCTATAAAGGTAGATTTCCCCACCCCGGGAACACCGGTGATGCCCAGGCGGATACTCTTACCTGTCAGGGGAAGAAGCCGTTCCATCACCTGTTGCGCCACCTGCTGGTGAGCAGGAAGGTTGCTTTCGATGAGGGTCATGGTTTTTGCAATCAAGCGCCGGTTATTGTCCAGGATACCCTGGAACAACACATCCGGGTCATTAAGTACCATACTCTTTATGCACCTATTTTTTTTATACGACCTATTCTCTAAAAAAACATTTTATAGGTGCCCATTTTATAGGCGCCTATTGTATAAACACTCTTATCCTGAACGCCCACTTATTAGGCACCAATGATGTTGAGCGTTCGATTGGCAGAATCCGTCACCACTGTACCCGGGCCGAATATTTCCGATGCGCCGGCTTGGATTAAAAAATCATAATCCCCCGGGGGAATGATGCCGCCAACCACCACTTTAATATCAGAAGCCCCTCCCTTTTTCAACTCTTCAATCACCTGGGGAACCAAAGTCTTATGGCCAGCCGCAAGGCTTGAAACCCCCACCACATGGACGTCATTTTCAATGGCCATCTTAGCCGCTTCTTCCGGGGTCTGGAACATGGGTCCCAGGTCCACATCAAAACCAAAATCGGCATAGGCGGTGGCAATCACTTTGACCCCCCGGTCATGGCCGTCCTGGCCCATTTTTGACAAAAGGATTCTGGGTCTGCGGCCATTGGTTCGTTCAAAATCAGCGGTTCTTTTTCTCAAGGCCGCCATGATCTCAGGGTCTGCGCTTTGGGCATACACCCCGGAAATGCATTGGGTAGTGGCCACAAACCGGGAAAACACCGTTTCCATGGCATCACAAATCTCGCCCACGGTTGCCCGGGCACGGACAGCCGGCAAACAGACCTCCAGAAGATTCCCCCCATTCTTACAGGCCGTTATGATATCATCCAACGCCTTTTTTACGACGGTATTGTCCCGGTCTTGTTTAATCTGATTCAGCCGTGCCACCTGCTCTTCTCTGACATCCTCGGAAACTTCCCTCACCGGGATCGGGATTTCATCTTCAATCTTGTATTTATTGACCCCGACAATCACATCCTCACCCTTGTCAATCCGGGCCTGTCGACGAGCGGACACTTCTTCTATTCTCATTTTCGGCATGCCCGACTCAATGGCCTTGGCCATGCCGCCCAAACCCTCAACCTCTTTTAATATTTTTCTGACCTCGTCAATGATGTTCTGGGTCAGACTTTCCACATAATAGGATCCTCCCAGAGGATCCACCACATCACAGATATGAGATTCCTCCTGAATCAGAATCTGGGTGTTTCTGGAAATTCTGGCAGACAGTTCCGTGGGAAGCCCCACAGCCTCATCAAAAGAATTTGTATGCAGACTCTGGGTACCCCCCAGAACGGCGGACAAACATTCTAAAGTGGTTCTGACCACATTGTTATAGGGATCCTGCTGGGTAAGGCTCCAGCCCGAGGTCTGGCAATGGGTCCGAAGCATTTTGGATTTGGGATTTTTAGGGTTAAACTGACCCATGAGTTCCGCCCAAAGAAATCTGGCGGCCCGCAACATGGCAATGTCCATGAAAAAGTTCATGCCGATCCCGAAAAAAAACGAGAGCCGTGGGGCAAACTTATCGATATCAAGACCGGTTGCAAGGGCGGCACGTACGTACTCAAGCCCGTCCGCCAGGGTAAAAGCGGCCTGAAGAACGGAATCAGCACCCGCCTCCATGATATGGTAACCGGAGATGCTGATGCTGTTAAACTTGGGCATATTTTCTGAACAGAACCCAATGATATCTGAAATAATTCTCATGGAGGGCGTAGGCGGATAGATATAGGTATTCCGGGTGAGATATTCTTTGAGAATATCATTCTGGATGGTTCCCATGAGCTGGTCATGGGCAACCCCCTGCTCTTCTGCGGCCACAATATAACCGGCCAGAATGGGCAGAACCGCCCCGTTCATGGTCATGGAAACCGACATCTGATCCAAAGGAATCTGGTCAAAGAGGATTTTCATATCTTCAACAGAATCAATGGCAACCCCGGCCTTTCCCACATCCCCAGCAACTCTCGGATGATCCGAGTCATATCCTCTGTGGGTGGCAAGGTCAAAGGCAACGGAAAGCCCCTTTTGGCCGGCTGCCAGATTTTTACGGTAAAAGGTGTTGGATTCCTTGGCGGTTGAGAAACCGGCATACTGGCGAATCGTCCAGGGTCGGCCCGCATACATGGTGGCCATAGGTCCCCGGACAAAGGGGTCTATCCCCGGCAAATTGTCAATAAATTCTACCTGCTCCAAATCCTTTGATGTATACAGGGGCTTAACATCAATCCCTTCGGGTGTCGCTTTTGTCAGTGCCCCAAGGGGTTTTCCCCTTAGCCCTTTGATTGCAAGTTCTTCCCACTTTTGAATATCAGATTGAGACATGGTTATCCTCCGGTCTAAATTTAATAGTTATCAATACAGACAATAGAACCTTTGTGAACGCGTATTTACGGGTGTTTACCTTTCACACAATTCCACTAGAACACCAGAGGTGGCCTTGGGGTGTAAAAAAGCAATTTTCGCACCACCTGCTCCCTTTCGCGGCACCTGGTCAATGAGCTGGATCCCTTTTTCCTTGAGTTCTGCCAGGGCTTCTTCGATATTTTCCACCTGGAAGGCCACATGCTGAATGCCTTCCCCTTTTTTTTCTATATATTTGGCCACAGGTCCATCGTCAGAAGTGGATTCCAACAATTCCACCTCGCTTTCCCCCACGGGTAAAAAGGCCGTGGTGACCTTCTGGGCCTCGACGGTTTCAGTGCCTTCCAGGGTTAACCCCATGGCATCTATCCAAAAATGTTTCTTTTCATCAATACTTGAGACAGCTATGCCGAGGTGGTCAATTTTCAATATTTTCATCTCGTATCTCCATATTTAGTTATTCCAATTACAAACATTATCTATAGTTGGTTCAAATGATGAAAGTCAACCATAAACTCATTGGAATCATTTAAAAAGCAGACACTAAAATAAGGAAAGGGGGGAGTAAAATCCACAAAGACAAAACCGGGATTCCCGGCAAAAAGGGCAGGTCAGAATATGTCATCTACCTTGAAACACTCTTTTCCGGTATAAAATCCTTACCTAACCCCCATTTTTCAAATGATTTTCAACTACAAAATCACCCCACTCGGCAATTGAATAGAGTAACGGAATAAGTGTTTTTCCAAAATCTGTTAATGAATATTCAACTTTTATGGGTGGCTTTACACCATCTACCTTTCTTTGAACAACACCATCTGTCTCTAATTTTTTCAATTGTAAACTTAGGGTACGTTCAGTTACGCCTGCCATTTTTTTCCGCAGTTCATTATAGCGCAATGGTTTATCAATCAAATAAATGGCAGCAGAAGCATACGGACAATATTGGTCTTCTGCCGACAAAGGTGCGGATATTTTGTATGACCTGGCAATTTCAGAAAATTATAAAGGGATTACAGGAAAATATTTTGATAATGATAAGCCAAGTTTCGGGCTGGCCCATCCAGATGCGTACAGTCAAACAAAAATTGCTAAACTCATCAATACAACCAAGACTTTTATTGATATAGAAAGTTAAAATGAAATATACGGGACCAACATACAGGCATCCTTATGAAGCAACCCTTAAATATATGAATAAAGGGTTTAGCCTGAAAGATTCCTATGAGCAGCTGGAAAGGTTAAATAAAGCCGGGATAAAACATATTGATATCCTTATATTTGGCGGAGCCGGCAGAAGATGTTGAAATTGGCAAATTTGTTCCGGCAACGGAATTGGAAGTTCTGGAGGAACAAAAAACCTTTATTGAACTGGTGGAAGTTGATACGACCTACCTGGGTATTCATGGCATAAATACAATACCCTTTGATGCACAGCTTCCAAGAGATAGAAAAAATGCTGTTAAGATGGTGGATGATGCCATCGAAAGACTGGATGATGAATTTTTAAATAGTGTACCGGAACGTCATTCAATTTAGAGCAGATATAGCATTGGGCATAATATTTTTTACCATCACAATGCAACCTGTCCAAACCGGCCAAGGAAAGGTTATATGGCCTGAACGGGTATGTGGTTGAGCATAAAAACGATATTTGCGATCACCCTGGGCAGAACGCCCGATACCAACCCAGGAGATTGAGATGGTATCGGGCATAAGGAATGCGGTTATGATGCTTTTCTTAAACCCCTTATTTTTCTGCGGCAAGTTCCTCATCCCTGAGAACCCGCCTTAACACCTTGCCCACATTGGATATGGGAATTTCGTCCCGGAACTCAATTTGTCTGGGTCTTTTGTAACCCGCCATATTTTCCTTACAAAATGCTTGAATTTCTTCAAATGTTGCGCTCTGGCCCTCTTTCAATTTTATGAATGCCTTTACAGACTCTCCGCTCCTGTCATCGGGAACCCCCACAACCGCAACAAGTTCCACCTTGGGGTGTGTATAGAGTATATCCTCGACATCCCTGGGATAAACATTAAATCCCCCCACAATGATCATATCTTTTTTACGATCAGTGATGGTGATGTATCCGTCTTCATCAATATGACCGATGTCCCCTGTAAGAAAATAACGATCCCCGTCAATCTGCCTGAAAACCTCTTCATTGGCATCGGGTCTTTTCCAATAGCCCTTCATAACCTGGGGGCCGCATACGGCTATTTCGCCATCTTCTCCCCGGGGCAATTCCTGGGTATCATCGTTAAGACCCATAATTTTGACCATGGTGCCGGGCAAGGGAAATCCAATGGAACCAATTTTTCTGGTTTCCCTATTGGTCGGATTAGAAGTGGCAACCGGTGCTGTCTCTGTCAGGCCATATCCTTCAAATATAATGGCCCCTGTTTTATCTTCAAACTGCCGGCACACTTCAGGTGGCAAAGGCGCCCCGCCTGAAAAACATGCCATCAAAGAAGAAAGGTCATACTGGTCTAAAAGGGCATGGTTGGCAAAGGCCACAAATATCGTGGGCACTGCCGGCATAATCGTGGGTTTGTGTTGTTGAACCGTTTTAAGAACCTCTGTAAAGGGCGGAGTGCCTGCCCTGGGGTCGGGAATACAAATGAGCTTACTCCCGGTCATGGTAGCAAACAGCAATGCACAGGTAATACCAAAGCTATGATACCAGGGTAAAACCCCAAGAAAGGAATGATACCCTCCCTTATAAAGTTGTTCTGCTCCCTTGGCTTCATCCTGGACAATACGGCCGCTCTCATACAACCCCATTACATCATAGGTAAAATTGGTATGGGAAAGTTCCGCCCCCTTGGGCACCCCGGTGGTCCCCCCGGTATAGAGCATAACGGCGGTATCTTCCTCCGGGTTGATGACCACAGCAGGGGGGGCGGGGCTGGCAGCGGCAACAACCTCATCAAACATCAGATGACCGGGTTCATGTTTTGCCGCCTTGGGTATTTTCCCGAGAAGCCCACCCAAAAATGCCTTGAATTTGGGTAAATAGGATTTAATGTTGCAAACAACAACGGTTTTGATCTGGGTGTCTTTAATGGCCTTAACTGTGTTGTCGTAAAACAGGGGATGGTCCATGCAAAAAACCATCTTTGACTCTGAATCATTGAGTTGATAATTAAGCTCTGTTGCCGTGTACACCGGATTACAATTAACGCAGACAGCCCCGGCTTTAAGGATGCCAAACAAAATTTCCGGAAAGTGGGGGAGATTGGGCAGAAAAATAGCCACCTTGTCTCCTTGTTTGATACCTTTTTCTGCAAGAAAATTGGCGATTCTGTCGGCGGTATCCTTGACCTGGGAATAGGTTTTTGTGGCCCCGTTAAAAATGGTAAAAACATTATCGGGATAATTCAGGGCAGCATCATCCAGGAATTTAAATACAGGGAAATGGTAATCAGGTACAGTGCGTGCAACTTCTTTAGGCCAGAAAGGGGTTTCCCAGATTGTCTCGTTCATCTTTTTCTTCTCCTTTTGTTCGGGCACTCGGGCTGTTTAGATGTCTTTATTGTCTCAGGGACCAGCCCATTACCGGGTTAATAATATTTTTTTCACCTTTGTCTTTTGCTCTCCGTGAATTTTCTTTAAAAACAATTCTTATCTATAATTTTATTGCTGTCAATGATGGATCTCATATCGATAGTCAACACGGCATTTGTGAGGGCTGTGGAAGTTTTGCTCATCGAACGGGCAGAGGGAGCAACCTAATTTTGATGAAAACGGCACCCGGTTCGGTCTGGAAGAACCCAAAATGGCTTCTGATATGGCGAATACCCATCTGAACATTCTTCTGGCCGAAGGCAATAAGCATTTGATCAAAAAATGCTTTGATACCTTTTGCGACACCCATGAAGAGATGTTAACCCAAATCAAAACTATTTTCGTTATAATTTGAAGTCATGATCATGCAAGTAAACTAAATTTTTGGGGGTTGATATCAAAAATTAAAAATGCCCTTGAGTTGAATAACAATAAATTTCCCTTGCATTTTAAAAGACAAACGATATAAGTTTGCCTTAACCAAAAATGAAAGTAAAGATTATATCGGTATAATTTTCAAAGCAGTTTATAAAATGGGAATACTGACCATATTCTGGACCTCCGTTCGGTCATAATGAATTACAATATGAGAAATGATCCAATGTCATGAATGCCTCATCCTGGAAATCGACGGTAACCACAAATCCGAAAACTGGGTGGATTTTCTGCGGGTATATTGCTCTCATCCTATGTATGATACCTGTCTCTGATTTTGCGCTCGCACTTGACAATACGATCCCCTCTTCCGGCGCTGTTCGTCTGACCGAGGAAGAACGTTCCTGGCTGAAGGCCTACCCGGAAAAACTCACCTTGTTTTTTAATACGGAATTTCCGCCCATTGAATTCATATCCGAATCCGGTTCATTCACAGGCATGGGAGCGGATGTCATCGCCCGCATCGAATCCCTGCTGGGGATTGATTTTCTAAAAAAACCCCTGGATGACTGGAACGAGCACCTGGCCGCCTTGAAACGCGGAGATTGTGCCATTGCCCCAACCATTGTCCGTACCGATGAACGGGAAACGTACACGTTTTTCACCAAACCCTACGCCACGGTACCGGTGGTTATCATTACACCCCGCACCACATCGGCACAAATTACTCTGCATGATTTGGCGGGCCAGCGCGTGGGGGTCGTTTCCGGATATGCCACCGAAACATATCTTCGAAAAAGGGAACTGCAGGATCGTTTCGAACTGGTCACCGTTGCCAATGTATCCGAAGGGCTGCGGCGTAACGCTTTTGGTCAGATCGATGCGTTTGTGGAAAACCTGGCGGTGGCAGCCTATTATATTGAACTGGAAGGCATTCCCAATCTGCAGGTTGCGGGCACCACCGATTACCAGTTTGCATGGTGTATTGGAGTCAGCCGGGAATATCCTCTGCTTTTCAGTGCCATAAGCAAGGCCCTGGAACAGATTTCCTCCGATGAAATGACCGCCATACGCAAAAAATGGATCACCATAGACGTTGATTTCAAAATGGACCCACAAACCAGGCGTAATCTAATCCTGATAGGCTTCTTCAGTATTCTGCTGCTTGCAGGTCTGACCGGCATCACCATTTTCCTAAAGTGGCGTCTAAATCAGAACATTGCCGGTTTAAAAGAAAGTGAAGAAAAATACCGTCTGCTTTTCGATAATGCGGTTGAAGGTGTTTTCCAGACCACATCGAATGGCCGTTTCCTGGCCGCCAACCCTTCGCTGGCAAGGATTCTGGGATATACTTCCGCCAGTGAGCTTATTGAACATTTACAGGATATCGGGAAACAGCATTACCTGAATCCTGAAGACCGGGAGACCTTCCGGCGAATTATGGAGACCGACGGGGGAAGCAGCGACTTTGAAGTGCAACTGCGTAAACGGGACGGTTCCCATATATGGGCCAGCATCAAGGCCAGGGCTGTCAAGGATGAGACAGGCGACATTCACCATTTCGAGGGATTTTTGGAAGATATCACTAAACGTAAATATGCGGAAAAGGCGCTCAGGGAAAGCGAGAAACGTTACCGATCAATTCTCAATGAAATGTCGGAAGGGTATCATGAGGTAAATCTGGCCGGAAACTTCACTTTTTTCAACGAGACCTTTCTCAATCTTTTCGGTTACAGCAGTGATGAAATGATGGGCACCAATTTCAGCCGCTATGCCGCAGACGAAGCGATTGCAAAAAGAATTTATCGTATCTATAACGAGATCTACCGGACAAGGGTACCGATTCAAAGCTGTGAATGGGATATCCTCCGGAAGGGCGGAGAAAGAAGAACACTGGAATTTTACGCTTCCCTGGTCAAGGATTCAAAAGGTGGTCCCACCGGCTTCCGGGGGATTGTTCGCGACATCACAGAGAACAAGCGGGCGGAGGAGGAGCGGGAGAAGCTCCAGGCACAGCTCCTCCAGGCTCAAAAGATGGAGTCTGTAGGCAGACTGGCGGGCGGTGTGGCCCATGATTTCAATAATATGCTGAGCGTGATCCTGGGACATGCGGAACTGGCCCTGGAAAAAACCCGGAAAAAACAAGACCCCCATTCGAACCTGGAAAAAATTCAAACGACTGCCCAGCGATCGGCCGATCTGACAAAACAATTACTGGCGTTTGCCAGAAAACAGATCATCGAACCAAAAGTACTGGATTTGAATAATACGGTTGAAAACATGCTCAGCATGCTGCGACGGCTCATCGGTGAAGATATAGATCTGTCCTGGGTACCGGCCCGGAAATTGTGGCCGGTCAAAATGGATCCGTCCCAGGTCGACCAGATCCTGGCCAATCTGTGCGTCAATGCCCGGGATGCCATTGCCGGAGTGGGCAAACTGACCATTGAAACCGGCATGAAAACCTTTGATCCGGCCTATTGTGCAGATCATCCCGGTTTCATTCCCGGGGACTTTGTCATACTGGCGGTCAGTGACGATGGCTGCGGCATGGATCAGGAAATCCTGGAAAACCTGTTCGAACCGTTTTTTACCACCAAGGATGTCGGCAAAGGCACCGGTCTCGGCCTGGCCACCGTGTACGGTATCGTGAAACAGAACAACGGGTTCATCAATGTTTACAGTGAACCGGATCAAGGGTCCGCTTTCCGAATCTATCTGCCCCGGCAACACCTGCCCGCGGAAGAAATTTCTGCAACCGCCCATTCAAAAATTCCAGCCCCCTCCGGCAATGAAACCATTTTACTCGTGGAGGATGAACCCGATATTCTGGAAATGATCCGAACAATGCTTGAACATAAAGGATATTCGGTTTTATCCGCAGCAACCCCAGCTACTGCAATTGAGATGGCCCGTGCCCAAACAGACAGGATACACCTTCTTATAACGGACGTGATCATGCCGGGAATGAACGGTCGGGATTTGGCTGAACAGATGACGGACCTAGTTCCGGAAATTGAACTGTTATTCATGTCCGGCTACACAGCCAATGTCATTGTCCATCAGGGGATGCTCAATGACGGAGTTGCTTTTCTTCAAAAACCGTTTTCCATCATGGATCTGGCCCAGAAGGTGCGGGAGTTGCTGGATAAGGCACCCGGCACAACTCAAGTATAATCATCCCTTATGGGAACCGCTCAAAGGTGTCATTGACCTCCGGCAAAGCCGGGGGCTTACCCAATATAGTTAGGATTATCAATGATACCGGTTCAAATCTTGATAAAATTTTAGGCGATTAATTATGGCATAATCAACCAGGAGTCAAATTTTATAATTTACCGAGCGCTTCTTTCATCAGTCCGAGTTTTTTTAAATTTATCCAGATACTATATTCAGAAACCTGTACTATTTTGTAAAGTGACGATCCCGTATTGAAAGAGTTGAATGATTTTGTCTGATAAAAAAACACACGTAATGAGAATAAAGATTAAACAATGAAAGAAATATATCATCCATATTTCCCAGTAC
>CAYWNB010000047.1:0-15286 GCA_964459195.1 uncultured Desulfobacula sp.
CTTTAGATAAAATTCAATGGCTTTTTTACAATCTTCCTTTTTTGCGTAGGCTTTACCGATATTATAATAAGCTCTCCAGTGGTTGATTTCATATGATGCCGATAGTGTAAATGCGTCAATTGCATTATCTGTATCTTTCAATTCATCCATAAGAAGCTTGCCGAGATCATAGTAAATGCTCGCATTTGTATCATCAATTTTGATGGCTTCCCTTAATTTGTCAGCAGCATCCGTAAAGTTTCCTTGACGCCACAACTCTATTCCCTGGCCGTGAATTTTCAGAGCCTTCTGTGTTTTATTTTCTTGAGCAGAAAGGCTGCCAACAGCAGCTCCCAAAACGACAAACCCCATAATTATACAGACAAGTGCTTTATTATAGTTCCTTCTTCTATTCATAACCTATCCTTATTTTACGAACCTTAATCCGTATTTTTTAATTTCATCTTTTTAATAAATGCTTCAGGAGAAAGCTGCAAAATTTTAAGGCTTTCTTTTTCACTGGCCTCCTGGACCTTCTGCTCTTCTCTGGTTGATTCATGCTTTAATTTTTCGGCGCTGAATTTCCCCATCTGCTCCATCAAGTATAAGTCTTCGGGCACATCCTTTGTTAACGCAATATTTTCCAGGTTGGAATCTATGATTTTTCCTGTGTCATCCAAATTAAATTTCAGCATGGACAAATATTCGCCCCCCAGACTGTTTTGAACGATGCGTGTATCGCCTATTTTTTCAACCGTGTCGGTCAATAACCTTCCGTGCCCTGCAATGGCAAGGGAAACATCAGACAGGTCATTGTAAGTGAGCAGGTTCTTTGTGCCGGCCATCCCGAAATGGGAAAGAAGAATAATAAAATCACTTTTCTCCTTTAGTTCCGCGATTGTTTCCTTCAAGGCCAGGATCGGATCATCTATTTTTATCTGCTTGTTTTCAAGGACTTGGCTATCCATCATCACTTCCGGCGTTATAGCGGTAACCGCTATTTTCAAACCGTCAATCTCCTTGATTACATAGGGCAAAAGCAATTTTTTGTTTTTTTTGTCCAAAATCTGGATATTGGATGAAACATAGGTCATGGAAGTTTTTGCGATTTCTTTCAAAAAAAACTCAAAATCCATATTTAAGTCACCTTCTCCAAAGGTCACGGCATCATACTTCATCCGGTTCATCCCGTCGAGGACAAGCCTTGCCCTTAATTGGGGAAGGCTTTTTGTTTTAAAAAACATGTCGCCTGAATCAACAAGAATCAAATTTTTATTGGTTTTTCGTAATTCGTCTATCATACCGGCCCTCCGGGCCAGTCCGCCTTTTTTAATACTTCAGCCGCAGGGAAGGACAAACCCGCTTGTATCTCCGGTATAAAGGACCACAAGCTCCTTAGAACCGCACAGATTATAGAACAGACACACAAATATACACACATACAAACACAACCGCTTCATCTTGGTTCCCCCTATGAATAAATGAAAAAAACATAACTATAAACCATATGCCTCATTCATGTCAACTAATTGAGTTTTGATCCGGCAAGCATTTTCATATCAGAGGATCCATACCCATACGTCCCGAACACCGGACTTCCCTGTTCAACAGAGATGACCAGGTGTGAAATTGTCAAGCCTGGAGTATTGACAAACAGTTGAGAGACAAGATTGGTATATCTCTCATTTTTTTCAAGGGTCAGGCGGACAATGCCTTCAGTCAAAGGTTTGCCGGTATCATCATAGGGGATAATCTTGAGCACCGATGACAGGTCCCCGACATTGCAGAGGCTGACCCCGGTCCACCAGAGATTGTTGGATGCGACATGGGGAATGGTTTGAACCATTTTCATATCACCGGCATCCGTAAACGGTATGGACATAAAATCTTTTTGACTGGAGAGAACATACTTATAATACCCTGCAATTTCATTTTCAGAACCGATTTTCAAAATACCGGACAAAACCAGATCATCGGAAAGATCCGGGAAAAGTGTTTTTATATCTGTCTCAAGTGCTGCATGGGCGGACAGAGTCACCCGGGTTTTTATATCATCGGACAACTTATTGATCAATGTTACTGATACAACGGTGTCGGCATCAGCGGTATTGATAAGGGATAGCTGGGTGTTCCATCCCCCGGTGATTGCTGGATTGGGAACATAAAATTGTTTCCCGGGAATCAGGGCTGGAAGGACTTCATTGGCATCATTTCGATTGGAAAGCCATTCCTCATATCCAGAAAATTCCTGGTCCGACTCGACGCTGATCCAGCCGTTCTCCGGATAGGTTTTAAAAGGAGAGGTGTATTGGTCAAAGTGCTTTATTTCCTTTGGGCCAAAATCTTGTTCAATCTTTTCCTCCAAATTCCCGTCCTTGGAAAAAAGCGTCATTGAAAATGCTGCAGCCCTGGCAGATGGGTTATAAATCCCCCAGGATTTTATAATCCCAAAGTCAAAATAATTCGGATTTGCGGAAATAATCAATTTTTTACTCATTTTCTGGACCGGAAACGATTCCATATTTTGGCCGTTAAGCCCAGACAGATTGACCATTCGTATGGTTTCAGGGGAATGAATCTTGATCCCATAAAAATCTTGTTTTTCGATTTGATTTCTAAAGGGAAAATCAGCACTTAAAATCGTTTTTTTTGCAAAGGCATCCAGGGAAAAAGGGCCGAGATAGGAATCCAGCGCTTCCCCTGTTTGTGTATATCCGGATAGGATGATATTTTTAATTTCAGACCCGGTGGCATTGACCAGGGCATAGCCCCCCCACCCATATCCCTTTTGTGCCTTTGGCCGGATATATTCAAATTGCTTTTTAATATCATAGGTTAAGCGATAGAGACCGGGAGTATCATACCCGTCCTTTGTGACCTTGATATCATAGGGCGCCCGGCCATCGTCCAGGGAAATTTTGCTTTCCCCGGACACCGTGCCGGTATAAATTTCTTCTCCCTGATCGTCTTTTATGGAGACCCGCATAATTTCATCTGTTGTATCCACACGCTCCAGCACAAGATACACGGTATCAGACGCCTCTGCGTTTAAAATATAGTGGTCCTGATTCATCAGAACCAGGTTGTACATCCCTGGGTTCAAGGAAACGGGCAAATCAGATTCAACTTCATCATCTTTTGATTGGGCAATCTGTTGAATGGTAGGGTAATCCAGATAGGGATTTTTTGCCACGCGTGTTTCCGGGAGGACCAGGTTTTGCGGGCGATCATAGCTGCTTTGCATTCCCCACTCGCCGCCGGAATACGTGTTTCCATCCTTAAAAAGTGTGTAATAATAAATTTTGGAAAGTTCTTGTGTCCCTGAATAATCCGGATCCACCATATCATCGGCATAATAAATCGTGCAGACCACATAGACTTCAGTACCAAAATCACTGATATCCATGTGGTATTTATAGACAGGGTAGTTCCAGGACTCGATACCCGGGTCCAAATCCGCATAAAAGGCCTTTTTCCCATCCCGGATATACCGTTGAAGCCATTCATGGAGGACAAGGGGAGAATCCATGGTCTGGGAGTGGGAGGCCGTGTTGTCCAGTTCATGGGCAAGGGTTAAAAGACCTTTTTTATCGCCGATATGAAAATAGAGATTTTGTACGGTGGATACGGCAAAATCGATAGGTTCGAGGATGGAAGCCGCTGCCCAGGAATCACATAATCCAAACCACCTCACTGCCAGGGGATCGTAGTTGTTTTCCAGATAAAACCGGGTTGCAGGCCCTTGCAAAACATTGGACGTAAGCAGATCAAACTTTTCAAGGGGGGCCGGGGAACCCCTGTAGCCCTTACCCGTTGCAAGTCCGCCGCTTCTTTCCGGCCACCACCAGCCGGACCAGGGAATCGCATCGGAGACAGCGGTTTCCGTTTGTGCCTGTACACAGCAGGACATGGAACAAAAAAATATCAATCCGAGAATGAGCCTTTTCAGCATATACCACCTTATCGTCACCGGGCTGCATAAAAAAAGGGGGAGAAATACTTCCTCCCCCGATATATAATTCAAACTGAAGTAAAATCTTTGGGAAGGGGCAGCCTTTAAACTGAAAAGGCTGCCCCCGGTTTAATTATGAACAATTATTAATTGTCAACACTGTAACCGACACCTTCTGTTCCATTTCCAGTGAATGCAAACCCTTTAGCCGTAAAGGCACAGGCAGCACTAACACTAAAGTTCAGAGTAGGATCATAGGGAGATGCCACAACTGTGTTGGCAAGGTCTGCAGATGTAACAGCTGAATTTACCCACTGAGCGTTTGCCGCAATACTTGGTGTGGTATAAGTTGCGGTATTACCATTGGAATCACGATAGGTGAGAATTGCAGTACCAGCAGTTGTTCCAAAGTTGGTAATTGCATATCCGCCCCACCATCCAGCAGCAGCTGTGCCGGGAAGCCAGGGGTATCTCAGGGTAGTTTGTCCAGCAACAGCACCACAGATAGTTACAAATGTACCAATGGTTCTGGTTCCGGTGAAAATTGTACCACAAGGATATCTGTCAAGTGAAACTGATACGGTTACAGCTTCGCCAGCTTCAACCAACGTGCTTCCAAAGGCGAAAGCTGGCATATCAATCATGATTGTATCATAACTAACGGCTCCGTTGTCAACTTTAAATACAGTTGCAGCGGTCTGAGCTACTTTGGTAACTCGTTTGGTGGCGTCTATAGTACAGGTAGTCGGTGCATAAGCAGCTGCAAGAGTAGTTCCCCCCAGGTATGCAGTGAATACAGGTGTGGGTGTGGGTGTAATACCATCATCAACACAGTCGTCGTCTGTAGACTTGAATAGTTTCACAGTAGGAGCGTCACTGAAGTACACACCATCACTGGGTGAAGTGATCTGGGCAGAAACAGAGTATTTATCATCAATGTCGCCAAAACCATTAAGTGCTTCAATAAGGAACCGCTGTCCTAATGCGCCCCAGACAGTTGCAGAAGTCTCGCAGTAGTTTCCATTTGCATTTGCGGTAACAGCTACATTATCATATGCAAACCAGCAGGCATGTGCGCTCTGGGTATTGTTAAGGAGGATGTCATATGCTATGGCACCCTTCTCGTTGCAGGCTTTAAGGGTGATGGCATTTTCTGAAGCAACATGCGCAATCTGAGAGTCACCGGAAAAGGTGAACTTATCAGATTTTGATGCATAGGAAGTCTGCAGATACTGTGTTTCCATCTCTTCGTTGTTGGAACAAAGTGTATTTTCCACATAGGGTGCGCCAGCAACTGCATCAATCGAAGCGTTTCCGCCGATAACTTCATCATTTGTGCCGGCGGTGGTGCCGACTTGGCCATATATGGTGTCTCCAGTAACTTGAACACGATTCAGAAGGATTCTGGTCGTATTGGTGGCGGTGTCGTTTGTTTTGCTCCAGGATTTACCATCAAAAAGCTTAAGCTGCATTGTACTTTTAGAGCCAGCTGTAAGCGTCGTTGCAGTAGTTGTGTCTGTTAGGGCATAGATGGTAACCCGTCTGGTACCCTTGACTCCTTTCACGAGAAAGGCTATATTGCCATCAGCGGTACAAATCCCGTCTTCGCCGCTTGTGGAAAAAGGACCTGTTGAACCACTAGTTAAACTGCCAATGGAAGAATTTTTGTCGAATGCGACATTTTGATAGGGATTAAGCCCAGCGTTGATCTGTACCGTGGGATATGCCGTAGCATTCATACCGGCAACTACAAAGTTATAACTTTTGCAGAGGGTCACGTTTTGAGGAAGATCCATGTACCACCAGTCACCGGAACTAATAACGGAGCCAGCGTCAAAAGAATAGGTAGTTGAACCAATTTTCTCGCAGCCAGCCTTGTAAATGGTGGGGGAGGTCAAGGTCATCTGGACCTCGTTACTAGCAAAGGAAGATGTTGCAAAAATTGCAACTGCCATCAATGCTGTTATCATAATAAACAATTTTTTCATTCGTTTTTTCTCCTAGTAAAATTTGATTTTTTAGCTAACAATTTTAAATTCACAATTCCCGTTAACACGCTTTACTTCAACTTAAACTCCTGTTTTCACCTCCTTAAAATTTTCATTCCAAAGATTTGTTTTGTATCTGTATGATCACGAACCTGTTTTCGTTTAAACCAACATCCTGCACCACCATTTTATGGTTGTCCGGAAAGAGAATCACCTGATACCCGTTGTGGTGAGGTGTTTCGACCAGCTCCATGATTTCACCGGACATACCCGTTCTGGAATGGATACCGGCATCCCATACGATCATGGGCGTGCGTGACAATCCTTCGCCTGCGTCATATAAATTGTTCAGATTATCGTCTGAATAAAAAAGGCCGTTTATCATGTTGTCCTGGGGTTCAATATTACCGAACCCCACCTTGGCCACATAATCGAGGGCATATCCGTCCTCAACCGCCACCAAATTCCGAGCGACCTGAATATCAACCCCGTTAAATTCCGGGGCAAACAAGATTGGATTGCCGCCCCTGATTAAAACCAGTTCATCAACGAGCAGGTCTGAAAATATTTTTTCCACAATAACATTGGGATCGGTGTCCATGGATGCATAAGAATAGGTTCGAATTGTTCCTGCCTCCTGGAGTTCAGCAGAATTCACAGGCGATAAAGATCCTATCACACCCCCTTCGCTGGCGCTATCCAAAGAGATCCCGGCCCACTCAATCACCTCCAGGGGTTTTGTTCTGGCCTGGTTTATCAAATTTTTAAGCCGGGCTTCCATGATATGATTTTCCGTTGCACCATTAACCGGCTGGGCATAGATCAAAACGGCCAGGTATACATTATACTGGCGTCGACCCAGAGCTACAGCTGTTTCATAAACACAGATGCCCATTTCTGAGAATCCGGAAAAAAAGACTGCCTCCTCCTCTTGCATATCGGTGGCCTGTTTCTCCAAAGATTCAAACAAAACCCGTGCGGCATCCTCTGACGTAAGATAATTTGAAAACACAACCATGGCTGTCATTTCATTGCTGGCAATCGCACGGTACCCTGCCTCTTCAACACTCAGATAGCTATCTGCTTCGATTTTTTGAGCGGCATCAAACTCACCAACAAACAACTTGATGGCATGATCTTCCGCCACCCGGCACAGCACGCTGTTTAACACAAAATCCTCTGTCCGCTGCTGATTTACAAGCGCCATGAGTTTGAACTCGACGGAACTGATCTGCCCCCCGTAAACCACAGACAGGTTCATAAAAAATACAAACACGACTATTTGTACGAGACGGATTATGGTATTAGAAAAATTCATATGGAATACTAAAGCAAACAACGTACCAGAACTCAAATATCAATGTGGTCTTCACGCTATTATTTCATAAAGACCTTATTTACTTGATTTTTTTCCAAAACAACCCGGTTCAAGAACCAATTGATTTCCCAGACGTCCCATGGAACAAGGGCAATTATCTGGCTACATTCAACCGTCCTGGCTATATCCAACCAATGTTTGGGCGCAAATGCCATTGTCATCCTGTGCTGCAGCTACCAGGTCTTTTCAATTTTTAACCCCATGGAAAAGGGTTCTCCTTCAACGGGCCCGAAACTGCCCGGCGCCATGTACTTTCGGTTGAACAAATTTTTAACGAAAATATCCGCGTCCAGAGATGAATTGAATATATTTAACACCTTTAACCCCAGATCAAACAGCCAGACATCCGAATACTTCTCGGTGGTTTCATTCAGCAGGTAATGGGCGTTTCTTTCCGAAACGTACCGGCATTCGGCCCGGATGGTGTACTGCTTGTTAATCCGGTATATAACTTCGGCATTGAATAGTATTCTGGCACCATAATCATAGGGTTCATAGATGTTTGTATAATGATCAACAAGTTCGCCGCCTTCCCAATATGAATAATCATTATACCGAAAATGGGTGGCATCGCCTGAATTGTTAACCCAGGCAACCCCTGCACCCAGGTCCAGCAACGGCAAAGGAGAATAATTTGCCTTTAATTCGATCCCATACAGATTCTGGTGGCCGGGTTCTGAAAGGCCGACGACCGGATCCTGAACATACATGTCCTGCAATCGGCTGATATATCCGGTCAGATCCACCTGGCCTTTTTGATGGGGTCTCCAACCGGCCTGCATGGAAATGGTTTCAATATTTTCCACATCTGTCTTTCCTTCCTGGAACTGTTTTGCAACCGGTGTTCTAAAGGCATTCCCATAGGTTGCCTTGTAAACCCATTGATCGACAGGATTCCAGGAAAACCCGGTGTTATAGGAGACATTACCGCTGGAATCTTCATGGTCATCGCCCCTAACCCCTGCCCAGATGTCTACGGGCCCGATGGTTTGCTCGTATTGGCCAAAAAGAGAAAGAGTGGTAATTGAATAATCATACAAATCCACCCATGGCAGAAACGACACATTGTCATCGGAAAAATAATCCGAATAATAGGCGTCCCATACCGACAGGTCCGCCCCCTCTTCCTGGCGTATGGACGCACCGGTTGTCAAGAGCCCGTCCCCGTTGAGCAATGATTTCTCATGGACAATCTCACCAAATACCACCTGATCCCTATCTTCCAGGGTCAGGTCCACAATTTGGGTTTGGGTATCAAACCATGAAAAATATGCGGTCCACCTGAACCCGGAAGTGATAGAGTATTTTTTGCTCCCTTCAATTTTGACCAACCCGGACAATGCTTCATGTTCCTCTTTCCACACGAGATTATCCCCGGGAAGATCCTGGCGGGTATAGGGCTTGGAATAAAAAGAGATGTTGGTGCTGATTTTAAACAAATCCCCTACACCTGCATTCCCCATCAGTTCAAAAAATTTCGGATTCTCCAGGGTTTGATCTCCATAACGCAATTCAGGGGAAACCGGCAGGTAATTGTCTTGATCTCCCCAAAACTGAACAAAATTATAGTCATCCCTTGCATATTTTTTGCCCCGGCCCCCGGATATGGACACAAAAGAATTCCACTGGTCATTCTCATACCCCCAGTTCAGATATGCCTCTTTACTTTTGACAGAATTGCCGGCCCCGATACCGGTTTTGACCCCCTGAAAATCTTTCCCGGTCATGGGCACGATGTTCACAATCCCTGCAAAGGCATCCGGTCCCCACAATACCGATCCGGGACCGCGAATCATCTCAATCCGTTTTACGGATGCCATGGACAGGTACGGATTAATCCGGTTATAATTGGTGTTCAGCTTGGACCCCGTGGGTACGGCCCCATATAAGAAAAGGACTGAATCGGATATTCCCCTCAAATACGCATTATAACCGACTTCGTTGCCAAACATCAGAAATCCGGGCTCTAAATTGAGCAGGTCAGAAAGGGTGGATACCCCCAGATCAATTTGTGTTTGTGTAATCACATCGGCAATAGCCGGAGCGTTCCAGGCCCCTTCTTCACGTCCGGAGGCAATGGTCATGATTTTCAGTTCTTCACCGACAAACATCAAATCCGTATGATACTCCTGGGCATTGCAAATGCCGAAAAGCATCATTGCAGACAGGTTGATCATCATCCATAATATGTATAAAGGCTTACTCATCTTCTCTTTTCATCAAAACCCTGAATTTTGCCCGGGTCATCCCCAAAAGCTTTGCCGCCGCTGTCTGGTTGTTATTGGTTTTTTCCAAGGCCTGCCTGGCCAGGTCAAACTGAAGCTCCTCCAGAGAGATGCCTTTTTCGGGCAGGAAAAATCCGTTTTTTTCTTCGCACACGTGATGGGGGTCTTCTAAAAAAAAGAGGGTCTCCGAGGAGATGGTTCCGCATTCCCCAACCAGAATAACCGATCTTTCAATGACATTTTGAAGTTCCCGGACATTTCCCGGCCAGTGATATTTTTGCAAAATTGCACTGGCGCTTTTTGTCAGCTGCACATCCCCCCGAATCGTCTGGAGTGACAGAAAAAACTTTGCCAGAGGGATAATATCATCGGTTCTGTCTCTTAAGGCCGGCATTTCAATGGGGAAAACATTAATCCTATACAAGAGATCGCTTCTAAAAGACCCTTTCTCCACCATTCTTTTCAGATTCTGGTTGGTTGCGCATATAATCCTCACATCAACCGGTATCTCTTTATTCCCCCCTACCCGTTGGAAACGCTGTTCCTGAAGTGCTCTTAAGAGCTTTGCCTGGGCCTCCCAAGGCATGTCCCCAATTTCATCCAGAAACAGGGTGCCATTTGTTGCATACTCAAATTTACCTGTTTTCCTTGATTCCGCCCCGGTAAAAGCCCCTTTTTCATATCCGAAAAGTTCCGATTCCACAAGGGTCGGGGTAATTGCCGCGCAATTTAAGGGCACAAACCGATTGTGCTTTCGGTCACTGTTTTCATGGATATATCTGGCAAGCAATTCCTTACCCGTACCGGATTCTCCCGTTATCATCACCACAGAAGATGTGGCGGCAACCCGGAACCCCAAATTAATCACATCCTGCATCTCTTTTGACTCATAAATAATATTGCCCTTATGGGAAATTGTATTTATTTCTTCTTTGAGCTGCCTGTTTTCTGCCATGACCCGGGACAAATCCAGGCATCTGTTTACGGTAACGATTATCCGCTCTTCTTCAAAGGGTTTGGTAATATAATCCGAAGCCCCTGCCTTCATGGCTTCAACAGAAGATTCAACCGTTGCAAAAGCCGTGATAAAAATGACAGGGGTATATATCTTTTCCTTGCGAAGCGTTCTTAAAAGGCCCATGCCGTCCAGGTTGGGCATTTTAATATCGCTGATCAATAAATCATAGGAAACTTCTCTCATCATCTCAAAGGCCTCCAGGCCATCCCTGGCCTGGACCGTTTCATACCCGTTTCTTTCAAGCAGCAAGGATAATAGATGGCGTATCCTCTTTTCATCGTCCACAATCAATATCGTTGCTTTGTCCATATAAGGCACCTCTTTTTCCTATTCCATCCCCGGAATAATAATCGTAAAAATCGAACCACCGCCCGGTCGGTTTTCCGCTGTGACATTGCCCCCGTGGGCTGAGACAGCCTGTTTTACAAACGCAAGCCCCAGGCCCGACCCTTTGATCTTTGTCGTGTAAAAAGGATCAAATATCCTGTCCATGTCTTTGGCTGAAATCCCTGGCCCGGTATCGGCAACCCGCATGCACCACTCATTGTGCGATGATATGTCCACTGTTACAAATATGTTTCCCTTGTCTCCAATGGATTCATAGGCATTTTTTAAAAGATTGGAGATACTTCTGGTCAGCAAGGCTTCATCTGCTTGCGCAAAAAAAGGTTGCTCTAGAACCTGCTCCCGGCTAAAACTTACCTGGGAATTATTATCATACATCAGCTGAAAACGGTTACAAATTTCTGTCAGCATGGTCGTAAGATCTATTTGCCTAAACACTGCCTCCGAAGGCCTTGAAAAAGCAAGAAAATCCTCAACCAATGAATTCACATGCCTGATTTCATCCTCAATATAATAGGAAAACTGATTATCCCTGGGGATCGCATAATCTTTTCTTAACATGTCAAAGGAACTTTTAATAATTCCCAGGGGATTTTTAATCTCATGGGCAATCATGAGGGAAAACTTACCGACTTCTGCCAGGGCCTGGTGTCTAACCATCCTGCTGTTTGCTTCATCGAGTTTAAACCTGTTCTGTTCCAGGGAATCCAGCATATTATTAAAAGCCATTGAAAGCTTCCGGGTCTCCGGCAGAGAGCCGATGTCCGCCCGGTAATTCAAATCACCTTTTCCCACTTCTTCAGCACCATCGGCAAGTTTTCTAACCTCTTTCACCATGGGACGGGATATGAAAAAAAAGACGACCCCGCCAATTATGGCCAGGAAACCGGAAAGCATCAGAAATTTTTTCGTAATTTCTTCCATTAACAGATCAATACCATGGGTTGAATAGATGATTCTGACTTTTCCAATGATTTGTATGTGTTCCTGGGATTTTGAAAGGAAGGGATTCGTAGACGGCTTCGAAAAAAGCAGGTTCTCATCGCCGGCTTTCTTGAATGTCACCGGCGTTTCAACAGAAGAAATCGGATTGGAAACCTTTCTTTGAATATCCACCAACATGGTATTTTGATTGTCCAGTATGGTGACCCTGCCGACATCTTCTTCCCCCAGAAGATGCAAGGCAAGGCTCTCAAGCCCCTCCCTGTCATTAATAAGCACCCCCACCTCAGCATTCAAGGCCAGATATTTGGCAAGGAATGAGATTCTGTCGGAAAATCTTTTCTGCATGAAATTTCTTGTAATCTGAACGCCTGCAAGCTGTAATGCAAAGGCAACACTGCTCACCATAAAGAAAGCCGCCACGAGCAGTCTGATTTGAATCCCGCTTTTATTCAGTAATCTCATTACAAATAATTCCTAGGGTGTCTTGGTCAAATCAAGCATTTCGATTAACGCCTTGTTAATCGTCAAATTAAACACCGGATCCGATGAACGGCAGGTGTCATGGTTCATCAAATCCATCAGAATACCGGCTGTCTGTTTTCCAATTGTTTCATAATTAATAACAAAGGCAGCTACAGCCCCCTGTTTGAGAAAAAATCGGTTGTATCCGACAACCCCGACCCCATGTTTCATGGTGGTTTTAATAATGTAGCGAATAATGCTTTCTGAAATAACGCTTTGATCGGGTATCATCCATAAAAAGTTAATCTCCTTGATACCCATGGTCAGTGCTTTGGGGACATCGGACATTGAATTCACCTTTAACAAATTCAGCTCAATCCCATGCTTTTGAAACATTAAGGCGGCTTGTTCCACAAATACTGAATTTTGTTCCGGGTCATAGATAATTCCCGGCCTGATATCCGGAGGAAACAAAGCAAGAAGTTCTTGTACCTGTATTTCAACCGGAATTGCTAAACTGACACCGCATGGAATATTGGGCTGACGGAGTATTTTTCCCGGAGCCAACACCATGGAAAAAACCCTTCCCGCGACTTCAGGTAAATTATAATGATATATTTTATCCATTGCCAAGGGCCCGATACTGACCCAATAGACATACCCGTCTTTAACAAGATCCCGGCATTTGGACTCAAATGCCACTTGGGTCAGGTCTTTAACTTCAACAAATTCAGTGGCAATCTTATTATTTTTCAGCGCTGTTTCAAGGCTTTGAGCGGCTTGGTAATAGGGCTTGATGGCATCAGAAAAAAAAACTGCGGCTTTTTTGGATTCCCCGGCACACACACCAGTGGCCTGGAATATGAGAAAGGAAATCCCCAAAAACAACAGTTTTATTCGTTGGTCCATTAAATTATTTTTTTTTAAACTTCAAAGGTTATCTTTTTTTTTAAAATCTTCTATGGTTTTCAACCGGTATTTGAATTCATTGGTAATCTGATCCACATCCCCCATGGAATAGATGACATGGGGGGTAATAAAAATAGTCAATTCCGTTTTAGTAAAGGAGTCGCTCTGTTTTCCAAACATCCAGCCGATTCCCGGAATGGCACTCAGGTAAGGAACGCCATCACTGTCCTTGTTTTCAGTCTGGCTCATGAGACCCCCTATCATGATTGTTTGCTCATGATTAACCGTAAAGACGGTATTGATATTCCTTGTCCTGAAAGAGGGATACTCTTGTCCCCCGGCGATCACACCGTCCCCCACGTTGCTGACCTCCTGGCTGATTTCCATGGTCACAAATCCCTTGTCATTGATATGGGGCGTTACCGCAAGAATAAGACCGGTTTTCCGATATGCCACGCTGGTTTCAACAACATCGTCCCCAAGGGTCACACTTTTATATTCCGTGGTAACCACGGGGATATCATCGGCAACGTCAATGGTGGCTTTTTTATTATCAGATGCCAGCAGCACCGGTGTGGATAAAACATCAACCCTGCCCTCACTGGCCAGCATGGAAAGAACGGTCTTCCATGTATCAGAAAGTCCAATGGTGAAATTTATCCCCGTCTCTCCGATGGTACCCGATGTAGTCCCTTTTCCCACTGCTCCATCCGCACCTGCAGATACCAGTTTCGTCCAGTCGACACCCAGATCACTTTTATCATTTAAGGTAATATCGGCAATGGTCACCTCAATGAGAACCTGCCGCGGCATGATATCCAATTGTTCCAATATGGTTTTAACCACCCGGTAATCAGAGGGATAGGCTTGTATGATCAAGGCATTTCGCACTTCATCCAATGAAACTTTGATCTCCCCTTTTAAGGTATCCGTACCCGTCTCCGATGGCAAAGAAACCCTGTTCTTTGGGGCCGTGGTCTCCTTATTTTTTGAATTACCGCCGGAGACTCCGGGCAACCCCGTTGCCTTGATCGCCCCCAACCCCTTAGGAGCGGTTGTTCCGAGTCCCCCGGCAAAAACCAACTCTATATTATTTTTATCCTCGGTCTTTTTAGAAATTCCAGTTGCAATTTCTTTTTTCTTTTCCACTCCTGTTTGTGAAAAAACACTCTCGAGAATCGACCCAAGCTCCGCGCAACCGCCATTCTGAACTTTATAAACATAAATCTTGGGGGTTGAATCATACCCTGGTACATCCAGTTGCGCCAGTATGGCAGCTATCCATTCAAGCACATTGGCATCAGAACTTACCCCTATGATCGTGTTCAATCGTTTGATGGGAATCAGGGTGGTTTTTGTCTCTGATTTGCCATAGGCTTTTAAAAGATCCGCCAGCAATTTCACTGCGTCTTCGGCATCCATGTTTTTGATCAGGTAAAATTGGTGGTTTTTTTGTTGAAAGGTATCAACATCAAAAACCTCTACCAGATTCAGAGCCTTTAACACAACTATCCCTTTATCAACCAGGAGCATGGTGTTTGAATCATCCTGGGAGACAATCATCCCTCCTGCCGAAACAAAGGGTTTGATTATTTTAATCATCTCATTGACATCAATATGATCCAGGGAAATGATTTGAATAACAATGCGTTCACCCGGGCTCAAATCGGACAGATCCGATCGCATATGCACATTTAAAGGAAGGCCGGACGATTTTCCCAGCTGAATAATCCGGTAAAGACCCCCTTCTTTAACAGCGGTTAATCCGTTTGCTTCAAGAATTTGAAAAAAAATGGGGAAAATATCCTCTTCATGGAGTCCTCCGGCAGTATGGACAGTGACACTGCCTTTAAGACCTGCTTCCAGAATATAATCAATTTTCAATATTTCAGCAAAGGTGTTGATAACTTCGCTTAAACTGGCATCATTAAAATTGATGACAATATCTCCCGGTTTCCCCTTTTGGCCTGTTTTATAATTATTTAGACCCTTAATCGGTCTTTGTAGCCTGGTGATGGCCTGTTTTTTCTCACGGGTATGTGTCGGGGCAAAAAGTTTTTTTTCAATTTGATCATTTGTAATGAC
>CAYWNB010000047.1:15386-18730 GCA_964459195.1 uncultured Desulfobacula sp.
TAATTACAGGCGGGGGAATATTTTCTTTGCGGTGTTCATTATATAAATTTTTTGTGGCAATGGCATCATATTGTTCCGTCTTCTGTCTTTGGATTTCCACGGATAGGGGTTCCGGCCATTGAGTTTTGGATTCTGACACTTTAGGAGGCGGAATAATGCCATCCGTTTGCCATATCATGATGGTGTTTATGACCAACACAAGGATAATGATTGAAAGCGCAAAATTAAACCACCAAAATCTTGAAATCATTTTTTCCCTCTTTGTTTCAACTCTTTTTATCCAAAAAGCCCTGGACAGTCATAATAATATTTAAGTCATCGGATTGATCCGCACTCGGCCGGATTATTCGCAGTTCCGAAACCGACAGCAGCTTTGAAGAGGCTTCAATCCTGTATAATAAATTTTTAAGCTGTCTGATTTTAGCGGTAAGTTGCAAATTTACCGGTACGATGGATACATGTTGATAGGATTTGTCATCTGCCTTTAAAGCCTTGATGCTTCTAAGGGAGACCGCTTCCCGGGAAGACATCTCCCTTAACATATTCTGAACCGCAACCCCGGCTAACTCAGGTGAGCTGGCTGTAATAAGGTGACCAGACAATTTTTGTGTATGGGCCGTTAAAAAAATAAGCCGGTCTTCAAGCATTGGAAGCGTTCCTGCTCGTTCCTGATACTTTGTAATCCTCTGGATTTTTTTGGCCGCAGAAAAAATCTGAATATCCGGAGAAAATCGGTATACACCGCCAATGAACAACATCAACAGACCTGCTGCAAGAATGATGATTCTTTCTTTTGTAAGGATGGTATTATTTTTCATTTTTGGGTTCATACTTCATTTTAATAATAAATGATTCCTGATTATTTTCCTTAATGGTTATTTTGGATTCAAACCCCACACCTGAAAAAAGCGGGGAGGCTTCAAGGGGTTCGACGAGGCGTGAGGCATTTGTTGAATTGCCTTTGATCCTCACAATTTGTTTTTTGAATTCAAACTCCTTTAAGGAGGTATCTTGCGGTATCAGAAGGGTCAGCTCCTTGAGTATATCCAAGGCAGAGGGCCTGATGACCATGATGTCCTCAATTTCATTGGACTTTTTTTCAAGGGTATCTATCCGTGCGGTAAGTTTTTCCGCTTTTTGCACCTGTTGTTTCAATTCTGACAATCTTGCATCAAGCTGTCTGTTTTGAATCCGGCCTTGGAGATAGTAACTTGATCCCATGACGATCAGTGTGATGATGCATAGGGAAAAAAGCGCTATAAAAGTGAAAATTGGCAGCCGGGAAGGTTTTTTCCTGAATCGTTCCGGCAAAAAATTAATTCTTTTTTTGTTGATATTGAAATTTTGAAATGCCAGTGCCAGGGTCCGTATTGTTTCGGGGTCGCCAGCCGCGCTTAAAGCGTCATCAACACCTGTGATATAGGGTTTTTTGCCCGATTGAACATGGGCCTCATATTCTTCAACGGCCGAACGTGTCAGCACGATCGCGGTAATCCCGCCGGGGATGAAATCCTTTAACCCCAAAAAAGGATTTAAGTCTTGTTTTTTTAACACCTGCAGCAGGACCTTGATAGTGCCCCCTGATTTGTCCTCACCCGTCACCCTGAACCCATAGACCACACTCGATGCGGGCATGGGGATATACTTTTCGATTTCATAGGCCAGAACAGATGCCAGGTCATCCCGGACCGAGAAGGGCAATTCAATTTCCTTTATCAGGCAATATGCTTCCGGAATCCCTATAAAAAGATGAAAATCCTTGATTCCATGCGTTTCAATGAATTCGCTCAGGAACACATCAATTTGTGACAAAATATCCTGTTTGCTTTGCGCATCATGGTCATAGGTCTCAAACCCTTCAAAGGCAACCCCTTTTAATGACCCCCTGATCCACCCCAAACAGATTCTGTTGTTCCGGACATCAATGCCGATGCTGTTTTGTAAAAACACTTTCTCCATGGTTCTCCTAATATCTTTGCAACACTTTATACCCGTCATATTTGGAATTATCAATCCATATATCCATTTTTACCGTCGCAACAATATCAGAACCATCCACCCTGGCAATGGATGTAATGGTATAATATCTGCTCAAGGACAGAGAAATAAAGAACTTCAAACCTGGATACACTTCCTTGCCAACAATCTTTTCAAACTCATCCAGGGCCGCAAAATCTTTTTCTTTTCTGTATGCCACAATTTCTTTAACCAGAGACTCGGTCATTCCGGGAAGCACCATGAGCATACCAGGTGATGCGGCATTAATATTAATTTTTGAATGATCGTATAATCTGCCGATGGTGTTCATTTCCCTTCGCTTTTCAAGGGTAAGAAATGTTTGAATGGAGTTGACGTCTCCCTGGTTTTCAAGCTGAAGATATTGCTGGATGGATGATTTCTGGGGCAGCAGCTCATTTTCATTCTTCTTAATGCTCAGTCTTTCTTTCAGGCAGTTTTCAAAAAGTTCCTGGGTCACACCTCTGACTTTGAGCAGTTCGGTCAAAGTTAAAAAATCATCATCCCTGCAGTTATAGGGTTCAGGCAAAGCGGCATAATACTCATCTTCGGCACCGTTGAGCAGATGAAACTTATCTTTATCGCGCCAATCCAATATGGAATCGGCAATGACATCCTTGTCATGATCGTTCAGATCCGTGGTTTTTAGCAGCATCTTCAAAAGGACGGCATTGGCTTTATTTAAATTGATTTTTCCACTTTCATTGGAAATCAATACCCGAAACTCACCCTCTCCGAATTTTTGAGCCGGTGTCACTGCATTGATGCGCCATGGGCTTTCCTTATTGTCCCGTTTAGACTGAATATAACCGGTAAGGGCTTGATAAAAACCGGCCTGGGCAATGTAGTAGGCCTTGGTTTGAAGACCATCATAAAAAACTTTATTCCGGTTTTGATGCGTGGCATAGCCAAAAGAGCCCACAATAACCGAAAGAAACACAAGGACCCAGAGAACAAAAACCAGGGCAATCCCTTTGTCGTTAATACCCAAGGTCTTTTTTCATCCCCAGCAGATCTACATTCCCAGGGTCCACTAACAGCCCTTTTTTATTTATTTCACGAGCCTGCTGATTCTTGCCCTGGGCCATGAAAATTGCCCCGAGATTGATATAGGATTCGATCACCTTTGGATCGGCTTCAACTGCTTTTTGAAAATATTTTCCCGCTTCCGTGATCTGGCCCTTTTGATAATAAAGAACGCCCAGTTTGTTATATTCATGCACTCGACCGGGCTCAAGGGAAATAACTCTTTCATAATATTTTATGGCAGGACCCAGAGCTTTCATCCGATAAAAATGATCCGCCACCTGAAGTTGAAGATCTATATT
>CAYWNB010000048.1:0-18599 GCA_964459195.1 uncultured Desulfobacula sp.
CGTTTCGAAGTGTGATTCGACGTGTTTCCTTTTCGGCTATTTCCGGAAAAAATTCAATAAAACGCTTAAAAATCATTTTCTAAATCCCTCACGAATGATCATAAAACCAACTTAATTGAAAAATAACATTCCTGGCTGAAAAATATCAAGAGGAAGCTTTATTCATAAATAAGTTGATTTTTGAAGGCTGAGCTTAGCTGCCGGGGACTTAATGCCGACACACTCAGCATGATTAAATTTTTTGTTAAAGCTGAAACTTTCGAGAGCCGCTCAGTAACCCCGGTCAGCTCCGGCGGTTTGTTGGGCTGTCACCACTTTCTTAGTCGGTTTTTGTTTCTCTTAATATCATTGTTGTTGCATCGACAGGGCAAACCTTAACGCAAAGTCCACATCCAAGACATGCTTCAAGATCGTATTCCATCTGTTTGTCATTTAAAACCCGTGCATCAAAAAAGCATCTATCAACACATTCACCACAATGGATACAAGTCTCAGCATTTGTAACCGCTGCATATTCAGAGTGGACCATTAACTCTTTTCGTTCTGTAAGCTTTACTATTTGTAATTCATGACAACAACAAGAACAGCAGCTACACAATGCGAAAATTTCGTGGTCAGGCATGTATAAAGCAAGATGGATAAGACCGTTTTCGTTAGCTTTCTTTAAAATATCAGTAACTTCAATTAAAGATACATGACGGGCTTTACCTATTGAAACGAACTTATCTCCAACTTTATTCAGAAGAAAACAGACCTCCAAGGGCTTGTCACATCTTTTATAATGGGTTCTGCATTCACAATCCTGCACTGCAACTGAATTCGCATTTGTAAGTATTTCCATAACCTGCTCTGTCGGTAATACCCATTGTTTTGCGCTAAGTGACTCTGAAACAGGTATGACTTTTGAAGATGCTGAAATTTGCCCTTTGCTTAGCCATTTATCATAATTGACAATTCTTTTCTCAAGAAAAGGATCGGTAATATATTTTTTTATCTTCATTCTGCCACACCTATTTTATTTTATTGCCGGCCAACGTTTAAATCAGGAGCGCAGTTTTTTGTGTCCCCTGCATTTTTTTGTTCGGCCTTGGTTTATCAATAAGGCTACCGTGTACATATCGATGAAGGATACTTGTCATTAGTGTTTGATATGGAATTCCATTCTCAACTGCAAGGGCCTGAATTTCTTCCAAGACTTTTGCCGATATCCTAATATTAACTCTTTTGTCTTTCTTTAAGGTTTTTCTCGCATATTCCTGATGTTTTTTGACTTCAGCCTTAAAATTTTTAACTTGTTTCCATTCACCACGTTCGAATGAATCAAGAATATCTTTTTCTTCTTTATCAAGTTTTATCTTGCTCATTTTTCCTCCTAAATAATCCCGTGTGGCTTTACGACTCGGTATAATCGTTTTAAAAAAATTACCCTCTGAGGATTCTACAAACGGTACTATATAAGCGTATTCATTAATTTCAACGACAATAATATGCTGACCAGAATATTTTTCTTGGTTAGGATGAGCAACTATATCTAATACATCGCCACGTTCAATATGCATCACAATTTGTTCAAAACTGATACCGCGATCAACCTTAAGCGTCTCATTCTTTTGGGAATCCCATTTATAATAATCCATAATGGTAATTTATAATAACATTGTGTGCCTTATGTCAACAGGTAAGTGTTTTTGGGGCCGAACAATTAATTATACGGATTCAACTCGGGTAGTTTCGGATACGGTCCACCGCTTTGCAGACCTGCGAAAAATTGATTCGTTCCTGCTCCAGCCGCAGGTTCGGGGCATGAAGATTTTGCCGCAGCGCATCATAGACCCTGGCTTCATCTGTTGTCAGCAGGGGAAGCTCCCGGTTTGCAGGAGAGGATTCATGGCCCCAGAGGGGTTTGTGGGACAAAAGTGTGGCCTCATCCATGAGAAAGGACCGGGTTTGGGGGAAATAATGCCGGACTTGATCCAGCATGGCAAAACCGTGGGTGTCAATATCTCCCCAGTACCAGACGGGCTTGCCCGCCATCCAGCGGGCCTGGGAAAGGGTGGACAGGCCGTATCCGAGCCCGAATATCACCAGGGCCTTTGAAAAAGGCGGAAACGCCAGGCCGTTGATATCGTTTTCCACAATAAATACAGTATCAGGCGTTATGGGCAGGTGACGAAAGTCATTTTCCGGTATTTCCAGGTCTGACAGGCCCATGAGGGTAAAATCCGGATCAAGGGTGCGGAACCTTATTCGGGCAGGTTTGGATCGAAACCCGAATCGGTTTTCAAATGCAGCTGCTCCTCTGGCCGGGTCCTTAACGGCATCCCGGGGAAGAACGCAGGTGAGCAGATTTACAAGCCAAGATTTATGGGTTTCAATGAATTTGGTGTCTACTCCGGGAATCTCAAGCTGCCGAAGATAAATCCCGGGGTAGGGATTTTTTTTCATATACGAGACAATGGCCAGAAGTTTTTCCCAGACAATGCCATGCTTCAACACCTCATGGGGTTTCTGGATTAACAGTCCGGCAAGTTCCGGGTATGGGGCTGTGATTTCTTTAAAAAGGGTTTTATACTGCTCTGCCTGTTTTGTTTTGCCAAGATAGGACAGGATATGGTCAAGGGTCTGGAAAATAACCGCCTTTGGGAGTTTGTTTTTGCCCAGGGTCTGGTGGGTGAATTCCCGCCATTCAATAGAATAAGATTTTTTATTTTGTTTTCCGGCATGCTCCTTCATATGCTCCACCCAGGTGCGGGCTTTATCAAACTGGTGGGTGAGTTCACGGGCTGTGGGGTGTTTTACAGGAATGCGCAGGGGCTCAAAGGGCTGATCGCTGACACAGAGTGCCAGGATTTCTCCTGTGGTCCATTTTCGTTCAAGCCGTTTTCGGATATCAGGGTTCCGGGTCCAAGAGGTCATTTCTCTTTTTCCTTGCGTTCGCTGCGGTATTCCTCAACGCTCATGTTCCGAAGTTGTGAAATCCGGCCGTCCTGGCTGTATACCAGGCCCACGGCATTCACATAGGGTTCAATGATATGGATTTTTTGCAGAGGGGTAACAATGAGCAGTTGGAGGTTGAGTTTTTTAAACAATTCCAGGCTGTACCGGGTGGATTCGTCTGATCCTCTGCCAAATGCTTCGTCTATGGTCACAAACCGGAAGGTCCGGGATCGTATGGCGCCCCATTCCAGACCAAATTGATAGGCCAGGCTGGCTGCCAGAACCGTATAGGCCAGTTTTTCCTTTTGGCCTCCGGATTTTCCGCTCGAATCCGTATAATGCTCGTATTCGGTCTGGTCTTCCCGCCATCGTTCAGATGCGGCAAACACGAACCAATTGCGGACGTCGGTGACCTTTTTGCTCCATCTCTTGTCAATATCGCTCATGCCTTCCCTGCCCCTGAACCGTTGGATCAACGCCCGCACCTGGAGGAACTTGCTTTCAGAATAATGGTCCTCGTCTGATCCGGTCAGGGAACCTTCGGTGCAGGCCCGAAGTTGCTGCTGAAGATCCCGGATATCCACATCCGGATTCATCTGGGCCTCAAGAACAATGAAGCGTCCGGGGTTGTATTCAATATCAGACAGAGACTGGTTGATCCGTTCAATACGTTCTCGGATGGTTTCCCGCTCCCGGAGGAATTGGGATTGGAAGTTGGCGACCTCACGGATGGTGTTTTCATTGAGCAATTGCTTGAAACGGGTTTCAAACCGGGGCAGGTTGTCAGTCTGAAGCGTTTCAAGCATGGATTTGTATTCCGGCCCGGAAGAGACGGAATCATCCACCTCACGGGTCTCCAGGGGAAAATCACGGCGAAACCCGTGCATGGTTTTTACAATCCGTTCTTCCAGGGTGCTGATCCGTTTGCCCAGGCTTTCCATGCGGTCCTGGATGATTTTACGCAGCTCTTCTTCCCGCCCCTTGCAAGATTCAATTGTCAGGGTATGCTTGGCTAGTTCCTTGTGCCGCATGGATTCCAGTTTTTTAAAAAGCGATTGAAGCCGCTTGGCCTCATCGCCCCGGTCTTGCAGGTCCGCTTCACAGTTTTTGATTCCCAGGCGGGTTTGGTTTTGTTTTTCTTCATTTTTAGACCGGGTATCCCGGACCTTTTTCAGGTCCTGTTCCGTGGTATCAATCTTTTTTTCAAGGATTTCAAGCTGGCATCCCAGCGCTTTGAGTACATCGGAATCTGCCTCCAGTTGATTTTTTTCTGTTTCTAAACGAGAGATATCCCGGGTGATTGTTTTCCAGTCCAGATCACAAAAGTCCCTGAACTCGCCCAGGCGGATCAGGTTGGTGATCTTTTCCTGGACGGTTTTTTTATGTGTTTCCAGGCTTGAAAGCGTTGCTGCCAGTGCCTGCATCTTTTTTTCCAGGTCTTTGTTTTGCCGTGTGAGGGCTCTGATTTTGGCTTCATTGGTCCAGCCCAGAATATAATGGGATCTGTCTTTGATATCCCTGCGGTCATCTTTTTCATGGCGTTTGCCGCTGGATTTTGTCTGCCCGGATGTTGTCACGGCCATGGGTTCCCTTTGGAACTGATGGATATCTGTACAGCAGGCATAGTCAAATCGGTTTGCCAGCTCTCTTTCAATCCAGGAATAAAAAGGGGATTCAGGTTTTATTGACAGCTTTTCCGCCAGGGACGCAGGATGAAGATGAAATTCTGTTTGTTTATCTGTTTGTTTATTGGTAAACCGCACCAGGTAATAGACCAGCCGGCCTCTCAGATGGGTGGCATCCACCCAGCCAGCCACATCTTTGTAATTATTTTCACATACCAGCAAAGAGAGACCGAAATTGTGAAGCAACCTTTCAGCAGCGCCTTCCCAGTCCTCCTCCTCTTGTCTTACCTGTATCAGTTCTCCGGCAAAAGGCAGATCTTTTTCATTCAGCTTAAGATGGGCACACAGATCCTTGCGGATACGGATCTGGAGGGCATGGATATTGCTTTTTCGTCCGGACAGGGAGGTCAACTCGAGTTCGAGCTCATCATACACGGATTTGAGCTTTCTGAATTCAACCTCGGTATCGGTGCGCCTGTTCTGTATATCCGCCTCTCGCTTGTTTAAAATCTGCTGCTGCTCCTGTATCTGACCGGCATTGTGGTCAAAATCATTCTGTGTACTCACGATTCCCAGGGATAAATCCCGGGCCAGGTCTGCATACCGTTGTGCCTGGTTCCGGCGTTTGTCCCTTTCACGGCTGTACCGGTTTATATCCGCCCGGATACGCTCGAGACGGTCGCCGCCGTTTTCTGCAATGGCCTGTTTTAATTCATCCCGTTCCCCCATGAGTTCCCGGCCTTTGATATCCAGGGTATTGATTCTCCGGTCCAGGCGTTCCTGCTCGTCTGCCAGGAGGTTCATCCGTTTTTTGAACAACATTCTTTTATGAAAGGAGAAAAAGGGGGTCAGGGCATTTCGGCACTCCCTCAGCTCTTCTTTTTCTACGGTTAGCAGTGCCTGTTTTTTGCAGTCCCCGACCAGGGGTGTCAGCCGGTTGATCTGATTTTTGGCCTTGAGTACGGCATCATGGGCCCGGTTCAGGTCGTCAAAATGGTGAATGAGCGTTTCTATGCGGGGAGCCACATCAAAGGCTTCGAGCATGTGTTCTCTGACAAAATCCGTGAGATTGCCCACGGATTTCATGGAAACGGTCTGGTGGAAAAGGGCCAAGGCCTGTTCATTTTCAATGCCGAACCGTCTTCTGAAGGCAGCCCCGTATTTGGGGAAGGTTTCAAAAATCTCGACTTTGGATATTTTCTTCAGTCGTTTTTTGAGCCGACTGATATCCGGACCGAAGTCACTGAAATGATCCGTGATGGACAGGACCCTGTCCGCAGTCAGGTAAAACCGTTCGGGCTGGCCCTGACTTTCCCGGGTCCAGAAGACCTGGGCCAGGGTCACATCCTGGACAAATCCTTTGTTCTTAAACACCCCAAGGATCACGGAGTAACTATTGTGGTCTCTAAGGGCAACGGATTTGGAGGCATGGCCGATATCACTTCTTTCGGATTTGTAATATCCCTGCACATAGGACCGCAGGTTGCGTTCCCGTGTGTCAGCCCCGGCCGCTTTGTTATAGGACACCCGATGAGCCGGGACCAGCAGAGTGGTCACCGCATCCACCAGGGTGGATTTTCCTGAACCGATATCTCCGGTCAGCAGACCGTTCCGGCTCTGGAGATCCAGGCGCCAGACTTCTTTATGGAAGGTTCCCCAGTTGTATACCTCCAGGGTGTGGAGACGAAACCCGGCCAGGGCATCGTCTGGTGAGAAATCAAGGAGTGGCTCTTCCATCAGCTGCCCTCCTCTTGATTGTCTGAGTCTGTTACCATTTTTTCATGGTATTCCCTGAGCCGGTCATCTAATTCATGGAGCCATTGGGCATCCACAAAGGCTTTTAGAATACGGATTACTTCAATTTTGTTCGTTTGACCTTTTAGGCGGCGGATAAATCCCAGGTCCGCAATTTTATTCAGGTGGGTATTTATCCTGTCCAGCAGACGGGCTTCATTGCCATGGGACGGGAAAAACACCTTGACCATATCTGCGATATCTTCCACCGATAAAATCAGACGGGTATCATCCCCTGATGAATCACTTTCAGCCAGTTTTTTTCTCAAAAGGGCAATGATCAGGCTTACGGGATAAGACAATTGTCTGCGCCCCACCAGCCTGGGCAAAGAGTCTTCGCCTTCATCAGGTTCGCAGGTTTTCAGCCAGGCATACCCTTCTGCAGGGTCAAACTCAAGCTCAAGTCCCAGGGCCTGCACATAATCCCGCACCGGGATCTGCTTGTCTTCAAGCTGCTGCCAGAGTTTTTCATCATTTTCCCGGAACACCACCCCTTTCATCAGTGCGATCAAAGGTTTTGATATAGTGTCTGTGTGACGGTCTGCTGTATCCATTATTCACCTGCTAAAAATTATTGCTGAAAATTGTGCCTGGCGGGTTATTCCGTGGTCATCGGTCCAGGATGCCGTGTGCTGCTGTGAGTCATCAAACTGGGCCTTATTATCATCTCCGGCCAGGCTCAGGTAAGTGACCAGCTCAGCCAAACCTTGTTCCAGGGGATGGTCGTTGAGAATTTGGGCAAGCGTCACATGATCCTTTGTCTGAAGGGCATTCCGGATAATTCCTTTTAATTTGATCCGGTCGACGAACACGGCCCCATAAAGCATGTCCGATGGGATATTTGACCCGTCTCCTAAAAACACGGTTTCTTTGATTACGGGTTTAACCGGTATTTTATAAAGCGGCCGTTCCATGGGCAGGAAAATCCCTGGGCTGGATTCATCAATGGTCATGAAATTATTTTTTGGCATGTTCTCTCTTACCTGAACAGAACGGTTTTCAATACTTTGAATCACTTGCATGATCCGTTTGTTTTCAAGAAAGGTCTGGTCGTCCAGGTAACGCCGTAACTGTCCGGACAGTTTGGCGACGGTGCGCTGGGTATGTTCTCCTGCTTCCAGCCAGTCGTAATGAATTCGTTTGAGGCGCATGTCTGGAGACAGGGCTTTGACCGCTCCAAGCTCAAACACTTTGTACAGAAGATCGGACAGCTCTTCCTGTTTGGCTGGCGACATTAAAAGATCCCAGAAAGCATTGAAACTCTTTCCTTGGTCAGACTCGGAAATCATGTCCCGTTCACCGAAAAAATCCTCAAGGAGTTTACCCTTGCTACCTTCCCAAAGGGCAATCTGCTCCCGGACCTTTTGATCCAGGTTCCTGAAATTGTATTCCACCTCACGGAAATCGCTCAGCAGTTCCCGTGCTGTTTTGTTGATTTGTAAAAAACGGTCCTTGATGGCAGTGTCATCCAGGACACTCAGACGTCCCTCCCGGACACGCGTAAGTTCGGTTTCAATATCCTTTTTCTGTCGTTCAAGCGCCTGTATCCTTACGGCGGCATTAATCTCTGTGCCCGATACCATCTGGCGCAGCAGCTCAAAAATAGTCATTAGCCTGGATTCAGTGCCGATGAATGGCCTTTGAACCAGATTCTCAAGCCAGTTTACAGCCTTTTCAACAGAAGGCATGAGATCGTAATACACCTCGTCTGACCCCTGGGGATAAAATTTTCGAAGCCATCCCTTTTCCTCACCGGACCAGTCATCAAGATAGGCTTCTGCCTTCCGGGGAAAGGCATCTTCTCCTTCTGTTTCCCGAAGAACAAACAGGTAATCCTCCAATGCCGAGGCAAGATCAGCCCGGCTCATGTGCCGACGGTTGGGCAGAATAAAGCTCTCTTGGATAAAAGCGGCGATGAAGGGGCTGTGATCTGCCGCCAGAAGTTTCCAGGCCGGGTGGTTCTTTCTCAAAGCCTTTAATGTGGAATAGTCAAAATCCATATGGTTTTTTACCGTTTAATTCGTTTTTCTCAATGTGTAAGGACATTCGCATGTTAAAACTTTGGTATTATTAGAACAATTTGAAATATCTTTCAAATACATATTTTTTTCTTAGTGATATAATGATAGAATATAGGGAGTTTTAGCCCGAAATCCGAAGCAACTTTGGTGAAAGAAACGGCAGAACTCATTAGGCGAGATATGAAAAAGGAGGCTGCTTTTGAAAATTTTTAATCGCTTTGTTCTCATTGCTGTCTGCAGCTTAGGTTGGCAATGGCTTGTTTTTTTTAATCCCATGGCCCATGCAGAGGACAGTATCGGGGACAGTATCGATTGTACGGATGTAAGGGTTCTTTATGTGGACGATTATAGCTTGACCCATGAAGAGCGTCTTCGTCTTATGGACAAGGCTTTTTTAGAGTCACTGGATAAATTTGAATTGTGCCGGGCCGCAAAGGAGGCGGCAGCCGCTTTGGAAGGGGCTGTCAGCAATGGCGATGGGGCAACGGCAGATTCTGGAGATTCCTCCGGGGGGGCCTCAGGAGATTCGAGTGGAAATTCGAGTGGAAATTCGAGTGGCAAGACAGGCGGCACCTCGGCTGGTGAGTCTACTGCAAGTTCAGCAATGTCGGGAACGGAAGCTATCGAAAAACATTCTTCTGCAGAAAGGATTGAGACGGCTTCCCAGGGCGGTTTGCAGGGTTCGCAGAACCCAAAAGAGGCTACCGGCAACACCGGTGGAAACAACACCAGTGGAAAGATTAAACAAGCAAACGGGAAGCTTCCGGAGGATATTCCAACAGCTCAAAATGATGATGCCCTTGCCGCACAGATCAGGTATGCGGCTGAAAACGAAACAGATCTTGTCAAACGCGAGCAGTTGTGGAACGAGTACAGAAAATACAAAGGTCTGCCCATCCAATAACAACCAGAGAGGCACCATGCTTTTTAAAAAAATAATCACTATTTTTGTTATTCTTACATTTTTCCTTTCAGGGTGTGCAACCCATAATCGAACCACATCAACGGTGGGGCCTCTGCCTTCCTCTTCTTATTCAAAATCCTATTCAAAAGCGGTAAAAAATCAACCCGCGACACCCGGCCCCCTGCTCGAAGTAATCATTCCTGTTTTTGATCCGGGTCTGCCTGAAGATATGTCCGAGGAGGATGCTAAAGATGTCTGGCCGGAATTGCGCAGGGCAGAGGCCAACCGTTTTGCCCTTAAGATGAAGGAAGCTTTGGAAGCCACGGGTAAATTCGGTGCGGTGCGGGTAACACCGGATGGAAGCGCCACGGGTGATTTGTATATTCTTGGCCGAATTGAAGCATCAAATGGGAAAGAGGCTGCCATGGAAATAGAGGTGGTGGATATAAGCGGTAAAAGATGGCTGGAAAAATCCTTTGAACATGAAGTCTCCCCGGACTTTCACAGGGATCAAAGAAATAAGGGCATAGATCCCTACGACCCTTTGTTTGAAAAAGCTGCTGCAAAAATTGTTGAAGAGCTCAGTGATCATTCTTTGCAGGAGCTTTCAGACCTTCAATACATTGCAGACCTCAGGTTTGGCACCAATTTTTCTGAAGAGACCTTTATGCCGTACATGGAAACCCGGGGAAATATATTCTCTCTGGTGAGCAAACCCAGTGACAATGACCCTATGTTGGTGCGTGTAAGGGCGATACGGGTGAGAGATCAGCTGTTTATTGACAGCCTCCAGGACAACTACGCCTCTTTTTCTGACCAGATGAATGAAAGTTATCTGATGTGGCAGGAGGAGAGTCTTTTTGAGACTCAGGCGGCCCGGGCAGCCAAGAGAAAAAGTACGGGCCAGGCTATAGGGGGGGCGCTTCTAATTGGTCTGGCGGTTCTTTCGGGGGTGGCGGGATCAAATTCCAATAGTACCGGCGCCAGTGCAGCTGGTACTGCGGGAGCGATCCTTGGGGGCCTTGCGGGTGCTTCTCTGCTTTCAAAAAGTTTTAAGACCAGCGAGGAGGCAAAGGTACACCGGGACGCCCTCAATGAGCTGGGTCAATCCATTGATATGGAGCTGTCTCCCCGGGTCATTGCCTTTGAAAAACAAAGTGTTGAACTGACCGGTGATGCAGGGGAACAATTTGCCCAGTGGCGTGAATTTTTGAAAAAAATCTATGCGGAAGAGCAAACACCTGATGTGCAGCTATAACTCCGGGAGATATTGTGATTGAAGATAAACTTAAGCAGGCGCGTCTGCGCACTGCCAAGGGCAGAATGCAATTGGGGATCGGTTTGTTTGTCACCATTTGTCTCTGCGCTCTATTGGTGGCGGGTCTTTCCTTCTTTGATTTTTTCCCGAAGAAATTGCCGGTTGCTGACCCGCCAAAACAGAGGCTGGTCGAAAACGACACAGAAAAAATCCGTGGAGAATTAATCGAAAGATTAAAGGAATATGAAAATGAACTGGAACCCCGTCTGGAGGCGTCCAACCTCCAAGGCTGGAATCCAGAGGGTCTTGTTGAGATAACCGCGCTTAAAGAAAAATTGATGTCAACCTTTGCCAATGGAGAGTACGGGATCGCCATGGACCATCTCCTGCTGCTTGAAAACTTAACCCTGGAGATGGTTAACCAAGCAGATCAAATTTTTGAAGAAAATCTGGCGAAGGCCAGCTCCTTGCTGGCAGAAGAGCACTATGAAGGGGCAAAGCGTCATATTGAAAAGGTCTTGTCCGTCCATCCCCAATCCCCGGCAGCATTGGCGCTGGCCCGGGAAATTGAAAAACTTCCCCAGATCCTTGTGTTCTTAAATGGGGCAAGGGCTGCCCGGGCCGAAAATAATCTTGAGAAGGAATATGATTTTTTAGGTCAGCTTTTGGGTGCTGCCCCGGAACACGAAGGGGTTAAGGAGCGATTGGGGGTGCTGGCCGGGCTCATTCGATCCCAAAAATTTGACCGGCACATTTCTTCGGGCTTTGCTAATATTGACGATGGACAGGGCAAAAAGGCCAGATACCATTACCAGGAGGCCAAAAAAATTGACCCCCACCGGCCGGAGCTTTCAATGCTCATGGATCAATTGCTGGACCTGGAAAAATCGGTTCGTGTCGAACAGGCTGTGAGCCGGGCGGAACAAGCAATCCGACAAGATGACTGGCAGAAGGTCAAAATGTACTTTGCCAGAGCCGCAAAGGATGCACCGGAAAATAAAACAGTGGCTGAGGGGCTGCAGCGGGCCGACCATTTTATTGAGCTTTTTGAAAGCCTAGGCCGTTATTTAAAGAACCCCTACCGGTTATCCAATCCTGATGTTCGCAACGAAGCGGAAAAGAGATTGGTCCAGGCTGAAACAGCGTCAGGTTACAGTTTTGCCATAAAAAAACAGGCCCGCCAATTAAGTGAGCTGATGACCCGGGTCAACACACCCGTTCTCGTCACCGTCATTTCCGATAACCAAACCTATGTATTGGTTCGCAGTGTTGGAAAGGTGGGGGTTGTTTTTCAAAAAAAAATACAGCTTAAACCTGGGAATTATACCTTTGAAGGGGCCCGAAAGGGGTTTAAATCAAAACTTGTCCAGGCTCTTATTCCCTATGATCAGGACAGTTTCAGTGTGCGGGTAATCTGCGATGAACTCATTTAATAAAACCCTGGATCAGGCAAAGCGCCAGCAAAAAAGAGTCTACCTTATTGCAGGGGGGACACTTGTTTCAGCCCTCCTGCTGATGACACTGCTCTTTGTTGTCCTGCGGGGAACCCGTATTGAAATTAACCCTAAGGATGCACAAGAAAATGCCGTGTACAGGGTGGGTCGGGGACTGGGGTTTTGTCTGGGCGATACGGCCTACTCTTTTGTCGGGGATCTGTTTGTTTCGGTTGTTTCACCCGGTTTTAAGGTGGCAAGTGCCGCCATTGATGCTGCCGATCTGGGCAAGGTGTTCTCTTTGGAATTATCTGAATTACCCGGGCATCTGGCCGTTGAACTTTTAGGTGCCGACACCCTTGGGGCCGGGACATCATGGCGGATTAATAATCGTGTTATGGGTCCTTCAGACAGGCTTGATATAGAACTTGATGCCGGAAGTTACACGTTTGTTATCGACAATCCTTTTTTCCAGTTAAAACAAGTGAGCGTTGAGATTGCACGGGGGGAACAAACAGCCTTACGCGAGACCCTATCGGCTGTTAACGGACTGTTGAACATTGTGTCCAAGCCTTTGGGGGCAACGGTTTTTCTTGACACTAAAAAGGTTGGGCAAACCCCATTAGAGCTTGCGAGGACCGGGGGAAACCATGGGGTGCGTCTGGTGCTGGACGATCATGTTGAAATCCTTGAACAGCTGTCAATTACCCGGGTCAGTCCAAGGGTAACCCGTAATTATCAGCTTGAACTTAAAAAAGGGCGGGTAAGACTCAGTCTTGTGCCCAAGGGCGGGATCCTGCTGGTGAATGGCGTCCAGAGATCAGAACCCCTTGTCCTGGATGCAACTTTGAAACATCGTCTGACCTATATGAAGCCGGGGTTTTATTCTGAGACCCGGACCATACGGCTGGCCGCCAGCCAGGAAAAGCAGGTCGTTTTTCAACTGAAACCTGAAATGGGAAGAGTTGAGATCGTTTCCCATCCTTCGGCAACCGTCCTCATTGACAACAAAGATTTTGGGACAAGTCCTGTCAGCACGGACCTTTTAGCCGTGGTCCATGAAATTACATTTAAAAAACCCGGGTATCGTTCTGTTGTTAAAAGGGTTACACCCAAAGGGGGTGGGGTTCAAAAAGTATCGGTATCCCTTTTCACCGAATACCAGGCCAGGTTAAGGCAAGCGCCTCGGGAATTTACCAATAGTGCAGGTATCAAACTCAAATTGTATATTGTTTCAGACCACCTTACCATGGGAGCACCCCGATCCCAAAAAGGTCAGCGGGCCAATGAGTTTGAGAAAAAAATAAGCCTGACAAAGCCTTTCTATGCAAGTGTTTTTGAAATCACCAATAGCCAGTTTGCAGCATTTGATCCGAAAAAAACGTCGAACCCTGCCAATATGCCGGTCACTTCGGTCAGCTGGCAAGAGGCGGCAGCCTTTTGTAACTGGCTGAGTGCAAAGGAAAAAATTCGCCCCTTCTACAGAAGTGAACGGGGAAAGGTGACAGGTTTTGATCCTAGGACAGAAGGTTATCGGCTGCTTAGCGAGGGTGAATGGGAGTGGCTGGCCCGCAAGTCCGGCAAGACAGAACAGACCCTTTTTACCTGGGGCGATGCCAGGGTCATACCGCCTAAAACGGCCAATGTGGCAGACGAAAGTGCCAAGGGCCAGGTGAGATTTTTTGTTCCCAATTACAAGGATGGGTATGCCAATGCTGCCCCTGTGGGCAGTTTTGACAAAGAACCCTCGGGTCTTTATGATATGGCAGGCAATGTCAGTGAATGGGTTCACGACGTCTATTCCATCCTGCCGCCCAGGGGCGAGAGCATAGCGGGCAACCCTTTGGGGGAACAGCGAGGCGTTGTCCATGTGGTGAAGGGGGCCAATTGGCGTTCGGGTACCATTACCACTTTGCGGCCAGCATTCCGGGAAGGACTGACCGCTGGCCGTGATGATCTGGGATTTCGAATCGGACGTTATTTATATGGAGGAAAAAATGAATAAAGTGAGCAGGATGATCCATGCGAGACCTTTGGTGTTCCTTTTGGTACTGGTTGTTCTTTTTGTCACTGTTGCAACCGTCTATGGGGTGCTGCCGACAATCAGCCTGAATTCTCCAACCTCTTTTCCAGTGGATATTTGATATGTCGGAAATAGTGAAAAATTTTATTGCCCTGATCCTTTCCATTCTCCTGGTTCACCTTGTTTACATCGGCTACGTTCGTCCACAAGCCGATATTCTGCTGGAGGCGGCAAGGCTTACAGGCCTGTCCGCTCCCCGGGACCTGGTGATTGTCCTTAAGGATTATGAACAGGAAATCTGTTTTATTCTGATGCTTTGGGGCAGTTTTCTCATTTTGAGCAAATGTCTGGTGATATTGCGAAATAATTATCTTTTTACCGTTGATCTGATTGGAGAAACACTTGAAGAGACAGGGGACGAAACAGCGGACGAAACAATTGAAGAAACAGGGGACAAAAAGATTGTGCCCGAAGCGATTATTAAAAAACTTGATACAGCGCTTTCAGCGGACCGCAATCTGGCACCCCTTGTTCAGACCCTGCGGGCAGCTTTGTGGCGTTATGCTGGGACAGGGAATGTACAAAATCTTTCCGACGCCATTGAAAGCCGTATTGAGGCACTTGCCCTTCGCCAGGATGCCGAAAATTCAATGATCCGTTATCTTATCTGGGCAATTCCCTCCATTGGTTTCATTGGGACTGTTCGGGGTATCGGTCAAGCACTTTCCCTTGCAGACAAAGCCCTTGCCGGGGACATTGCTGGCATGACCAACAGCCTGGGGGTTGCCTTTAACTCTACACTTGTGGCCCTGCTGATCAGTCTTTTTTTGATGTTTATTTTTCATCAGCTCCAGCGCCTTCAGGATGGTCAGCTCGTGGATATTCAGGCCTATTGTGATCAGTATCTTATTGCCCGGATCAAATAATTGGTGAATGTATGAGACGTCACCGCAGGTCAGAAGGGTTCAACCTTGCATTTCTTGACATTATGTCCTGCGGTCTCGGGGCCGTGGTGCTGGTATTTATGCTGGTAAAGCACGATGCGGTTACTTCAACCAGTGAAACCGATCTTCTGGCAAAAGAGGTGCAGCAGCTGGAACTTACCCAAGAGGAACTTGACCAGACCCTTGCACAATTGCAGGTTATTGCACACTCCCGGGCAGATACAACGGCGCAGCTTCGCAATAGGCTTGCACAGCTTGAGCAATCTCTTCTGGAAAAAAAAATGAGCCTTGCCCAGAAAAAAGCCCAGGTGGCGGCTTTGAAAAATGATATTTCCAAAAGACCCATTGCTCATAAAGAAGACCTTGTGGAAGAAGATATGGGGGGAGAAGAAAATTATCTCATGGGCCTGAAAATTCAAGGGGACCGTATTGCGGTTCTTCTGGACGCCAGTGCTTCCATGACCGATGAGAAGCTTATCGATATTATTAAAAGAAAAAACGGGTCTGTTGCTGGTAAGCAACAGGGCCCTAAATGGCTTCGAACAAAAAAAATTATGCACTGGATTCTTGCCCGTGTCCCTAAAACCAGTCAGGTGGCGGTTATATCTTACAATTCTTTTGCAACATCAATTGGCAAGGCCAACTGGATGAAACTCAACACCGCAGCCCTTGGGGCTGTTTATAAAGAGCTGGATGCGATTATCCCCCAGGGCGCCACTAATCTGCAAAAAGGGCTGCAGGCCATTTCCGAGCAAGGGGTCACAGACCTCTATGTGATTACCGACGGGCTGCCCACGGTTGGTGAATCCCGCTATGCAAACCTAAATCCTTTTTCCGGCTGTAGCTCTCTTCTGGGAAAATCCTCCACAATTTCAGGTGAATGCCGGGTAAAGCTGTTTCGACAGACCCTTAAGGAGACGCGTTTAGGCACTGTAAAAGTTAATGTGATTTTGTTGCCCATTGAAGGTGATCCCGATGCGGTAAATGAATATTGGGGGTGGGCTGCTCAATCAGGGGGACTTTTGATAAGTCCTGCGGTGAACTGGCCATGAAAAGAAAGAAAAAGGATTTTGATATATTTAACCTATCCTTTTTGGATATCATCTCCTGCGGGTTCGGAGCGGTGGTGCTGCTGGTGTTAATTTCCAACACAGTTGAAAACACCTCTCCGTCAAGTGTAATGGAGGTGGAGAAGCTTTTGGGGCAGGTGATGACCCTGGAAAACAGCATCGATACCCTGGCCCAAAAAATCGATCAGCAAAAGAAAAATAACGACACCCAGCTTGCAGCGAGCAATCAATTGGAAAATGCCGCCCAGACCCTTTTAAAAAATCTTTCCACCCGAGAACGGGAGGAAAATGAACTGGCGGGTGATCTGCAAGGGCTTTCCCTGGTGCAGTCCACCCTGGACAGGGTCTCTATTTCGCCGCCCACCTCCAACACCCTTCGTGATGAGGAGGTGGGCGGCATTCCCGTGGACAGTGATTATGTCATTTTTATTGTTGATACATCCGGCAGTATGCAATCTATCTGGGGTCGCGTCTCACGAGAAATTCTCAATGCCTTGAGTATCCATCCCAAAGTGATTGGGTTTCAGATTTTAAACGACATGGGGAAATCGCTTATTTCAGGGTATAGCGGTCGCTGGATTCCCGACACACCTCAACGGCGGAAAAGTGTGATGCGGGTGTTCGGCAGTTGGGCCGATGCATCTAACTCCAGCCCTGTGGAAGGGATAGAAACGGCATTGAAACGCTATGCAAAACCGGGTCAGTCAATGGCAATCTATGTTTTTGGTGATGATTATTCCGGTTCCTCCTATGATCCGGTGATTGACGGCATCACGAAAATGAACAAACGGCAAACCAGGCAGCCCCTGGCAAAGATTCACGGGGTTGGTTTTCTTTCACAGCACACCACCAGCCGATTTGCCATTTTGATGCGGGAGCTTACGAAAAAGAACGGGGGCACTTTTCTGGCCCTGCCATTGTAAGGGTGCGCTTCTGGGTTCAGCCCTGGGATATTTCACCCCATCCGGGACCCAAACTTGCCCTATTATATGAATAAGCAACTAAAGATATCACCCGCATATCCCGTACTACCCGGACTCGGTCAACTATTTGTTAAAAAAATACCTTGATTTTTTGTTGTTAAATAATACATACTAAAAGCATCAAATTAGATGTTTTTATTTATGAGGTGACAAAATGACATTAAGCATAACAGAGGATATTCGTTCAATCACAGATTTAAAGAGAAATACTAACTCGGTACTTGAACAAATTAATAAAACCAAACGCCCTGTTGTTCTCACAGTTAATGGAAAAGCTGCAGCTGTGCTTTTGGCTGCAAAAGAATATGAAAAGATTGTAAGTGCATTTAATCTGCTCAAGCTCCTCATGCCTGCAGAGGAAGATATAAAAAATGATCGATATAAGGAAACCCGAGACTTCTTCAAGGGATTTAAACGTGATAAAAAAATATCCGATCAAATTAACTCAACAAGCACAAAATGATTTAGAACAAATTTATTATTATATTGCAGATGACAGTATTCACAATGCTGCAAATTTTATTCTTCAATTGGAAGAAAAAATATATTCACTTGAGGCTTTTGCTGATCGTAATCCATTGATACCTGAAAATGAATTTTTTGGCACTAACTACCGTCATTTGATACATAAAAAATATCGGATAGTTTATCGGATTGCCGAAAAGTCAGTTTATATTTTAAGGATATTCCAAGGCGCAAAGCTTCTGAATCTATAAACGAATGAAGAAAGCTGACGGTGTAGTTTATATTCCAAATCGTTTGATTTTACGGCGCAGGGTATTCTTGTCAATACCAAGTTTCCGGGCGGTTGCCATTTTTTTCCATTCGTTTTTTTCAAGCGCCTGCCCAATCGCATGTTTTTCAATTTCTTTGAGGGTTGCTGTTCATTCACCCAGGGGTGAACTTTTCCAAGGGATCTTTTTAAATGGTGACGATTGACAAAGGTCTAATATTGGAATATTATTATACCAATATTAGACCTTAAAAGGAGGTAAAAAATGACTACAAAACTATTACTCGAATCCGAAACAAATATTTCCACATTGATTGAATCCATCGAAAAAGGTCTGCCAACATCCAATTTTAAAAAAATAGGGGAATGTTTGGGATTACCAGACAAAGATCTGGCTATGTATATTAGAGTTCCCAAAAGCACATTAGCCATAAGGAAAAAAAAGGGGAAATTTTCTTTCGAGGAATCTGAAAGACTTTATAGAATACAACGTCTTTATCAAAAAGCACTTGATGTTTTTGGCAGTATTGAAATGGCAAGGAAGTGGTTAAAAGAAGAAGCCTATGGATTAGGGGATGTATCTCCGCTCCAATATGCGAAGACCGAGGTAGGGGCAAGAGAAGTTGAAAATCTGTTAGGACGTATTGAACATGGGGTGTTCTCTTAATATGGATATTATAACTTACCGGATCGTGAAAGAAAACCATTTAGAATCTGCCTTTGATGGAGAAGGAGCAAAGCTTTATGGCGGTCGTTGGAATAGCAAAGGGGTGGCAGTTGCGTATACCTCAGATTCTCTATCTCTTTGTTCGCTTGAAATCTTTGTCCATCTTCCATCATATAAGTTGTTAAAAGACTATCTTTATATAACTGT
>CAYWNB010000049.1:0-5527 GCA_964459195.1 uncultured Desulfobacula sp.
ACCCTGTCATTTCAGAACAAGGATTACATCATCCATAACATCCAATCACTCGAAGAAAAGGGATTGGCAAAAATCAGTTCCCTCCCCTTTGCCGCAAGGGTGCTGATTGAGAATCTTGCAAGAAATATGGGGTCCGGCACCATTTCCTGGGACGATGTTGTGGGGGCTGCGCAATTTTATGAAAGTCGTTCCAAAGCTTCAAATCTGGTTGCCTTTTATCCTAGTCGGGTACTAATGCAGGATTTTACAGGGGTTCCGGCTGTGGTTGATTTTGCTGCCATGCGGGATGCCGTCCATTCAGCAGGTCTTGACCCAAAGGGAATAAACCCGCTGGTTCCGGTGGACCTTGTCATTGACCATTCCATCCAGGTGGATCATTTTAAGGAAAAAAATGCCTTTTTCCTCAATGCAAAAAAAGAATATGAGAGGAATGCGGAGCGGTATAAATTGTTAAAGTGGGCCCAGAAAAGCTTTGACAATTTCAGGGTGGTGCCTCCGGAATCGGGTATCTGCCACCAGATCAATCTTGAGTATCTGGCAACCGTGGTAGCAACAAAGGAAACACCCGAAGGAACCCTGGCCTTTCCCGACACCCTGGTGGGAACCGATTCCCATACCACCATGATCAACGCCCTGGGCGTCCTTGGCTGGGGGGTGGGCGGGATTGAGGCGGAAGCGGTCATGCTCGGCCAGCCCTATTACATGAACCTGCCCCAAATTGTCGGGGTTAATTTTGTGGGCAAACCCAAACGACAGATTACCGCCACGGATATTGCCCTGTATGTGACCCATATCCTGCGCAAAGAAAATGTGGTGGAAAAAATAGTCGAATATACGGGTGAGGGCCTTAAAAATCTTACCCTCACCGACCGGGCCACCATCTCCAACATGTCTCCGGAATATGGCGCCACATCAGGCTTTTTCCCCGTGGACACCCAGACCCTTGATTACCTGGTCAAGACCAATCGATCGGAAACCGCGGCCCTGGTGGAAGCCTATACCAAAACCTGCGGTCTGTTCAACACCCATGACACGTTGCCTAATTTTTCCAAGCTCATTGAGGTGGATCTGTCGGTCATGGAAACCTCCATTGCCGGCCCCAGCCGCCCCCAGGACAGAATTCCCCTGTCCAAGGTAAAAGAAAAAACCGCTGCCATTTATCACCTTAAAGATCGCAAGGATATTCAAATCACCCAAAAGGACCCGGAAAATAAGGAGAATAAGGAAAACCCGCCAAAGGTTTTGACCAACGGCAGTGTGGTCATTGCTGCCATCACCTCCTGCACCAACACCTCTAATCCGTATACCATGATCGGGGCTGGGCTTGTGGCCCAAAAAGCGGTTGAACGAGGGCTGAGTATTCCCTGGTATGTGAAAACCTCCCTATCGCCGGGCTCCCGGGTGGTTTTGGATTATCTCAATGGATCCGGACTCATGCGCTATTTTGAGGCCCTGAATTTTAACAATACCGGGTTCGGGTGCATGACCTGTATCGGCAACAGCGGCCCTCTGGATCCCTCGATTGAAGAAGCCATTAAAACCAATCGCCTGGATGTCACCTCGGTGCTGTCGGGAAACAGGAACTTTGAAGCCAGAATCCACCAGGAGGTAAAGGGTAATTTTCTCATGTCTCCGCTTTTGGTGGTCATCTATGCCATTGCCGGCAGGATCGACATCGATTTTGACACAGAGCCCCTTGGATTCTCAGAGGACAACACCCCGGTTTTCATGAAGGATATCTGGCCGGATCCCCAGGAGATAAATCAATTTGTGGAAACCCATGTACAGGAACGATTTTTCAAAGAACAATATACCCATATTTTCAAAGGCGACAAACTCTGGCAGGATTTAGAGGTCGCGGAAACAACCACCTTCAACTTTGATGAAGACTCCACCTATATTCGCAAGCCCCCCTTTTTCAAAGACTTCTCCCGGACGATTCCGCCGCTGTCGGATCTGAAAGGGGCCAAGGCCCTGCTGGTGCTGGGAGACTCCGTAACCACCGATCATATTTCCCCTGCCGGGGCGATCCCTGTGGAATATCCAGCCGGCAAATACCTGACGGACAATGGTGTAAAACCCTGGGAGTTTAATTCCTACGGATCCCGAAGGGGAAACCATGAAGTCATGATGCGGGGAACCTTTGCCAATATCCGGATCAAAAACTATCTGGCTGGTAAACCAGGTGGTTTTACCGTTAAATTTCCGGAACAAAAAGAGGGATATGTCTTTGATACCGCCCAAAAATACCAGGCTGAAAATACCGAGTTAGTGATTTTTGGCGGCAAAGAGTATGGTACCGGCTCCTCCCGGGACTGGGCAGCCAAGGGCACCTGTCTCCTCGGGGCCAGGGTTGTCATTGCCGAATCCTTTGAAAGAATCCACCGTTCCAATTTGGTGGGCATGGGGGTCTTGCCCCTGGTTTTTCGAGAAGGGGAGTCCTTTGAAGGCTTTGGCCTTAAAGGAGATGAAACCTTTGAAATCACCGGATTAAACGATATCAAACCCAATGGTCTCCTGACGGTAACCGCGACCAGGGATAGCCAAACAACATCCTTCCAGGTCATTGTTAAACTCAACACAGATATTGAAATCGACTATATTAAAAACAAAGGGATCTTGCACTATGTACTGAGAAATATGATCTCTGCCTGATCGCAAATTTTTGTCCAAAAGGCCCGTCCAAAAGAACTGTGTTGGTTCTGCCATCACAGTTTTTTTGGACGGGCCTTTTTTTTCTTTTTAATCCCAGCCCCAACTTGTTTGATTTGTGCCATATGATCCAACAGCATTGTCCGGCATAAACATATTTCAGCGAATGAAAATAATTCATTTCCATTCGCTTAGTTATATTTTTCTGATATAATAAAAAAATTGTTTCTTGGATTTTTTAACATTGTTGTAGATTTAAATATTGTTGTAGATTTAACATTAGAACTAAAATTAAGGGAAAATTGTAGTCATGGAAATTAATCATTACGAATTTGAGTACGGCGAGTATGGTCAAACAACAGGGGTCTCTATCAACCTAAAAGGATTTGATATTCTGCGTTTTAACAATATTAGTAAAGGTACAGCCTTCACCATTGATGAACGACGCAAACTCAAATTGAGCGGTTATCTGCCGCCACGGGTCAAAACCCTTGAAGAACAGGTTGCATCAAGCTTAGAAATTATTGATAAAAAAGAAACCGATATTGAAAAATTTATTTATATCAGAAGCCTCTATGACAGGAATGTGATTCTTGCCCATGCTGTTATCGCCAAAGATATCCCCAAATTTATGCCCATCATTTATACACCGACGGTGGGGCTTGCCTGCCAGCAGTATTCCTCCATGTTTAGAAAAGCCAACGGGATTCATCTTTACCCGGGCAACATTGACTATGCCGAATATATTCTGAGAAATTATACGGACAAGGATATCCGGGTAGCGGTTGTCACGGATAACCAGGGGATCTTAGGTATCGGCGACCAAGGTGCTGGCGGGATTCCCATCTGTCTAGGCAAATTAATGCTCTATACCCAGGGAGCCGGCATTGCCCCCTGGCATTGTCTGCCCATCTCCCTTGACGTGGGAACCGACAACAAAGAATTGATAGCTGACCCCAATTACCTGGGCTGGCGGCATGAACGCCTCCGGGGCGACGAATACTATGCCTTCATTGAAAAATTTGTGACGGCCTTTAAGAAAAGATTTCCCAAAGCCCTTTGCCAATGGGAAGATTTTTCAAAGCAGACCGCCTTTACGGTCCGGGATAAATATCTCAAAGAGGTTATCTCCTTTAACGACGATATCCAGGGAACCGGATCCGTTGCCCTGGCCGGTATTCTTGCCGCCATGAAGGTGAAAAATGAAAAAATGACCGATCAGGTCTATCTGATTAATGGCGCCGGTGCTGGCGGTATCGGTATTGCTCAACAGATCCAGGTCGAACTTATGGAGCAGGGAATGGCCGAAGCCGATGCCATTGCCAAAATCTTCACCCTGGATTCCAGGGGAGTGGTAACCTCTGACCGGGATCTGGAACACTACAAGCAAACTCTTGCCAAAGACCCAAACAGCATGGAATGGCTGAAGACCCCGGCGGACAATACTCTGTTGAATGTGATTAAAAATGAAAAGGTGACCGTTCTCATCGGCACCTCGGGACAAGGGGGCTCCTTTACCAAAGAAATTGTGGATGCCATGGGCCAGAACTCAGACCGGCCGGTGATCCTTCCCCTGAGCAATCCCACCACCAAGGCAGAAGCCCTGCCCAAGGACATTTATGAATGGACCAATGGACGAGCCCTTGTGGCAACCGGTTCTCCCTTTGCAGATGTGGTTCACAACGGCAAGTCCTATCGCATCGGCCAGATGAACAATGCCTTTATCTTTCCGGGAGTGGGATTGGGAATCATTGCTTCCGGCGCTTCCGAGGTATTACCGGTATTCTTTTCAGCCGCAGCCCATGCCATGGCAGAATTTGTCAGTGAAGAAGATCTCAACGATGGCATCCTGTTTCCTCCCCTGGCTCAGCTAAGGGAAGTCTCCCTTGAAGTGGCAAAACGGGTAGGAGCAGAGGCCATTAAGGCCAATGTCACCGGAAACAATTGTGCTGTTTCCACATTCAAGCATAATAATGATGTGGAAAGACTCAATACATTGATTGAAAACATGTGCTGGACTCCCGAATATAATTAAAGGACCCCAGAGCTACTTTAAAGCACGACACGGGCCATTTGGAGAATTTTCCAAATGGCCCGTGTTATTTTCTTTCAATAGCAAATCCAAACATCGTTAACAGATGTCAGCAAGCAGCCGCAACTGAATTACAGCTGCTTGAAGAGCCATCAGGCAACTTGCACAAAAAGCTTCTGTTTTACGCCACAAACGGGGCACTTCTCCGGTGCTGCTCCCAACTCAATGTAACCGCAGACCGGACAAAGATAAAAGTCGGTCACATCCAGGTCAACACCTTTTTTAACAGCTTCCAGTGCCTTGGTATATATCTGGGCGTGAACCGCTTCCGCCTCAACTGCAAATTGAAACATGGTCTTGGCTTTATGACCGTCTGCAATAGCCCTTTCAACCATTGGAGGGTACATATTGGTAAATTCATCTGTCTCGCCGTCAATGGCGGACTGAAGGTTATCTGCCGTTGAAGCAATCATGTCCAGCGCTTTCAGATGTCCTTCGGCATGAATCCGCTCGGCTTCTGCCGTGGTCAAAAACAACTTGGCAATATTTGCAAACCCATCTTTTTGGGCTTTTTTTGCAAAGGCTTTATATTTTTGGTTGGCCTGACTTTCTCCTGCAAAGGCTTCTTTCAGATTGTCGTTGGTTGTTGCCATGTTTTCCTCCTTATATAAATTAAAAAAATCCCTACTTAAAAATGCCATACGTCCAATGAAGAGTACCGAATCTCTTGAATATTTATTAACAGTTTTTTGTGATCAATTTTTTGGTCATCTTCCATACAAAGGGTTATACCAAAATTATTCCTGCTTAAAAAGCGTCTATTTAATATCTGGCTGAAAACCT
>CAYWNB010000049.1:5627-18468 GCA_964459195.1 uncultured Desulfobacula sp.
ATACCAAAATTATTCCTGCTTAAAAAGCGTCTATTTAATATCTGGCTGAAAACCTTGTATTTAGCTCTGTACCTAAACAATACCAACTGACCCAGGCCAACGGTGCTGCCATGTCCATGGAAGAAAAAAACCGCAGCATTTTCCTCCCGGACAAATCAGGTTTGCATCTCCTTGTCTCAACAAAGCTTTCAGTTTTGCAACCAACCCATATAAATCAGTCTCATTTTTGCGCCATACGGGATTGATCAAAATAAATAAAATACCTGAAATGCTATCCTATAAGTTGTTTCCACATATCCTATTAATGCAACTCACCTGGCACGCCCATTGCTTTCTATTCACTTATAATTGAACCAATAGGTTGCAAACTTGCAAACAATAGCGTAAACTATAAAAAATAATAATAAATTTTGGGACGCTTACCATATGCAAAAAAATAAAATATTTGGCCCTCTTGAAGAAGATACCATGAAGGGCATACTCGATTGTATATCCGACGGTGTTTTTACCATTGATTACAACTGGGAAATCACTTCTTTTAACCGGGCCGCTGAAGAAATAACCGGCATTTCCAAAAAAGAAGCCATGGGCCGGCATTGCTGGGAAGTTTTCAGGTCCAATATGTGTGAAGAGGATTGTGCCTTAAAAAAAACAATGGAAGAGGGAAAGCCATTTATCAGCACATCCGCCTATATCATAAACGCCGACAAAAAAAAGATTCCCATTACCGCCTCCACCTCCCTGCTGCTTGATGGGAAAGGAGATGTGATCGGCGGAGTTGAATCATTCCGAGACCATTCTTTGGTCGAAGAATTGAGAAAAGAACTCTCCAGTAATTTTCAAGTGGAAGACATTGTCAGCAATTCATCTGCCATGAGAAGCATCTTTAATATCCTGCCCCAGATTGCGGACTCTGATTCCTCCGTATTAATTGAAGGAGAGACCGGCACGGGCAAAGAACTGATGGCACGGGCTATTCACAACATGAGTCACCGAAAGGAGAAGCCGTTTATCGCTATCAACTGCGGTGCGCTTCCCGACACCCTGCTGGAATCTGAATTGTTTGGATACAAGAAAGGAGCCTTTACCAATGCCGTGAAGGATAAACCCGGACAATTCAGCCTGGCCGACGGGGGAACTGTTTTTTTAGATGAAATCGGCGAAACCAGTCCTGCCTTCCAGGTCAGCATGTTACGGGTCCTCCAGGAACATGAATATACCCCTCTAGGGGGAATTGCCAAAGAAAAAACAAATATTCGAATCATTGCAGCCACCAACCTGAACCTGGCTGACCAGGTTGAGGGAAATCAGTTCCGTCAGGATCTGTACTACAGAATCAATGTTATCCGCCTTACCCTGCCCCCCCTACGGCAGCGAATGGAAGATATTCCCCTACTGGTGGAGCGGTTTATCTCCAAATTAAACCTGCGCCAGGGTAAATTAATACAGGGCATCAACCAAAACGTGCTCTCCTCATTCATGGCCCATGATTTTCCCGGTAATATCCGGGAGCTGGAAAATATTATTGAACATGCCTTTGTGCTCTGCTCAGAAGGGATTATAACCCCCCAGCACCTGCCTGGTTTTTTATCCCAAACCATTGATCTTAAATGCGAGCAAAATGACGACCCGGTCAAATCCGCCCAGACCAAGTTGATTATCGACGCACTTACCCGGAATAATTACAATAGAAATGCGGCTGCCCGATCCCTAGGAATTCACAAAAGTACCCTTTTCCGGCGAATTAAAAAACTGGGAATAACCTTGTAAGGGATAGCAATCGCAACCCATTTCCCCAGGAGTTGTCTTATTTTTGCGACTCCCCTGGAAACCGACACCCCATTCCCAAAACCGGAAAGAGCTCCCAACCTGCTTATTTTATTTAATAATTTATCATATTACCGAAACATCATCAACCCGGCACAGGCCTTGCAAATTAATAATGTCAGAAATATCCGTGCACCATTGGGCAAATTAAAAGAATAGGAGGTTGTCTGTGAAAATAGCCATTACCATATGGGGAAACCGAATTTCCCCTGTTTTTGACGCTGCCCATACCCTTCTGACGGCCCAGATCGAAAACAGGAGGATCCTCAACAAAACCTATGAACCCTTTGACCCGGACTCCCCCCAGGAATTGATTCGAATTCTTAAAAGAATGAAAGTCACCACTTTAATCTGCGGTGCCATCTCCACAAAACCTGCAGATTTCATTGTGGAAAACGATATCAAACTCATCTCTTTTGTGACAGGAAATGCCTTGGATTTCCTTGACAGTTTTGCCACCCGACAGACCATTGAAAAGATAAATATGATGCCAGGGTGCAGTATTGATTATTGCCGGCGCCAAAAATCAAAACGATGTCTGGGATTGCCCTAATTTCACTGGCTTTTCTTGCTGGTTGACAAAATGGGCAAATAATTATTAAATTGCCCATGGTATCATTTGTATTTTCCCCTGACATTTCCATGGAAATCCATTAAACACCGCAACCATTACGGCATAAGGGATATATGACAGTAAAGCCCACCTATGAAGAACTTGAAGTGCGTATCAAAAGCCTTGAAAAGGAAGCTGATCTCAGACTTTCCCTGGGGGAAAAAGACAAAACCGCGCGGAAAAATTATACCCGATTCTTAAAATTTCTTCCCTACCCGGTCCTGATCCGGGATGAAAAAGGGCTGGTCACCTATCTTAACCCCGCCTTTACTCAAACCTTTGGATGGACACTTGAAGAGCTGAAAGGGAAAAAGGGTCGGCAATATATTCCCAAACCATTACAAGATGAGCTGTCTATTAAAATAATGGACCTGCCGCCTAAAAAAAATGTAATCAAATTAAACACAAAACGGCTGACCCGGGAAGGAAGAATACTGGATGTCGCCATGCGGGTGGGGATTGAGCGGAATAAAAAAAATAAGCCAACCAGTATGATTATCGTTCTCAGGGATGTGACCATGGAAAAACGGATCAAGCGGATCCGAAATACCATGAACCGCATCAGCCAGGTATTGCCCCAATACCCGGAACTGAGCAAAATCATGCAATATGTGAGTGTGGAAATAAAAGAACTGCTGGGGACCGAAGGTGCCAATGTCATTTTACTGGATGAGAGCCGGAAAGAATTTTATTTTTTAAGCGTGGTCCACGATGATCCCGGCACCCAAGAGCGGATCAAAAAAATTCGGTTCCCCGTGGATGAACTCATCTCGGGCCAGGTGGTCAAAACCGGAAATCCCGTCATCATGACCTCCCTGCCGGACGACCATCGCCTTCATCAAAACCGGGATGAAAAGATTGGACACAGGGTCAAAAATGTCATGGTAGTTCCTTTGCGGACCAAAGAACACATCATCGGGACCATCACGGCAGACAATAAAAAAGAGGGTGAATTTGATAAAACAGACCTGGAAATATTAAATACCATTGCTACCACTGTGGCACTTTCCATTGAGAATGCAGGTGTTTCAGAGGAACTGAGAAAGGCCAATGAAGAACTAAAAGGGCTGAATGCAGCAAAAGACAAAATGATCAGCCACCTGTCCCATGAACTAAAAACACCGGTAGCTATCCTGCTCAGTTCCTTTAAAATCCTGTCCAAAAAATTAGATTTTCTGCCGGAGAAAAACTGGGAGCCTACCATGGAAAGGATCAGCAGGAACCTGGACCGGATTCTCGGTATTGAAGATGAAGTTTACGACATCGTCGAAAAAAAATCCTTTATACACGAAAACATATTTTCCCTTATTTTTGAGCAATGTGAAGACACCATGGAAGCCTTGATTGCTGAAGAAATCGGGGAACGAGGTGTGATTGCAAAAGTTCGAACGAGACTGGATGATATTTTTTCTTCAAGGGATCTTGTGGTACAAAAGGTCTACTTGAACCAATTTGTTGAAGCCAGGATTGAACAACTTGCACCCCTGTTTGCCCATCGGGATGTAAACACCTCTGTCCACCTCAAGGCATCTGCCCCCATCAGGATGCCCCTGGACCCCTTAAAAAAAACCATTGACGGGCTGATCCGGAATGCAGTTGAAAACACCCCGGACGGGGGAAAAATAGAGATACTGGTCCACGCCAGGGGAAAGGGGGTTGAATTCATTGTCCAGGACCAGGGAGTCGGATTAACACAGGAAGCCCAAAAAAGGATATTTGAAGGATTTTTTACCCCCCAGGCCACCCTGAACTACTCGTCTAAACGACCCTACGATTTTGGAGCCGGAGGGAAAGGCGCAGACCTGCTCCGGATGAAAATTTTTTCTGAACGACACCATTTTAAAATCAAAATGACATCCAAGCGCTGCAGCCGCCTGTCAAAGGACACAGACAGCTGTCCCGGCAGTATTGAAGCCTGCACACAAAGAACAGATCCCCCATGTGATGGTCACACAACGGTCTCTGTTATATTTCCGTTTTCCGGACTCTGAAACAAACCCAGTTAAATTTTCTGTTCATGGCCCATAAAACATGGGATACAAAGATCCATTCCGCCAAACCGTCTCAGCCGGGATTCCATGACCTTTTCCCCACATTCCTGGCAGGTGATGCTTTCTAGGATTCTTGCAGGTCTAACCGGCGGAAGGGCAATCGCTTTTACCTCAAACACATCATGGATATCAGCCGCCATGATGTGAAAAATTTTGGCATCTTTCCCGGAAAGCCCATCCGGGTCCGGCAGATCCTTGATGGCATCATCCAGAAAAACCGCACGAAATCCCTTGTCTGCTTTTCTGTCAAAGAAAGTAAACCCGGCTTTTCCAAAGTCTTTGTGCACCAGATTTCCCTTGCCATAGGTACATCCGGTTAAAAACTGAATCCCATCAACCGCACACATATCGGTTTCCACCACACAGACAATGGATGAATCAGGGGTAATCTTCAGCTCTTGAATGGCAAGCTCTGCTGTCCGGATGCCAATGGCAAGTCCGGGGCATGAATGCCCATGGAATAAAATGGTTCGTTCAATTAAGTGTTTGTCCAGCTGACACGTCATCATCGACTCCTTTTTCTAAAGTTTTATTGGTTAAAATTTTATTGGTTAAGATTTTATCGTTTGTCCTGCCTGTCATCCCCAGATAGATGGCCGCCAGAACGATGGCCACCCCTGCCCAGCCAGCAATGCCGGTCTGCCGGTTAAAAAAGAGCACATCCCAGAAGAAGGAAAGTGCTGGCTGGAGCAACAGGATCAACCCGGCCCGGGAGGCGGCTATCCTTGGCAGGGAATTAGAAATCAGCGCCCAGGCAAAGGCCTGGCCGAAAAACCCCAGCCCCAGCAACGAAAGAAGCGAAGCGGTCCCTGGAATACTAAAGGAATGGCCTGAAGCCAATATGGCAACGCCCAGAAAGAAGGAACAAGAAGCTGTCAGCACCATCTGATAGTAGAAAACAGATCCTCCAGCCCCTTTTGCCGATTGGTCATCTGCCTGGACATACCGAAGCAGCAGCAGAAAAACACTATAACAGACAGCCGTGAGCCCCCCAAAGAGAACCCCCACGAGATAATCCGAATTCAAATGATCCATATCCAGCCCGATCACCATGAAAAGTCCTGCGAATGCCAGGGGGATGGAAAAGACAAACCAGGTGCCCAACCGTTCTTTAAAAACCAGCCACCCAAAAATTGCCAGCACAAACACCTGACAGTTCCCCAAGATGGTGGCAAGGCCGGGGCCTACATAGTGGATACTCATATGCCAGCAAAAAAGATCCAGGCTGAATACCAGGCCGCAGAGGATGGCCAGCAAATTCTTTTTCAGGCTTTTTGCTTTAAATTCTCTTTTTACCCAGCAGGCACAGGTCAGAAACAGACAGCCAAAAAAGACCCTGTAAAAAGCAGAAACCAGGGGATACACCTGGGAAGTCTTAACAAAGACACCGGAAAAGCTGATGATAATGGCACCGAAAATTAAAACCACCACCGGGTGTTTATAAAACTTGTGAACTGACATGGCCTTTTCCTTTTACATAAAAATGGAAGGTAAAGATTTATCAGGCCCGGGTCAAGGGAAAAGATTTGATTTACACGACTAAATGGAATAGGTTGCCAAACCAGAACCTTTAAAAAGGACCGAATCCATGCTCAAGGATATGATAAAAAGACAGTCTAAAATCCACACAAGAAATATCAGTCTGACCACCTATCCTTGCACCAAAGACCGTGTGCTGGTGCAAGGAATTCTAAAGGAACAGCGGTATATTCGTGTATTTGATGTAACCGGCAAGGCAAGGGCCCCGGGAACGGTCCATAACATGTCTGTCACCTTGTTAATTGCCCCAAACCCTTTGACAATCGTCCAGGCCGAGGCTGAAATGCTCACCGTTCCCATGGCAGAATGCCCGGCCACACTTGACCTTGTAGAACAGCTTATCGGGGTTGAAATAAAATCCGGATTTTCAAGCCAAATCCGGAAAATCATGGGCGGCAACAAAGGCTGTACCCATCTTTGCACCCTTGTTGTTGCCATGGGCCAGGAAATTTTCCAGGGATGGCTGGCCCAAAAAAGATCCAAAAAAGCGCCTCTCCCCGTCTCACTGGATGCTGTAGAAGAGAAAGAATTCCTCATCGATTCCTGCCGAATGTGGAAAAAAGACGGGCCGAAAATGCGAGAGATGCAGCTGGCCATTGAAAAAAAAAGAGAACAATAGGGCCTCCGGCATCCTCCCGTTTCAATCAGATGGGGCCTGCCACAGGCATTTTTTCAAATCGATGGTATGAAAAGGAGAAAAACACACCCCTTCAGATTCAAGCAATGCCCTTTGAAGTTCATACCCCCTGCCCCGGGGCAGGGAAATCTTTCCCCGACAATTAACCACCCTGTGCCAGGGCAGATAATGCTTGGCGGACATACTGTGGAGTATCCTGGATACCTGCCGGGCCCCTCGGGGGTTTCCGGCCAGGGCAGCGACTCGCCCATAGGAAATTACCTTTCCTTGGGGAATTGATTTAATCACCTGCAGCACTCGTTGGGTAAAGGGCATGAGCATGAAAGGGTAAATGACAGATTTTTCTTTTTTTTTCAATTCCCCTTTTTTAAAATTTTGAAAAAGGGAAGTATGAAGACCTGCCGCCGACAAGAATTGGACTTGATTAAAAAGGTTGAATCTAATAATACAGGCCCAACCATTAATGAAGGAAAGATTTCCGAAGGTTACCCAGATCACCGATGAAACAGACAGCAGATATTAAACACTTATTTCCCATGGCAGCCATCCTCACAGCGGTTTTTTTATGGGGCAGTTCCTTTTCAACCATGCGGATGGTATTAAATGTCCTGGACCCCATGTCCGCCATATTTTTACGACTTTTCATTGCCAGCCTCTGCATTCTTCCCTTTACCGGGAAACTCTTCCCCCGCAATTATAAAAAAGGGGATTGGAAAATTCTGGGGGGTATGGTGCTGTTCCAGCCCTGTCTCTATTTTACCTTTGAATCCCGGGCATTGATCCATACCACCTCTTCCCAGGCTGCCATCGTTTCCGCATGCCTTCCCCTGATGGTGGCAGTGGCGGCCTGGATTTTTTTGTCGGAAGCCATAAATGCCAAGATTATTGTCGGCCTTGTTCTGTCCATCACAGGCGTGGTGCTGTTAACCCTTTTCCAGGGCCCGGGAGCCGCAGCACCAAATCCTGTCCTTGGCAATTCTCTGGAACTTCTGGCTATGGTCGCTGCCTGCGGATATATGATCCTGGTCAAACAACTCAGTTCCCGGTACAACACCTGGACCCTCACCGCTATGCAGGTGCTGGGGGGAACCCTGTTTTTTCTCCCGGGTATTCTCCCCCTTTTGGCAGCAGATCCCGCCATATGGAATTCAAAGTTGATATTGCTGCTTCTTTTTCTAGGTCCTTGTGTCTCATTGGGCGCCTTTGGTCTCTATAATTACGGCATAAAGACGATATCCGTATCCAAAGCCTCCATTTGCATCAACCTGATCCCGGTGACTGCCATCCTCCTTGGCTGGATCTTTTTGGGAGAAACCTTGAACCTTAAACAGGGTGTCGCCGTTGGCGTTGTGATCCTGGGAGTGGGTTTGAGCAACTATAAAAGCCGCAATTAAAGCCCTTGTTTCTTTTTGGTATTGGATTTTTAGAAAAAGACATGGTAATTTAGTTGATTTTATGCCTGATTTTAAAACTTGATTTTAAAAAAAGAACAGGCACCTAACAAATAGGAAAGGTGTACAGATGAGTTTATTCACGATTGATACAAGCATATGCGATAAAGATGGTATTTGCGCCATTGAATGCCCTGCCCATATCATTAAAATGACAGAAGAAGGCCCGGTTCCCGCGGCCAATGCCCAAGAGTTTTGTATCCAATGTGGTCATTGTGTGGCAATTTGCCCCAAAGGGGCTTTTAGTCTGGAGTTTCTGTCTCCCGACCAGTGCATGCCCATCAAAAAAGAATTAATGCTCACAGCGGATCATACCGAGCATTTTTTAAGGTCCCGCAGGTCCATCCGGCGGTACAAGGAAAAACCGGTTCCAAAGGAGATCTTTGAACGTGCAGTGTCAATTGCATGCTGCGCCCCAACCGGCAGTAACCGGCAAACCGTAAAATGGCTGATTATAAACAAACGGACAGATGTTCAAAAAATTGCCGGCCATGTGATTGATTGGATGCAATATGTCGTTAAAAACCATCCAAATATTGCCCAGATGCTGAATATGGAAGCCTTGATTTCCCAATGGGACCAGGGGATCGACCGGATTGCCCGGGATGCGCCCCAGCTTGTATTTGCCTATGCTTCCGATGAGTTTGGCTCCGGGGCAGCCGATTGCCATACCGCCCTTGCCTATTTGGAACTTGCATTGCCGGGACTTGGCCTTGGAAGCTGCTGGGCCGGGTATGTCAACTATGCGGTTGGCCAGTGGCCCCCCCTTGCCAAAATGCTGAACTTCCCTGAACAACACAGCTGCCACGGCGCCCTTATGGTGGGATTCTCCAAATTCAAATATGCCAGGGCACCCAAACGAAATGCCCCTAATATTGTATACCATGTTGGATAATATTTCCATACGGGCGGGATCCAAAGCCATTGACATCATCCGGGATGAAGGATTAGACCCGGCCCGGGTAAAAGTGCTGGCAGGTGCGTCCGGTTCCGCCAAATTTCTTGTGTTAACCGGAATTGACAGGGTATTGGTCTCTTTATTCAAGGACCGAACAGATCCGCTCTATCTTATTGGAACCTCAATCGGCTCTTTTCGAATGGCAGCTTTTTGCCAACGAGACCCCCTGACAGCCATCGACACACTTGAACGAGAATATATTGCCCAGCAGTATTCCCTTCGCCCCACCCCACAAGATGTCACCCGGGAAACCAAGCGAATCCTGGATGCCTATATTGATGATAATGAGATAGACGCCATGCTCCATCATCCCTTCATGAAAATTTGCTTTCTATCCAACAAATGCCGGGGACTGCTCAAACAAGACCCGCTATTTCTTCAATGGATTGGCCTCATACTTTCGGCAGGTGTGAACCTGCTGAGCCGGAACAGGCTGGGACATTTTTTGGAAAGAGCTCTTTTTAGCGGACCTGACAGTAGCCCCCCCTTTGCGGCCATGGATCAATTCCCCTTGAACCGCTATGACCTGACCCCGGCGAATTTTAAATCCGCCCTATTGTCTTCGGGGTCCATCCCCATCGCAATGGAGGGGGTGTCAGATATTAGCGGTGCACCAGGCGTTTTCCGGGACGGCGGAATCCTTGACTATCACCTGGACATTCCCTTTTTACCCGATTCAGACAACCTTGTATTATATCCCCATTTTTATCAAACCATTACCCCGGGATGGTTTGATAAAGGCCTGCACCGCAAGCCCTCGGAAAAAAACATGGAAAACGTGGTGCTGGTGGCCCCCTCACCCTCGTTTGTTGAAGATCTTCCCTTTAAAAAGATACCCGATCGGAAAGATTTTATGACCTTCAAAGGAAAGGATGGGGAACGCAGGGATTATTGGAGAATAGTCCTTGAAAAAAACAAACGCTTGGGGGATGAATTTTTTGAAGCCGTTCAGTCTGGAAAAATAAGGAAGATCGCAACCCCCTGTAAAAAAAGAGATTAACATCAACCGTTATTGCTGCCAGGAAAACTTCTTCTCAAGAATGGCAACCATCCGGGACAGGGAAAAGGTGAGGATAAAATACAAAACAGCGATGGTAATCCAGATTTCAAAGGTCAAAAAGGTAGCTGCCATCAATTCCATCCCCTGGAAGGTCAATTCCTGGATGGAAATCACCGACACAATGGCAGAATCTTTGATGGTAGAAATAAACTGACCGGCCAGGGGAAAGGCCACCCGTCGAAACGCCTGGGGAAGAATCACCCCTAAAAATGTCTTGGAACGGGACAGGCCAACGGACCAAGCCGCCTCCCACTGTCCCTGGTCAATCCCGTTGATGCCCCCCCGGACAATTTCTGAAATATAGGCCCCTTCATAAATAGCCAGGGCAAGCACCGCAGAAACAAAAGCATTGATCCGTTCCGGTCCTGCCAGGAAAAACCCCACTGCCCCCTGGATGGTATCGGATTGATTGCGCAGCCACAGGTCCAGGCGGAGCGCATCCAGAAACTGACTGGACACAAAATAATAAAACAGGATCACCAATACCAAGGAGGGAATATTGCGGATGGTTTCCACGTAAAGACGACTGGCAAATCGCTGGGAAAAAGAGCCCTTTGCCCCCATCATTCCGGATATGGTACCCAGCAAAAAGCCCAGTACCGTGGCCCAAAAACTCAACCGGATGGTGGTAAAAAACCCGGTTAACAGCATATTACTGTGAAAGGTTCCGGTGACAGGATCCTTGAATATAAAATACCCGGGGATTAGATCCCACTCCCATTTATAATCCAAAAGATTGCCCATGCGGGAGAAAAAAAAGGATATAGCAGCGATGACGATCAGAACCACCGCCATATCCACAAGGGTAAACTTATTGGATTTCTTTTTTAACATTTCTTACTTAATTAGGTTTTCCCATTTTTTTGATTCAAACCAATAAGCTTTTTTCTCTTTTAAAAACCCCTGGGCATGCATGTTGAGAATCCAGTTATTAAAATAATTCAAGGCATCATAATCCCCTTTTTTAAGGGCAAATCCAATGGGTTCCTTGGTAAAGTTTTCCTTGAGAGGGACAAAGAGTTTATCTGGATATTTCAAGGCATGGAAAGCAGGCATGGGAGCCGAAGAGACTACGGCATGGACACGGCCCAGGTTCAACTCCTGTAATGCCTGGCTCTCGTTTTCAAAAAGTTTGAACTGGGCTGTGGGCATGTATTTTTTAGCGGCCTGCTCTGCTGTGGTCCCCATGCGAACCGCAATGATGACCTCTGGTTTATTAAAGTCCTCGATGCGGGAAAACCCGGCTGCCCGTTTTTGATGGGCCACCATGGACATGCCGGAATAATCATAGGGCACGGTAAAATTCACTTTAAGGTTCCGCACAGGAGTTACCCCCATACCGCCGATGATCACATCAAATTTTCCCGTCAACAATGCGGGAATAATCCCGGACCAGGCAGTGGGAATAAATTCAATTTCAACCCCCATGTCCTGGGCCAATTTTTTTGCCACATCAATTTCAAACCCGATGAGCTGCCCTTGTTTGTCTTTCATGGCCCAGGGGACAAAGGTGGCCATTCCCACTCTGATAACCCCTTCTTTCTGGATCTTTTCAATGATGCTTTCCTGGGACAGCTTGGCCCCTGTTTCACCAGCAACTGCCATGGTGTATCCCAGCAAAGCCAATCCCACGGCCAGTAAATAAAACAATTTTTTCATCCTGATCTCCTTTGGTTTGATTTTCGTTGGTTGGATTTTAGTTTATATATCTCATTTTATTTTCAACGCGTCTGATTAAAAAAGAAAGAGTTGCAGTAATGGACAGGTAACATACTGCCACAGCAAACCAGATTTCAAAAGTTAAAAATGTCTCGGAGACTATTTTTTGCCCCTGCATGGTCAAATCATAGATGGAGATGGTACTGACCAGGGCGGAATCCTTAATAAGGGAAACGCTTTGCCCCGCCAGCATGGGAAGTGTCTGGCGCAGCATCTGGGGAATGATCACCTTAACATAGGTGGCATAGACAGAAAGGCCGATGCTCTGAGCCGCCTCAACCTGACCTGCAGGAATATTGATAATACCGGACCGGATGATCTCCGAGGCATAGGCCCCTTCAAACAGGCTCAGGGCAATCACGGCAGACCAGAATGCCGAAATATCCAATACCGGAGAAATCACAAAATAAAGGATAAAAATCTGGATGAGCAGGGGGGTGTTCCGGATGGTCTCCACATATACCCAGGCAGACAGGCGCAGCATGGGAGAAACAGACAACCGGGCAAAGGCCGAGAAAGACCCCAGCAAAATTGAAAAAACAAGGCCCAGGGAGGATATCTTCAAAGTAATAACAAGGCCGTCCAAAAGCAGACCCTTGACAAACTGCCCCTTTTCAATGGAAAAAAAATAGGGGGACAACCGGTACCATTGCCAATTATACTCAAGGTTCTGATAGCCCCCCACCAGGACAGCTGCCAGAATCCCCAATAAAACCACCGATTTTATCACCCCTGCCGCCCGTTTCATCCGTCACCTTTCATTCGATTTACACCCGACTTACACCCGGCTTTTGCCCAGCTTCGCCTGTCTAAGAAAGCCACAGGTTAGCATAAAACAGAAAAACCTGCCACCTCAATGAAAGGGATGGCAGGTTTTTTTAATTTACTAAACTTCTGGATAACCAGGGGAAATTAATGTCCCCCTACAGCTACTCTGTACTAGTGATCGCTAACTAACTTTTTAGAGGTATAGGAAGCAGGCGCCC
>CAYWNB010000050.1:0-4808 GCA_964459195.1 uncultured Desulfobacula sp.
TGACGCCTCTGTTGGTAATAAATTTAACCCAGATTTCTCCAAATTCAATCATGGCATGATGGCCACGATCTCTGAGCATCTTTACAAATTTTTCAGCGGAGTCCTCTGTGATTTTATCCTGGGACTGGTAGCAGACCCTTCCTGCTGTCTCAAGTTCACCAATACCGGTGTATGACAAAATCTTATGAGATTGTTCAATTATTTTCATGCTGCTCCTTTATATAAGGGTAGTTTTGCTGGGTCATGGTTAAGCCTGTTCTCCTTCTGGTCCAACAAACTTAACATCTATGATGGTCTTTTCACCTGAATCAAATTTTTGAGCAGTTTCTACTATCCTTGCTGCATCGTTCTGTCCTGCAGCTGTGATCTCAGCTTCATGATAGACAGGTTTGAGTTCGGTCCAACTGACTTTGTATCTTTTCATCTTTGGTTCTCCTACGGGTTAATATGGTTAAAGTCTTGCTCTTATCATGTAAAGTTGATTTGTGCAGAATAAGTAGCAGGTATAAATTGTACAGGAGGTTTTATATGAATTCTTGGTTGGGACTTTGGTTGGGACTTTTAGTCTAAAATAGGGTTTTCTGGGGGTAGGTGTAGAATGATACCCTCTGTATTGGCGGGTCTTCAGGGGTCTAAAAAAGTCGGCCCGTTGCTTTGGGAGCAGGATGTCGGAGGTTCGAATCCTCTCGCCCCGACCATAAACAAAAAAATCTGATTCCCCCCTCCACAAAATACCACCATACATATTTTTATTTTTCACTCTGCTAAAAATATTTGTAAGTTATCTCGCGTTGCCCTATTATAGAAAGACCAATGTGATCGGCAATCTGGATTGCACCGTCAACAACACAGGACAAGCAAGGTTTAACATGGTATTTTTTACATCCATCCTCATCGTCATCATTATTCTCTATTATTTGCAATCAGACGGACTTATCTACGTCACCGTTATTGCCCTGGTGGCAGAGCTGATTAATATTTTCATGACACATACAGTGACAAAAGCCGTTGAAAAAAAGTTAACGACTCAACACAGACGCATTCTGAACGGGTACAAGAACCGACTTAAATCCAAGACAAAGACCATAAAAGAATTTGAAAGACTCCAGGAAGACGCTGTCAAAAAACTCTACAATGCCAATATGAAGATAAAAAAACACGAACAAGCGTTGGCCGGGTATAAGACAGCGGCCGAAACAACTAAAATCCATCATATTATTCTCCTATTTTAGAACAGGCCTACCCCGTGGGTTGTTCGGCGTGACCCTGCCAAAAAAAAGATTTTCATCTATTCCAAGCACATTATGTTATCCCAAAAATAATTTTTCATAAAACAATAATTTCATCTCAACAAAAAAATGGGCAATACCTATATTGGACTTGAAAAAAAAACTAAAAACCTTTATATATATTTCTTCCGGCTGGCAGGCCGGGTGGGTTTATTCTGATCGGTCGCCTCGTAACAGAAGGCCATGAACCTCGTCAGATCCGGAAGGAAGCAGCGATAAGTGATCTCTTCTGTGTCGTGGATCGATCCCGGTCATGCAATTTTCCTTTAACCCACCTGCCAGTCGGATCTTTTCTTTCCTCCCCTCCATACTTTTATAGCTTGACATGCATTTAAACAGACTTATTTTTCAGCCATAATTTAGGCTTTGTTAACCATTTTAACGCTTACATATCAGGAATTTTGGAGCTGGAGAAAACATTTGGTACTAAAAGAGAAGAAAAAAACAAAGGAAAAGAAGCAAGACGATTCTCCCCAAAAAGATGCCCCAAAGGTAAAAGACCCAGTAGCGTCGGGCAAGGGAAAGAAAAAAAAGGATGAAATCCAAGAGTTAAAAGACCAGGCTGCGGCTGAGAAGGATCGTGCATTAAGGCTTTCTGCTGAATTTGAGAACTATAGAAAGCGGACTCAAAGAGAGATCAATGACTTTAAAAAATTTGCTAATGAATCAATTTTCAGGCAACTTCTCTCGGTTGTGGACAACCTTGAACGGGCCATTGGTGCGGCCCAGGAAAATTCAGAGGAATCCGCTCTTTTTGAAGGGGTAAAGCTTACCCACAAGGACATTGTCAAGCTTTTTGAAACCTTTAATGTAAAATCGGTAAAGGCGGACAATGAACCCTTTGATCCAAATTTTCACCAGGCAGTCACCCAGGAAGAAAATGACGAATTCCCGGATAATACAGTCACAAAGGTACTCCAAAAAGGATACCTCCTTTCGGACAGGTTGATCAGGCCGGCAATGGTTGTTGTTTCAAAAAAAGCAAAAAAAGACACAGAAGAAATCACAGAAAATTAAAAATATTTTGGAGGGTATGTTATGGGTAAAATTATTGGAATTGACTTGGGCACAACCAACTCTTGCGTCGCAGTCATGGAAGCTGGCGGAGAAGTAAAGATTATCACCAATTCAGAAGGTGGCAGAACCACGCCATCCATTGTGGCACTGACCGAAGGCGGAGAACGTGTTGTGGGCCAGGCAGCCAAACGCCAGGCTGTCACCAATCCTGAAAACACTATATTTGGCGTCAAAAGACTCGTTGGAAGAAAATTCAGTTCCAAAGAAATTCAGACGGATATCCCCAACCTTCCCTATATAATCGAGGCCGCCTCCAACGGCGACACCCGGATTAATCTGAGGGGAAAACAGTACAGCCCTGCTGAAATATCATCCTTTGTTTTGAGCAACATCAAAAAAACTGCTGAAGACTACCTAGGCGAAGAGGTAACAGAGGCCGTCATCACGGTACCTGCCTATTTTAATGACAGCCAGCGCCAGGCCACCAAGGATGCCGGAAAAATTGCAGGCCTTGTGGTGAAGCGTATCATCAACGAACCCACAGCCGCCTCCCTTGCATATGGCCTTGATAAAAAAGGGGAAGAAAAAATTGCGGTTTTCGATCTTGGTGGCGGCACATTTGATGTTTCTGTCCTTGAAATCGGTGATGGCGTGTTTGAGGTAAAATCAACCTCGGGTGACACCCACCTGGGCGGCGAAGATTTTGACCTGAGGATCATTGAATATATCGCAGGCGAATTCAAAAAAGATCAGGGTATTGATGTCAGGGGAGATAAAATGGCGCTCCAGCGCCTCAAGGAAGCAGCGGAAAAAGCAAAAATGGAATTGTCCACTGCAACTGAAACCAACATCAATCTACCATTTATCACCGCAGATGCATCGGGTCCCAAACATCTGGATGTCAAATTGACCCGGGCCAAACTGGAATCTCTGGTGGCCGATCTTCTGGACAACCTTGAAAAACCATGCAGAACCGCTCTGAAAGAAGCAAATCTTGGTGCCGGTGGAGTAGACGAAGTGGTTTTGGTCGGCGGCATGACCCGTATGCCAGCCGTTCAGGAAAGAGTGGAGAAAATATTTGGTAAAAAACCCCACAAGGGAGTGAATCCCGATGAAGTGGTTGCCATGGGCGCTGCTGTCCAGGCCGGTGTTCTCCAGGGGGATGTCAATGATGTACTGCTTCTGGATGTTACCCCGCTATCCCTAGGGATTGAAACCCTGGGCGGTGTCATGACCAAACTCATTGAAAAAAATACCACCATCCCCACCAAAAAAAGCCAGGTATTTTCCACTGCAGCTGACAACCAGCCCGCAGTTTCCATCCATGTACTCCAGGGGGAGCGAGAAATAGCAACCGGCAACAAAACCCTGGGACAATTTGAATTAAAAGAAATCCCACCTGCTCCCAGGGGCGTTCCCCAGATCGAAGTTTCCTTTGACATTGATGCCAACGGTATTGTCCATGTGGCGGCAAAGGACAAGGCAACCGGCAAGGAACAATCCATCCAGATAACAGCAGCCAGCGGTCTTTCCGAAGAAGACATCGACAAAATGATCAAAGATGCTGAAATGCATGCAGACGAAGACAAGAAGAAAAGGGAACTTGTGGACACCAGAAACCAGGCTGAAGGCCTTTGTGATCAGACTGCAAAGACACTCAAGGAACATGGGGACAAGGTGGATGAGGAGACCAAAAAGGCCATCGAAACAGCCCTGGAAGCATTGAAACTCGCCAAGGATTCAGAAGATGTGGAGGACATAAAAGCCAAGGTTGAAACCCTTTCCCAGGCCTCCCACAAACTTGCCGAGGTCATGTACCAGCAAGCTGCCCAGGAAAACCCGGATGCAGCAGGAGCTGATGCCGGTGCCCAGGCCAAGCCGGCCGATGATGACGATGTTGTGGATGCTGACTTTGAAGAGGTCAAAAAAGACAAATAAAAGATTAGTAACCTGTTGAATATAATCCTGCCGTGGTCTATAGTTGCCCGGCAGGATTTTTTTTATATTCATTCACAAGGCTTTGATATCCCATGCTAATTACCGACATACTCACACAAAACAACCGCCTCTACCCAGAAGAAACAGCCATTGTCGAACGGATTCCTGCCACAAACACCCAACGACAGATCTCCTGGAGTAACTTTTTCAAATTCTCCTGCAGGTTTGCCAATGCACTGAACCACAGCGGGATCCAAAAAGGGGATAAGGTGGTCCAGCTCATGACCAATAGTCTTGACTGGCTTCCCCTGTATTTTGGTGTTTTGTATACAGGGGCATGGGTGGTCCCCCTAAACTTCAGATTTGAATCCAAAAAAATCGAGCTGTGCACCCAAACGGCAGAAGCAAAGGTCTTTATTTTCGGGCAGGAATTTATCGGGCGTATCGAAGCGTGTAAACCTGAATTGGACAAATTTGTCACCCTGTGGTTATTTTCAGGACCAAAGGAAGCCTGTCCCCAATGGGCAATCCCTGTCCAGGAATTTATCAGTCAAAATTTAAAAG
>CAYWNB010000050.1:4908-7658 GCA_964459195.1 uncultured Desulfobacula sp.
CCAAATGTCGACCTTTCCATGGAAGACGAGGCGGCCCTGTATTTCACCTCCGGGACCACGGGCACCCCAAAAGCTGTGCTGCTCACCCACGAAAACCTGTCCCATGCCTGCTATTTGGAAAATGCCCACCATGGCCAGATCCATGAAGACATTTTTCTATGCATCCCTCCTCTGTACCATACCGGGGCCAAAATGCACTGGATGGGCAGCTTTCTTGTGGGGGGGAAATGCATCCTCCTCAACGGGGTAACCCCCAAATGGATCATTGAGGCGATATCGGAAGAAGAGTGCACCATTGCATGGCTCCTGGTCCCCTGGGCCCATGACATCCTTATTGCCATCGAGAACAAAGAGATTCTTCTCGCTGACTACGAACTGACCCAATGGCGCCTCATGCATGCAGGTGCCCAACCCGTTCCTCCCAGCCTCATCGAAAACTGGAAAAAATATTTTCCCGGCCAGGCCTATGATACCAACTATGGCCTCACCGAATCCACGGGACCCGGGTGCGTCCACCTGGGAGTTGAAAATGCGGATCGGATCGGCCCCATTGGATTGCCCGGCCAGGGATGGGAGGCAAAAATTGTGGACAAACAGGGGAATCATCTTTTTGCCAACGAGTCCGGTGAACTCATCCTCCGGGGCCCGGGGGTGATGAAAGAATATTATAAAAACCCGGAAGCCACCCGAAAAGCCATTCAAAACGGCTGGCTCCACACAGGAGATATTGCCAGATCCGACAAAGAGGGGTTTATCTGGCTTGTGGACCGGAAAAAAGATATGATTATCTATGGGGGTGAAAATATTTTCCCCGTTGAAATTGAAAACTTTTTTCTCACCCACGATAAAATTAAAGATATCGCAGTCATCGGCGTACCCGATGAACGGCTGGGGGAAATCCCCGCCGGGATCATCAGCGTTAAACCCGGCGCCATGATGGGGGAACCAGAAATCATTGAGTTTCAAACAGCCCTGCCCCGGTACAAACAATTAAAACAGATATTTTTTGGAGAGGTTCCCCGAAATCCCACCGGAAAAATAGAAAAACCAAAGCTGAGAAGAATGTATGCAGCAGACAAACGAAAAGATATTAATAAACTTCTCAAATAAAAGAATCAAAGGAGCTCCCATGAAATCCCGGCTTATTAATCCCCTGGGCAGCCGTATACCATTTTTACTGTTATTGGCTGCCCTTTTTGCCCCACTGAACATTGCCCAGGCAAACACCCTTGGAAATACCCTTGGGGAAGACACATTGACTGCCATTGAAAAATTATATACCCACAACGGATTTTCAGCTGATTTTAACCAGATTTCAAAATTAGCGGCTCTGGAGATCACGGAAACGGCTTCGGGCAAAGCCTGGTTCAACCATCCGGAAAAAATGCGCTGGCTGTATCTTAGTCCCCAGCGCCATGAAATAATTACAAACGGCCAAACGCTTTGGATCGATCGCCCAGACCAGGAACAGGTCATGAGGGGGGATGCCCAAAAATTTTTCAAATCCGGAGCAGGGGGTGCTTTTTTAGCCGACATTGGACGGATGAGAAAAAACTTCACCATGGAGGTCAAAGAGACAACTGACACCCACATCTCCCTTCTTTTGACGGCCAAACAAGAGAACCCGGATTTGGTCACACTTCTTATCCGGGTATCGCGCACCACCCATGAAATTCAACAGGTGACAACCCAAAACACCTATGGGGACACCACCTCATTTGAATTCACCCATATTCAATTTAAACCAATGGAACCCGCTATATTTGAGTTCAAGATCCCCGAGGGATACAGCATCATAGAAATGGACTATACAAAAAAAGGACCCGACCCATGGAAAACCAGATAGAAATAAATCAAATAAAAAATAAAATAAGACAATTGGCCAAGAAAAAAAATGCCATTATCCTGGCCCATAATTATCAACCTCCTGAAATTCAAGAGATTGCCGATCTTTGCGGGGATTCCCTGGAATTGAGCATCCAGGCATCAAAAACCTCGGCGGATATCATCGTGTTCTGCGGCGTTCTTTTCATGGCGGAAACCGCCTATATTCTTTCCCCGGAAAAAAGAGTGCTTCTGCCCAACCCCGATGCCGGATGCCCCATGGCCGACATGGTGGACCCGATTGCCCTTACCGCCAGAAAAAAAGCACTGGGCAATATACCGGTTATTACCTATGTCAATTCTTCCGCTGCGGTAAAGGCTGTTTCCGATATTTGCTGCACCTCGGCCAATGTTATTCGGGTTACCAATGCCATTGATACAGATGAAATTCTCATGACACCGGATAGAAACCTTGCCCAATATGCCGCAGCCAACACCCACAAAAAAATTCATCTATGGGAGGGATACTGCCCCTTTCACAACAATCTAAGGCCCCAGGATGTGGCCGCGGCAAAGGCGGCCCATCCAAAGGCCCTTTTCATTGCCCATCCCGAATGCCCCCCCCAGATTTTAGAATTGGCAGACAGTATTCAGTCCACCTCGGGCATGATCCGGTTTGCAGGAGAATCAGACAAAGACCAGTTTATCCTGGGAACAGAAACCGGACTGATTTATCCCATCACAAAGGCCCACCCCGGCAAAAAGTTCTTCCCGGCCTCTGACAAAATGTACTGCCTTGACATGAAAAAAATCACACTGGACCATGTGCTCGACAGCCTTGAAAACCTGACAGGGAAAATCAAGGTGCCCGAAGATATCAGGATTGCCGCCCTTGGATCCGTACAAAAGATGATTGATATAAAATA
>CAYWNB010000050.1:7758-10590 GCA_964459195.1 uncultured Desulfobacula sp.
ATCCTACATGGCTTCGAAGGCCTCATCGGGAATATCTGCATTGGTATAAAATTTTTGGATATCATCACAATCGTCCAGGGCTTCCATGAAACGGATCATCTGCTCGGCTTCCTTGCCTTCCACCGCCGTCATGTTCTGGGGCAGCATGGTAATCTCCGCCACATCGTATTTTATTTCAGCCGTGTCAACGGCCTCCTTGACCGCATCAAAATCTTCGGGTGCGGTGATGATTTCAAAAACATCTCCTTCATCGGTGATATCTTCTGCTCCGGCTTCCAGAGCAACCTCCATCAAGGTCTCCTCATCGGAATCTTCCTTGCTCACCGAAATAAGCCCTTTTTTATCAAACATCCAGGCCACACACCCGTCGGTTCCCACGTTTCCACCGGCTTTCCCAAAGATATAGCGAACATCGGCGATGCTCCGGTTCTTATTGTCCGTAAGACACTCCACTAGAACGGCCACGCCTCCCGGCCCATACCCTTCATAGAGAATTTCCTCGTAACTCACCCCATCCAGATCCCCGGTACCTTTTTTTATGGCCCGCTCAAAGGTATCCTTGGGCATGTTCTGGGCCTTGGCATCATTCAGGGCGCGGCGCAACCGCGGGTTGGCTTCCTGGTCACCACCCCCCATTCTGGCGGCCACGGTGATCTCTTTGATCAGCTTGGTAAAAATTTTGCCTCTTTTTACGTCAGCCGCCCCTTTTTTATGTTTGATGGTCGACCACTTACTATGTCCTGACATGCTATTGCCTCCTTATTTTTTACCTTTTGCAATTATATATATTTCTTTACTTTGTTTTCGACAACTTTCCGGCTTAAAGGTTTTACACTCTCTGAACGCTGATTTAACCTCTTGTTCAAATTTTTTAAACTCATTTCCCTGGAATATTTTACAGACAAAATTGCCATTGGGGGACAAAAATTTTTCAGCCGTTTCCAGGGCCATGTGACACAATTCAAATGACCTGAAGGAATCGACATCCTTTCGGCCTGTTGTGGCAGGCGCCATATCACTCAAGACAGCACCAAATCCGGTTGTCAAAAAATCATCATTTTCAAGAGCTAAAATATTATCCTGGATGGCGATGACATTATCCGGAAGTTTAATCTCTATCAACTGCAGATCTATTCCAAAAACCCGGCCTTTACCGCCCACCTGCTTTGCCGCATACAAGAGCCAGGAACCCGGGGCACACCCGAGGTCCAGCACCATACTTCCCGGCGAAATGACTTTGAATTTTTTTTGAATTTCCTCCAGCTTATACACGGACCGGGCTGGATAATTTTCTGCCTTGGCCCGCTGGGTCAAATGGTCTGCCCATTCATTCCCAGACCCTTTACCGGATCCTTTTGACCCTTTAATCTTCTTGGCCATCAAATAATACCTCCATGGCGTCCTTTAAAAAACTGACACTTTCAATGGTCATTCCCTCAACACGTGAGAGTTGTTTCATGGCGGAACTTGGCACCAGACAGGTGGTGAACCCCATTTTAGAAGCTTCCTTGATCCGTGCCTGGGCATGACTCACCGCCCGGATTTCCCCTGTCAGACCGATTTCACCGATCAGGGTGGTTTCCTTGTGGACCGGCTTGTCCAGAAAGCTTGAGGCCAATGCTGCAGCAATGGCAAGGTCGGCAGATGGCTCCACAATTTTGACCCCACCGATGACATTCATAAAGACATCCAGCCCGGATAAGTTCATTCCAAGACGTTTTTCCATGACCGCTAAAATCAGGGCAACCCGATTTTGATCAAGCCCCAACACCGTCCGCCTGGGATTTCCCATACCGGAACTTGAAACAAGCCCCTGTATTTCCACCAAGATAGGCCGGGTACCTTCCATACTGGAAGTCACCACCGAACCCGGCGCCACAGCCGACCGATCCGATAAAAATATAGCCGAAGGGTTGGGGACCTGTTCAAGACCTGTTTCCCGCATTTCAAAAACCCCGATCTCGTTGGTGGACCCGAATCGGTTCTTGACCGCCCGCAGGATTCTAAAAATATGGCTCTTATCCCCTTCAAAATAAAGAACGGTGTCCACCATATGTTCCATGATCCTGGGACCGGCAATGGCCCCGACCTTTGTAACATGCCCCACCAAAAAAATGGGAATCCCCGTTGTTTTGGCCAGGCGCATGAACTGCATGGAGGCCTCCCGAATCTGGGTGACGCTGCCCGGGGTGGAAGACACATCGGGATGGAATACCGTCTGGATGGAATCAATCACCATGGCATCATAATGCTGTTTTTCCACCATGGAAAGAATGGCGTCCAAATCTGTTTCCGCCACGATAAAAAGAGAGTCACTTCCCGAATCCAGTCGTTTCCCCCGCATGGAAAGCTGGAGGATGGATTCTTCCCCTGATACATAAAGACATTTTTTCCTGGATTTAGACAAGGTCGCCAACACCTGAAGCATGAGGGTGGATTTACCGATTCCGGGATCACCCCCAATGAGAATCAGCGATCCATCCACAATCCCACCGCCCAGCACCCGATCAAACTCAGTAATCCCAGTCATCAACCGCTGGGATTCCGTAACCTCCACGGAATTTATGGAAACCGGCTTGGGAGAAGTTAGGGTTCGTGGTTTTCCAGACCCGGCGGAAATGATTTTCTCCTCGGCCAAGGTGTCCCAGGCCCCGCATTCCGGGCATCTTCCCATCCATTTCGGGGTCTGACAGCCACAGGCCTGGCACAAAAAAGTAAATTTATCTTTTTTTTTCAAAAAATCTCTTCTCAAATTAAATTTAATAAAGCGAAGAAATATACCATTTTAAGGCTATGGTATCAAGGTGCCGGAACATTTCTGCAAAAAAGACT
>CAYWNB010000050.1:10690-12915 GCA_964459195.1 uncultured Desulfobacula sp.
CCAAACTAAAAAACAACTTGCCTATATATAAAAATAGGGTAAAACGATTTACGATGAAGCGGCACGAACCTGTTTTGAGACAAAGGAGAATTGTGAATGAAGTTTTTTTTCGAGCCCAGGGGAATTGCGGTCGTGGGGGCCACAGCCAGTAAAGAAAAGGGTGGCAATATTATTGTTTCAAATCTCAAAAAAGGGTATCAAGGAGCGGTGTATCCAGTCAACCCACGATATGATGAAGTTGAAGGGTTTACCTGCTATCCTTCGGTTGCCGATGTTCCCGACCCTGTGGATCTTGCCATTGTATTTGTTTCGGCTCAAATGGTGCCCCGGGTTATCCTGGCCTGCGCCAAAAGAAAAATTCCCGGTGTTATGATCCAGTCGGCTGGATTTTCTGAAAGCGGACCCCAGGGAGATGCATTGCAGCAGGAAGCAAAACAAATAGCCGACAAGACCGGGATCAGGTTGTGGGGGCCCAACTGCATGGGGCTGGTGGATGCTGGCCGCAGGTTCGTTTTTTCCACGGTGACACCCGCCATCTGGGATACAGGGCTCACATCTGGGAACGTTTCTCTGATTGCCCAAAGCGGTATGCTGGCTGGAGCGTTTCTTATCGACCTCATGTCTCACAAGACCATGGGAATCTCTAAGGTCTGCTCCATCGGCAATAAAATGGATGTGGATGAAAACGATCTCCTGGAATATTTAATCGATGACCCGCACACATCTGCCATTGGTTTATACCTTGAATCTTTTACCGATTGCCGACGGTTCATGGCGTTATCCCGGGGTACGACAAAGCCCATCGTAATCTTGAACGGGGGAAAAACAACCCGGGGAGCTGCTGCGGCACTGAGCCATACCGCCAGTCTTTCGGCCAACGGGATCATCATCAGCGGAGCCATGGCCCAGGCCGGTGTTGTAAAAGCCAATGATTTCTATCAGCTGGCTGACTATTGCAAAACCCTGGGCATCTATCCTAAGATACCACCCAAAAACGCAAACCGTGTAGCGGTTCTTACCTACACCGGTGCTGCAGGGATTGTTTCAGCCGATATCATGGACGAACACGGCCTGGTGTTGTCAAAACTGAATACCGCCACCCTGGAGGCGTTAAAAACCGTTTTCCCGGAGTGGATGCCGCCTTCAAATCCTGTGGATATGTGGCCGGGAATTATTCTGAATGGATCAAAAAAAGTTTACGGCAAGGCCATGGAAGCGGTCTGCGCCGACCCGGGTGTCGATGCTGTTTTTGTACATTGTTTTGCAGGCGGGTTCAGCCTTGAAACCGATCTATCGATGATGGCCAAAACGGCACAAAAGGCAGGTAAACCTTTCTTTTGCTGGATATCGGGTGAACGTGAACGGGTATATGAATTCCAGGCATCCGCTCAACGCCTCGGCATCCCTGTATTTAGAGAAATTCTTAGAGCTGTCGAATGTATGGGAATGCTGCTGAACCGGCCCTTGGTGAATACGTCGAAGGGACCCTCAAGTGCGGGTCAAGAGATTCCCAAGATCAGTGGTGATACCCGCCTTGACATTCTGACGTCGGGAAAAGGCCAGTTGGACGAATATGTATCTAAGAAGGTGCTGGCCGCCTGGGGTATTCCCATTGTAGAAGAAAAACAGGTTACTCGTCTGGATCAAGCCCTGCAGGCTGCAAAAATATTCGGATTTCCCCTGGTTGCCAAGGGAATACTTCCGGGAGTATCCCACAAGACCGAGTCAAATCTGGTACAATTGGGCATCGTCTCTGAGCAAGCGCTTGAAAAAGCCGTGGGAAACCTTGAGCAAACCATGCAGGGCCGGGGCAGTATTCTTATCCAAAAACAAATAGCAGGAAAGATTGAACTGGTGGCCGGATTTGTCAGAGATCCCCAATTAGGCCCCTGTGTCATGTGCGGCCTGGGCGGGATATTTGCCGAAGCGCTTAATGACATAGTCTTTGGCGTTGCCCCATTGAGACTAGACGATGCGCTCAATATGATTGACCGGCTCAAATGCCACCCTATTCTGGACGGGTACCGCGGATTGGATCCTGTGGACAAAAATGAATTTGGCCGTATCCTTGTCTCCTTAGGTGATCTGGGATGTGCATATCCTTGCATCCGGGAAATCGATATTAATCCATTCATCATCCACAAAGGAAAGCCCATTGCAGTGGATGGGCTGGTGGTGGTATCGGCAAGCAACAACGCCTGTTAACAAATGAACCATGGAAAAAA
>CAYWNB010000050.1:13015-18390 GCA_964459195.1 uncultured Desulfobacula sp.
AAAAATTTTAAAGGCATGACATCCTTTCCAAAGAAAAGTTTATTGGATCTTGAACAGCTCAATAGGCTGCTGGTGGCGATAAACAACCAATTTTTGGAATCCATTGAAACCAAGCCGGTTACCGACAGAATTCCCATGTCCAGGGCATTGTTATTGCTGGATGAAAGTCTACTCTAGGATAGTGACCAGCTGACTGGCCGGGACGATCCGGATTTTGCCTTTCAGCTTGGGCAATTCGATCTTCAGGGTCTCAAGGGTTGCCTTGTAGGGATGGCCGATACCAATGGCAGTCCCGTGCTTTTGGGCATACTTGATGAGCTTTGCAAATTGTCCGGTAATATAGGGAATATTTTGAGAATTGTCCAAAAAAACGTCCCTTTGGGCAAAGCTGAGCTTGAACAGCCGTGCAGATGCCTCACCCTGGGAAGTGGAAGATGTTCTCGAGTCTATAAAAAACAGATCCTTCTTTTTTAAAATTGTAAAAATCTGATTCATCTTATCGGAATCAGCTGTCAATTTTGATCCCATGTGATTGTTGACGCCGACAACACCCGGCACCTCTTTTAAATCTTTCCGAAGCTGTGCCAGAAGCGTATCTGGCGTCATTGAAGACAATAATGCACCCGGTCCCGGATCTGCCTTTGGGTATTGAATCGGCTCCATGGGCAGGTGAAGCATGAGCTGGGCCCCTTTGGCAGACAGCTTTTTCGCAATGGCAGGCCCGAAAGGAGAAAAGGGAAGCACAGAAAAAGTAAGATTTGAGTCCAGCAGGTACAATTCCATTGCGATCTGCCTGTCATAGCCAATATCATCAATGATGATGGCTATTTTTGGGATGTCGTCCCTAACCTTTGGCAGAACAGGTTTTTTGTCAACCGGACTGTGGTCCAGGTCTTCAAAAATCTCATACACAATAGGCCGCTGGGATTTGTCCCTGAGCCCCGCAGACGGCTTTTTATTCCGGATATCTCCCATCTCTTCGAATACTGGTGATATCTGCTCGATCTTTTCCCCCGGCTTTACCTTGGACCGTTTATCTGTCTGGGTAATCTTGACTTTGGAGGATGCACCGCCTGATTTTCTTTGCCCAGTATCAATAAATATATCCGCTATCATGGCCACGGTCAGACAGATGGCAACCAGGATAGCAACACCCAGAACTATTTTTTTAAATTCTTTGCCAAGATCTGGTTTCTGCTTTTTTTTCCTTGATTTTTTTTTGGGGGGAGCAGCAGCTTTCCTCCGGGCTCCCCCCTTTTTCCTATCGACCATTTAATTTACTAAACACCCCGTAGCTTATCAGAATATCAAGGGCTCTTTTTACCTGGGCATCTTTTTCAAGCTGTTCAGCCTCTAAAATCTGGCGACTTTTTTCAGGCGTTTTCTTCACAGCTGTTTCCGGGTCTTCTCCTTCAGGTTTGAGACTGTTCTTCAAATCTTTTTCCTTCATCATTCTGTCAAAAACCGAAGGTGTTTTTTCTTTTTTCTCAATGATTTTAAATTCTACTTCTATATCCGGCTGGATCCCCTTGGCCTGGATGGAACGCCCATTCGGGGTATAATAACGGGCAATGGTGTATTTAATACCAAATCCATCCTTAAGCGGCCGAACGGTTTGAACAGATCCCTTTCCAAAGGAGGGTGTCCCAAGGATAAGGGCTCTTGAGTGGTCCTGGAGAGCGCCGGCCACAATTTCAGATGCCGACGCAGACCCACCGTTGATTAAAACAACAATGGGATAATCCCTGTCTTCCTGGTCGGGGTATGCGTTAAACACCTGGGTGTTCTTTTCAAGTCGGCCTTTGATGGAAACAATACTGCCCTGGTCCAAAAATAAATCAGATATTTTAATGGCCTGGTCCAACAGCCCGCCGGGGTTATCCCGAAGGTCAATAACAAGGCCCCTTAAGGGGGCATTTCCTGTTTCAAGTTTTTTTAACTCTTTTTCCATGTCTTCTGTGGTGTTCATCCGAAAATTGGTAATCCGAAGATATCCATACCCGGGTTTAAGAACTGCAGATCTCACACTGGTCATGGGGATCAAATCCCTTTTCAGGGCAAAGGCCAAAGGAGCAGTCTCCCCTTCCCGGATCACCGTGATCAACACTTTTTTGTACCGGGGACCCCGCATCTTGCCAACAGCCTCCCACAAGGCCATACCCTTTGTGGACGCGTCATCTATTTTAATAATAATATCGCCGGCCTGGATACCGGCCTTATACGCTGGCGTACCCTCAATGGGAGAGACCACGGTCAAAATACCCTCTTTCGTGGTGATCACAATACCAATACCGGAAAATTCTCCCTTGGTATCGTCCTGAAGGTCATCAAAGGCTTCCGGCGGCATAAAACTTGAGTGGGGATCCAAATTTCCCACCATGCCTTTGATGGCGTTATGGATAAGCTCGTCAGCATCCACCTCATCCACATAATTTTTCTCTAGTTCTTCCAGAACATCGGTAAAAAGCTTCAATGTTTCATATTTTTTTTCATCACTTGCCAGGACCTGGGAATAAGATCCTGTCATCAAGATAAAGACCAGAAAAGCTGCCGTTATCGACATCCAGTGCTTTGTGAACTGAGGAAACTGATTTTTCATATAGTTAAGCTCCTTTGCTTATCCATTGCATTGGGTTGACAGGTTTTCCATGATGCCTCACCTCAAAATGGAGGCACAGCCCTTTAACAGACCCGGTATCACCAGCCGTGGCAATTACTTCACCGGTATCAACCGTCTCACCTTTCTTTTTAAAAATTTCTTCCACATGGGCATAGAGGGTATAATAATTATCACCGTGGTTAATAATCAGCAGATTCCCATACCCTTTCAGCCATTGGGCAAACAAAACCTCTCCTTTGAAAACTGACCGGACAGGCTCGCCCCTTTCCACCCTTATATCAACTCCGCTTTGAAAAGTGAAGGATTTGTAATCCCCGGCCTTTGAAAAACCGAAAGTTGATACGATCTTTCCTTGAACAGGAATGCGCAACCGGCCTTTCTGACGCGAGAATGATACGTCTCGAACAGGATCTAAAACCTGTTTATCCATGACACTCAATTTCTCATCGAGTGCATCGGCCGACAATTTCAAGGATTCCAGAACCGCCTGGGACAGATCTTTTTTCCTTTGGATATCATATAGAATCGCTTCTTTTTTAAGGGTCTCTTTTTCCTTAATCCGAATCTGAAGATTCAGTTCTGCTTCCAAATCGGTTTTTTCCGTTGCCTGTCGGCCCAGTTCCTCTTCCAAAACACCCAGGCGTTTAAGATCTTTGGATTGGATTTCAAGAACCTGTAAATCAGATTGAATCACCTGTTTCATGGCATTTTGGGTTAAAAAAAAATCAAACACTGAGGAAGGCACCCCCGCAATATCCAAACGCCCGATCATCCGCATCCGATGGAGGGCATTGAGCCGCTGGCCGGCGTAAACCTGGTCTTCATCTATCTGGACTGTCAGGCGTTCTTTAGATTCCCGGATTTTTTTATTTTTTATTTCCAGATCCCTTATCTCCTTGGACAGAATTTTGGCTTTTAAGCGAGCCCGATTCAGACCATAGTCAATTTCATTCAACCCTTCAATGACTTCCATCTTTTTTTTAGAAAAGGTCGCTACTTTTTTTTCTTCAACGGCAATTTTTTCCTGGACAACCCTTTTGGAGACAGCTGCCGCTTGTTTTGGTTTGATTCTTTTGGATACCGGCACTTCTGCCACAGGTTTCAAAATGATATACTCAGGTCGATTCCGGATATATCCTTTTTTACCCTGGTATTCCACGGTCAGCCAATCGCCGACACCACCCTTTTTCTCAACGACATCCAACTGCGTCCCTCGTTCAACCACAAGAATCACATCTGACGACCGGGAGGGTGTTCTCCTGATATTGAGTTTAAAAGAATTGACAATTCCTTTGAACAGAACCCTTTTTCTGGCATCGGAATGATCAACAGCCAAAAAAAGAACAAGAAATCCAACAACAAGAAATCTCCTGATGCTAAAACCAATTACTTTAAAATCTGTTACTTTAAAATTTGTTTTAAGGACAGATAGCATCCAAACCAACCTAAAAATGTACTGGAAAAAAGAATAAGAAGAATGGCTTTTGCAGAAAGGAACTGGATGTCTGTGTATACATATGCCGCCAGGTTTTCCGCAATGCCCGATGATATGGTCAGATAGCCGATCAAAAGAATCACAAGCCCCAGCACCCCGCCTATAAACCCCTGAAAAAGCCCTTCCACATAAAAAGGAGTTTTGATAAACCCTTCCGTTGCCCCCACAAAACGCATGATCTCAACCTCAATCCTGCGAGAATAAAACGCCAGCCTCACCGTATTGGCCGTGATAAACAAGGCAATGAGCAAAAAAAGACCGCACATGGCATATCCGGTCATTTTAAACAGGTTAAAGATATTTAAAAACTTGCCCAGCCACCCCTGGCCGTACTCCACATTTTCCACCATCGGAAGGGACTCGATCTGCCGGGCAAAGCCTTGTATCTGTTCAAAACTGCCGTGGAATTTCATCTTAATTTCAATTGCATCGGGTAGGGGATTTGTTTTAAGGGTTTTAAAAAAATCGGTGCGGGCCGTCATCTCTTTTTTTAATTTATCCAGGGCCTGATCTTTGGGAATAAAGGTCATTTCCTCAATTTCACCCAGACCACGGATTGTTTTTGTAAGGCGGGGAAGCATCTCGTAAGAAAATTCTTTCTCCAGATATATCATGGCACGGCCCCCCTGGTTCCAGACTTCAATGACCCGGCTTGCATTTTCAAAAAAAAGCATAAAGACCGAGACGATCAGAATTGAAAGGGAGATGGTGATAATCGTAATAAAATTCAAAAACCGGTTGGACCGGATATCTGCCAGAGCTTTGTTTACAAAACGAATCATAGGCTAAATCTCATCTTCATTAAAGCATGGTGGCGGTTGTTTTCAATTTTCCTTCTTCCAGGACGATATTGCGCCCCCGGACCGTGCTTTCCATCAGGTGGAGGTTATGACTTACCACAATTATGGTCACACCTTTTTTATGGTATTCCATCAAAAAATCCATTACCGCTTGGGCAGCCTTGTCATCCAGGCTGCCCGTGGGTTCATCGGCCAGAATAATAGAGGGTTCCCCCACCACAGCCCGGGCAACCGCCACCCGCTGCTGTTCTCCACCTGAAAGGGTGGGGGGCAGAGCATTTGCCTTTTTTTCCATGCCCGTGGTCCTGAGCACATGCATCACTTTTTTGCGTATAAAGCTTTGGCTTTCACCCGCAACTTCCAATACCAAAGCCACATTCTCAAACACAGTTCGGCTGGGAATCAATTTAAAATCCTGGAACACCATGCCAAACCTGCGCCGCAAAAAAGGCAATTTCCC
>CAYWNB010000051.1:0-18388 GCA_964459195.1 uncultured Desulfobacula sp.
AGGATTTTATAAATGTTGTCACTCATCTAAAACAAGGCCTTGAAGAACCGCTTAAAGGAATGGGTACGGCTTTTAGTTCCTCTCTGTTTGGGTTGGGCGGTTCTTTGGTGCTGGGATTTGTTGATATTCAGGCGGGTCATGCCCAGAACCGCTTTTTTAATGAAATGGAGGAGTGGTTGTCCGGGGTCACCCGTCTGGTCGATACAGACGAGTCATTGGACGCCGGCAACAACTTGTCTGCTGCGGCTCTAAAAGATATTGGCGACCATCTTAAGGAATTGATCAATCAGATTCGGAAGAACAACCAATTCATGGCTCGCCTGGTGAACCGGCAGAAAGAATCAGCAGGGGTCGACCCTGCCGTGAAGAAATAACAGGAGAGCGCAATGACATTAACAAGGCGGCGCATCTCAAGTCCTATTACAGCCTGGCCAGGATATGTTGATGTCCTGTCAGCTCTGCTGATGGTGGTCATTTTTGTTTTGATGATTTTTACCGTGGCCCAGTTCATGCTCAGCGAAGTGCTCCATGGCCAGAAAAATGAGCTGGCGATACTCCACAAACAGATCAATGAATTGGCAACAATCCTGGGGCTTGAACGAGAAAAATCCAGCCAGTTGAATACCGAGGTCAGCCGATTGTCTGATGTAATTATCGGGTTATCCGAGGACAGGGAAATTCTCAGTTCCCAGGTTGCGGCGTATTCAGCGCAGTCAGAAACGGACAAAACCCTTATAAAACAGCAGATGTTGGCCATTGCCAGTTTGAACGAGGATATCCAGGCTCTGACCCGGGTAAAGGATGAGCTGGAACAAAAGGTTGCAGGTCTTGCTGTGTCCCTTGCTGACAGGGACTATCAGATTTTAGTATCGCGAGATCGTTCAAAGAAACTGACGGCAAGGCTGATGGAAAAAATAGAAATGACGGTGTTGGCCCAGGAAAAAATTGAAGAACAGGATATCCGGATACAGGCGCTTTCTGTGGTGCTTGAATCACAAAAACAAGCCATTGCCCAGGAAAAGCAGTTGTCTGCAACTGCCCGGGCAGAGGTGGCGCTTCTTTCCGACCAGATTACCAAACTTCAGACCCAGCTGAAGATGATCAGCGATGCATTGGCCCTGACAAAAGAACAGGGTCAGTCAAAGGATGAAAAGATTGTCGAACTTGGCAAACAATTGAACATCGCCCTGGCTCGAAAGGTGAATGAACTTCAAAAATATCAGTCAGAATTTTTCGGGCAGCTTTGGAAAATACTGGGCGACAATCCGGCCATACTGATACAAGGAGACAGGTTTGTCCTCCAGGCAGGCCTTCTTTTTGAATCCGGATCCACGGATTTGGGTGCCCAGGGCAGGATTCATCTCACAACCCTGGCAGAGACGTTGTTGCAGATTTCCAGAAAAATCCCAAAGAAGATCAACTGGATCCTGCGCATCGACGGCCACACAGACCGGGTTCCCATTCAAAACGAAAAATTTGCATCCAACTGGGAATTATCCGCTGCCAGAGCCGTCTCCGTGGTTCGTTTTCTGAGTCAAAAAGGCGTTCCTGAAAATAGGATGGCAGCCGCCGGATTCAGTAAATACCATCCCATTGATACGTCGGATACGCCTGAGGCCTACCAAAAAAACCGACGAATTGAAATCAAACTGACCCGTCAGTAGATGATGATTCCAATAGATTTATCGCTATTGGAAGAATGGTGACCATTTTGTATGAAACTCCTTGCTTTAGATAATTTCTTTAATTTTTTCAATGTATTCTGGTGTTGTGCCACAGCAGCCACCCACTATTTCCACGCCAAGCCCTTTGATCTTTTTGATATTCTTTGCAAAAAAGGTTTTATCCTCTGGATAAAAGACAGCGTTGTCTTTAGTTGTCATTGGCATACCGGCATTGGGCATAATGATGATGGGAACACCAACATTCGTTCTAATTTCATCTGCCAGGTCAATCATTGTCTCGCTCCCGATTGTGCAGTTGGCGCCTACAGCAGAGGCACCTGCATCAACCAGTGATTTCATACTATCCTTGGGGTTATTTCCAAAAATAGTAAAAAATCCTTTTTTCATTTTCTTAAAGGTAAGGGAACAAAAAATTGGTTTTTCAGATACAGACCGAACTGCTTTGATTGCCGCCAATGCAATATTAATATCAAAAATAGTTTCGATAAGGAAAACATCGACGCCTTCATCTTCAAGAAAACCCGCCTGCTGGGCAAAACAGTCCACTGCTTCATCAAATGAAACAGGACCCAAGGGTTCAAGCATATCACCCAAAGAGCCAAGCTCTCCTGCAACATACTGGCTCTTACCACATGCCTTTCTTGCAATCTGAACGCCTCGTCGGTTTATTTCTTCCACGCTTTGGGTAACGCCCATTTTTTTCAGTTTTATGGCGGATGCACCATATGTATTTGCGCTTGCCACATCTGATCCGGCATCATAATAAGCCCGGTGTATTTCCAGAATGATATCAGGATGTTTTAAATTCCATAGTTCAGGTGCTTCTCCACCCGTAATCCCATTGCTGATAAGAATTGAGCCCATGGCACCATCAAAGAGAAGACCATTTTTTCGAATTTTTTCAAGAATATTCATATCGGACTGTTCCTGTTTTATATTTATACGGCCATTTCTATAAAACCCTAGGGGTTAAATTTGCTTGATATATAATCCCCGGCCTTTATTTTTGATCGCCCCTTTTTGTTTTGCCCGGGCGATAATATTTCTGATCAAGGTATCCTCAAGACCGGTTCTTTTTTTTATTTCTTTGAAATCAATTGGGGTGACCTTTCTTCTTGAAATAATGCGAACCACTGTTTCGTAGGGGGATAAATCTTGTTTGTTGGCTTTTTTGACTGGTTTTGCAATTGAATTTTTGATTGGTTTTTTTTGTGAGGTCATCATGGGCGTGGTGGTGCCGGGCAGGGGGGACGGGTCAAAATCAATTCCAAATGTTGAAGCAAGATCCGCATTCCGGATGATCTTTTTGGAGGTTTTTGTTTTGGATTTTTTAATGAGTTGATCTGCCTCTTTTTGGATGGCCTGGGAAACCAGCTTTTTCATGTCAACACCCCGCAGGGTGAAAAACAGGGAGGGGTCCTGGTCAAGCCGGGTTCCGACACCATAGAGGGTTGCTGCAATATGTTTGCACATGGTGGCCGAGTCAGGGCATGAACAATAAAATTTTATTTCACTGGGGGAGGGAAAAATTCCGTCTTTTTTGTCGATGAGGATGTCAATCATGGATTTGGGCAGTTTCCCGTCGAGAAGAGCGTGCAGGGAATCGATTTGTCCCTGGCATTTTTTGAGAATGTTTTCCCAGGCAGCCGTCTTGATCTTTTGGATGTTGATCTCAGTGGTATAGGGTCTTGAAGTGGAACCCTGGACAATCGACACTATTTTCCCTGATTGGATTTTCAGATCCAGCACAGCGCCATGGCGGACATAGGATCTGCCCCTGCCGATTCTGTTGCTGTAATCTGCATAGCTTTCAAGGTTTTTGTTCCAGGAAATACCCCACCACGATTCTGCCAGTTTATTTCCCTTTACACAAACCGGGGAGATGGCGGGATTTTTTTTCTTTAATTGTAAAAGTTTTTTTTCAGCCTTTGCTCGTTTTTCAGCAACACTGACATATTTGGGAAAACCGTAGGAGTAACGACTCATATTACCTCATCCATTATTAAAGTTTTCGGGTATCAAGTTTTCGGGTATCATAGTTTAAGTTTAAACATATCCAATAACGCCTTGTTATCCATCCCCGTGATCAAACTTGCCTGGGAATCAGAGATTATTTTTTTAGATAGTTCTTTTTTGCTTTCAATCATCTGGTCGATGTTCTCTTCAATGGTTCCTTTTGTTATAAATTTGTGCACCAGGACCCTTTTTTCCTGGCCAATGCGAAAGGCCCTGTCCGTGGCCTGATTTTCAACCGCAGGATTCCACCATCTGTCAAAGTGTATCACATGGTTGGCCCGGGTCAGGTTTAATCCCACACCGCCTGCTTTTAACGAGAGCACCATGAAGGGCAGGTACGCTCGTTGCTGGAATCGTTCAATGGCCTCTTTCCTTTTTTTAACACCAAGGCTGCCATGGATAATGCATCCCGGGTGATGGAAAATCGTTTCAAGAAATTTGGCAATGGGGGCTGTCATCTCTTTGAACTGGGTAAAGACCAGCACCCGTTCCCGTTTGGCATAAATCGTTTCGCACAGCTCGCCCAGGCGGATAAACTTTCCGCTGTCTTTGGGATCAAAATCTCCGGTCCCCAGGTATTGATCCGGGTGGTTGCAGATCTGCTTGAATTTCATCAGGGAAGAGAGGATAAGCCCCTTTCTCTGAATTCCCTGGTCCGCTTCGGAAAGCCGGGTTTCCAACTTTCGAACAAAATCTGTATACAGCACCACCTGCTTTTTGCTGAGCTGCGGAAAGGTTTTCATCTCGATTTTTTCCGGAAGATCCGGGGCAATGGCCTTGTCTGTTTTCATTCGCCGGAGGATAAAGGGGGAAATCACCTTTTTTAACTGCCGGTATCTGGATGGATCTTTTTTTAATTGGGCGGAAAAGGTTTTAAATTCTTTGGCGGTTCCCAAAAGACCGGGATTAAGAAAATCAAACAAAGACCAGAGATCTGTCAGGCTGTTTTCTATGGGGGTGCCTGTCATGGTGATTTTTGTAGCAGCTTTCAGTCTTTTGACCTGTTTTGACTGTTGGGTGGCCGGATTTTTAATGGCCTGGGCTTCGTCCAGTATCAGGCATCTCCATTGGACATTTTCTATCCATTTGTGCCGCTGGGCCATGGCATAGGTTGTTATGACAAGATTAAAAGATGCCAGGTCCGGTGTTTGTTCCGATGTTTTGTTCTGGTCTTTTTTTATATAACCGGGGTGGGCGATATAATATTTCAGGTTGGGCAGAAACTGCTGTATTTCATTCTCCCAGTTTGAGATAAGGGATGCCGGTATAATGAGTAAGGATGTTTTATCCGGCTCTTTAATCCTTAAAATGCTTAAAAACCCAAGAATCTGGATTGTCTTGCCAAGCCCCATGTCATCGGCAAGACATGCGCCAAATCCCAGGGAATCAAGAAATGAAAGCCAGTTTAACCCTTTCTGCTGATAGTGCCTGAGGATTGCAACAAAATCTTGGGCAGGGTCGGAGCTGGTCACAAGTTCAGGCTGGTTGAGTCGTTTGACAATGCTTTCAAGCCATTCACCGTTTGATATTTCCAGATCTGTTTTATCCCCGGAGGAGAGTCTGTCGGGGTGAAGCTGCAATTGAAGGGCTTCTTTGATGGTAAGGCCAGTATTGTTTTCCAATAGGGCCTTTTCGTAGGAATTGAGGAGGTTTTGAAGTCTGATTTTATCAACTTCGATCCAGCGGTTTTTGATCCTGGCAAGCCCGCTGGTCTGGGCAAGGAGTTCTTGTGCCTCTTCCAGGGTAATGGGCGTGTCTCCCATCAGGATATCGGCCTGGAAATCAAGCAGGGTATTCATCCCCACAAAGGAGGGTTCGCTGGTGCCAAGGCTGATTTTAACGATCGGTTTTGAACTTTTCTTTTTCCACCAGTCAGGAATTCGGCAAATGATGCCGCAATGCTCAAAGTTTGGGATCTGCTGTAAAAAATCATAGGCATCTACTGTGTCCCAGGCAAGGTGGTGGAACAATTCTCCCGTATCCAGCAGTTCTTTTAACAGGCCACTTCTTTGTGCTGCGGCATGGACCGTGGTGAGCAATTCCAATAATTGGTCCTGGTGATCCCGGTACTCTTCCAGGGCATAGTGGAGGGGACGGTGTTTTTGAGAATTTTCCGATTGGGTGGCATAGGTTGCAAGGAACTGAAACGGGAAGGCGTCATCCTTGCTTTCCACGAGATGAAAATAAACCCTGCCGGCCAAATGAATGTGGGGGCTGAATTCATGGAAAAACTCCTTTACACTGCCGGGAAATATTTCAATTTCCCTGGAAAAAAGTTGGTTCATCTCCTTCCACATACCCGACAAAAGTGTCCTGTCCAGATACTCCCTGCCGATCATAAGCGGGGCTGCATTCATTAAGTTATCCAGTTCTTCCGGTAAAACATCAATGTCGGCGTTGTGGCGGATATCTTCAATATCAGGATAGCGTTTGAGTTTTTCCAGGAAAATTTGTGCCAGACCCCGCCAGAAGTTAAGGGAAGGGGACAGGGGTATCTTATTGTCGGAACAACCCAGAAAAAGCAGCCATTTTTTATCATCTTCACTGTATGACGTATGGATTTCCAGATTCAATGCCTGCTGCTTTTTCCCCAGCCGTTCTCCGGAATTTTCCCAGGTTAGTACAAGCTCCCGGGAGGGCATGATGTCTGCTATAAGTTCTTTCATCGCCTGCCTATCTATACCTGAATGGCAGGTGAGAACTGTGCAAAATAGTTTTTAGATTTAACTTCATAGGGCTCTCTTTATCAGACGGCCAATGGAATGATCAAGTATTTTTCCTATCCCTATCCCTACATCCCTTGACAGCTGATGTTGAAAAGGCGCATACTCGCGGCCATGGAAACCATATGGATAATAGGTGCGGGGCAATTTGGGATGCGTGCGGTAACCTCTTTGTCACGCTGGCACAAGAATTTAAAAATCGTGCTCGTGGATCAAGATTGCGAAAAACTTGACCGGGCCAGGGGGATGGAGTGTATCACCGTACATTCAGATGGCGGCGCCTATTTAGAGACCCATTTAAAACCCGGTAATCTGCCCGATTGGATAGTGCCTGCACTGCCGGTTCATCTGGTTTGGGAATGGTGCCTCAGACAATTGGGGCCCGAAGGGTTAACCCGTGTGAACATTTCTTTTGAGATAAACGGGCAACTGCCCAATCCCATGCACGGCTCAAATGGAGATATCTATGTGAGCCATGCAAATTTTATTTGTCCCATCAATTGCAGTGAACCCGATGATATCTGTACGGTTACCCAACAGCCCCGCAAACAGGAGATGTTTAAACTGCTCGCTAAATTGCGGTTTAAAGATTTTTCTTCATTGGTCATACAAAGTCATCAACTGGCGCCCGGGTTAGGGGGCTATGGTCCAGAGGCTCTTTTTTCATTGTTAAAAAAAATTAAGGGGGTAAAAGGGCCCTTTCTTTTGAGTACAGCATGCCGATGCCACGGCGTGATTACCGGGGGGACCCATAAAGGATAGCGCATTGGTGGTGTAAAAAAAAGGTGAGGCAGGTTATGTTAGATGTTTCCAGAACAACAGACACGATTTTGATGGTCAGACCCTATGATTTTGGATTTAATGAGGAGACCGGTCTGGACAATCAGTTCCAGAAGCGTCTGGACCTGTCTGAACGAGAGATCAACACACGAGCCAATGCCGAGTTCCAAGCCATGGTGGAAACCCTTCGGGCAGAAGGGGTCACGGTTTTGATTCTGGAGAAACCGGAACCATCCGATGCAAAATCAATCTATGCAAAATCAACCGATGGAAAAAAGATCCCTGGAAAGCTACCGGATGCCATTTTCCCCAATAACTGGTTTTCAACGGAACATGACGGCACCCTGATCACCTATCCCATGGCGGCCATGAACCGTCGCCACGAGCGGCGGCCTGAAGATGTGGAAAAACTTTTAAGGGCCAATGGGTACAAGATCAGAAATGTAATTAATGTGGGACAGCTGGATGAAACCGACCGGTTTTTGGAGGGCACAGGTTCCATGATTATTGACCACAGGGCCGAGGTGGTCTATGCAGCAAGGTCCAACCGGTGTGATGAGGAGCAGTTTGATAATTTTATCTGTCTGCGGTTCTACGAACAGGGTATCTTGTTCAATACAAGAAGTGCCAAGGGAACCCCCATCTATCACACCAATGTCATGATGAGTATCGGGGACAAGTTTTCCGTGATCTGCCTCGACTGTATCCATGACACGGCGGAAAAAAAGCAGGTGCAATCCTCCCTTGGAGCATCGTTTGATGTCATTGAAATTTCCATGGATCAGATGGAAAATTTTTTCTGCGGAAATATCCTACAGGTCAATTCAGCCGGCGGAATGCCTTTGATTGTCATGTCCAGGCTTGCCTTTCAAGGCTTTACAAAGGAGCAGATCAAACGGCTTGAAACCCATGGCAAAATTTTACCCATGGATCTTACCACCATTGAATCGGTGGGCGGCGGCAGTGCCCGGTGCATGATGGCGGAAATTTTTTCAGAAAAAAAATAATCATATTATTTTGGATGTTCTTGTAATTTTATGGACTGTAATTTCTAAGCAGTCTTTCTTTTCCCAGGGAAAACGTTTTTCATTAGGTATGGAATTAAAACAGGAAGTTTAGTATAAATGATGTTTTGATCAAATTTGATTAATTGGGGATGGTTTTCAACAAGAGATCAGTTCCCTGAGAGATAAGGAATATTAAAAGATGCAAATGATTAATACGCAAAGACTGGGTGAGCGCTTTAAAATGCTGGCACAAATTGATTCAGAATCACGTCATGAAGCGAAGATTTCCAAGGTGCTTGAAAAAATCTTATTGGATTTGGGCGCAAGTGTCTGTTTTGATGATGCAGCACAAAAGGTGGGCGGAGACTGCTCAAATCTGGTGGCAAAATTTAAAGGCACAATGGATGTTTCCCCCTTATTTCTTTCCGGTCACATGGATACGGTGCTGCCGGGCCGCGGGGTAAAGGTTCAATTTGAAAACGGGATTTTTACGAGCGATGGCACCACCATTTTAGGGGGGGATGACAAATCCGCTCTTGCCATCATTTTAGAAGTGATGGAAGTGACCAAGGAAAATCATCTTCCCTGTCCCCCCGTGGAAATTGTCTTTACCGTGTGCGAAGAAATAGGACTTTTGGGGGCCAAACATCTGGATATGTCCCTGATGGATGCAAAATTTGGCTATATTTTGGATTCCACAGACACACATGGTATTGTCACCAAGGCCCCCAGCGCCAATAAAATTTGTATCAAGGTCCATGGCCGGGCAGCCCATGCCGGGTCAGCTCCGGAACGAGGGATCTCTGCCATTTTTGCCGCAGCCACAGCAATTTCCAGCTTGGAACTGGGTCGAATGGATGAGATTACCACCTGTAACCTGGGCACGATTTCCGGCGGCATGGCCACCAATATTGTGCCCGAATATGTGGAGATCCATGGGGAAGCCAGATCCCATGATGAAGAACGGCTAAAACAGGTTACCAACTCGATTATTTCCGGTTTTGAGACGGCCATGGAAAGGCTTCAAGCGGAGGGCCAGGATCTTCCCCGGGTTGAAATTGAGGTGGAAGAGGATTTCCCCAACACCCATATCCCCGAAGACCATATCGCCATTACCCTCGCCCGGAAGGCGGCTGACAATCTTGGCCGGGAACTGGAAAGCAAAACCATTGGTGGCGGGGCCGATGCCAATATCTTTTTTGGGAAAGGGGTTGTGGCCGGTGTTCTTGGCACGGGAATGACCGATGTCCATACCCTGAAAGAATCCATTGCGCTTTCAGATATGGAAAACACAGCCCAATTGGTGCTTGAAATCCTTCGGGTCCATGCCGCAGGGGATGCCCAATAAATGATACTTTATCTGGACCTGTTTTCCGGTATCAGCGGGGATATGACCCTTGGGGCCTTGATCGACCTTGGGGTGCCTTTGGAATGGCTTGAACAAAAGTTAAAACCCGTGTTGAGCGGATTTTCTCTTCAAAGTGAAATTGTGTTTAAGCATCACCTGAGGGCTGTGAACCTGGTTGTGGCGGTTGAAGATAATACCGCAGCAAGAACCTATATGGATATCAGGGACCTTATTGGCCGGGCAGATTTGCCCGAACCAGTGAAAAAAAACAGCCTTGCCGCATTTGAACGAATCGCAAGAGCAGAAAGCACCATCCACGGAAAGGAAATTGAAACCGTCCATTTCCATGAAATTGGCGGCATCGATTCCCTGGTGGATATCATCGGCAGTTTTCTAGGGGTGGATTATCTAGGCATTAAAACCATCGTTTCCTCAAAGGTTCCCCTGGGATCAGGGTTTGTGGACTGCGCCCACGGAAGGATCCCCGTGCCCGTGCCGGCAACCCTGGCCATCCTGGCGGGGATTCCGGTAACAGGTTCTGATGCGACCACAGAAATTGTGACTCCCACAGGCGCCGCCATTGTGGCCACCCTTGCCGGTTCCTTCGGGCCGGTGCCGGAAATGCAGATTTCCCGCATTGGATATGGGGCAGGAAAAAGGGAAACCAATTCCAGTCTGCCCAATCTTTTGCGCATGGTTTTGGGCGAGGCCCAGCCCCCTGTAGCCAAAGACAGCGAATCAGATATTTTGTTTAAGAATAGTCCCCTTCAGCAAGAAAAGGTTTTTGTGGTCAAAACCAATGTGGATGACATGAACCCGGAAATTTTGGGATTTGTCATGGAGCGCCTGTTTGAAAACAAAGCTCTGGATGTCTCTTTTACACCAATCCATATGAAAAAGAACCGGCCCGGTACCAAGATTGAGGTGATTTGCCATGGCAAGGATCTTGAGACACTGTCCAGGCTGATACTTACCCAGACCACGGCTATCGGGTTGCGATACCATGAATGTGAACGGGTGGTGCTGGAACGTGCGGTGGTGACCCGGGAGACCCTTTGGGGAAAGGTTTTGGTGAAAAGAATCAAGGACCCGGATCAGGTGAGATACGTGCCTGAATATGAGGCCTGTAAAAAAATTGCCCTTGAACAGGACCTTCCCCTAAGGGATGTCTATTCAAGGATTATGGCAGAAGTGAATCTCCTTGACAGGGCCTAGAGCAGGATATACAAAATGAATACTGATACAAACCAGGTGAAACAAAATAGCAGGATGAATATTTTTGATCGATTGATACTGATGGTGGCTCAAGGATTTGGCTTGGGCCGTATACCAGTGGCGCCGGGTACCTTTGGCACCCTGGCAGCCCTTCCCTTGATCTGGTTGATGGCACAGGACCCGGGTCTGATGGCCTTTTTTTTGGTCGGCCTGATCCTTTTGTCCATTTATGTGGCGGACAGGGCTGAAAGTATCATAGGAGGAAAGGACCCCGGCAGTATTGTGATTGATGAAATAGTGGGTTTTTGCGTCACAATGACCCTGGTGCCGGTGGGATGGGCAAGCATCGTGCTGGGGTTTATCGCCTTTAGATGTTTTGATATTTTAAAACCGCTCCCTGTGAAATATTTTGAAAATAAATTTTCAGGGGGGGCCGGTATTGTTTTGGATGACATAATGGCAGGGGTGCTGGCAGCACTTGTGCTCAAATTTTTATATATAGCGGGTTTGTTTTAGGAGAAATAGGGATGGAAAAAAATTTAGACAAGGAAAAAGCGGTTCAGACAGTCATGAGTCAGATTGAACGTCAGTTTGGCAAGGGATCCATCATGAAGCTGGGCGGCAGGGAAGTTGAAGCCGTACCGGTTATTCGTACAGGCTCTTTGGCCCTGGATAAGGCATTGGGTGTGGGGGGATATCCCCGGGGAAGGGTCATTGAAATCTATGGACCGGAATCTTCGGGAAAAACAACCCTGGCCCTCCATGCAGTGGCAGAAGCTCAGAAAACGGGTGGCATTGCTGCCTTTATCGATGCCGAGCATGCTCTGGATGTTGCCTATGCCAAACGGCTGGGCGTGGATTGTGATGAGCTGTTGATCTCCCAGCCCGATACCGGGGAGCAGGCCCTTGAAATTGTCGACATGCTGGTTAGAAGCGGCGGAATCGACATCATGGTCGTGGATTCGGTGGCAGCTCTCGTGCCCCGGTCTGAAATTGAAGGGGAAATGGGGGATTCTCACATGGGCCTCCAGGCGCGCCTCATGTCCCAGGCATTGCGCAAACTCACCGGCACCATTGGAAAAACCAATACTACCCTTATTTTTATCAATCAGATTCGGATGAAGATCGGTGTTGTTTACGGAAATCCCGAGACCACCACCGGTGGTAATGCCTTAAAATTTTATGCCTCCATGCGCCTTGAGATTCGAAAGGCGGCTGCCATTAAGGAAGGCCAGGATATTATGGGGAACAGGACCAAGGTTAAGGTGGTTAAAAACAAGTTGGCGCCCCCCTTTAAGAGTGTGGAGTTTGACCTCATGTACGGGGAGGGAATCTCCCGAACAGGCGATTTGCTGGATATGGGGGCAGAACTTGAGATCGTTGACAAGAGCGGGTCCTGGTATTCCTTTGAAGGGGAACGCATTGGTCAGGGCAGGGAAAATGTAAAGGTTTTTTTAATTGATAATCCCGATATATTTGGAAAAATAGAAGTCAAGGTTCGAGAGGCATTGGGCATTTCAGATGCACTTTCCAACAAGACAAATACCAAAAAATAAGGACCTGCCCCTATATGGGTCAGGCCTCTGAGCAAAAACTAGAAGCAAAAACTAGAAGCAAAAACTAGAAGCAAAGATCAGGCGCAAAGATCGGGAGCGAAAACCAGGAGCGAAACTATGACAGGTAATGAAGCCAGGAAACTCTTTTTAGAATACTTTAAAAAACACAACCACCAGCAGGTTCGGTCCTCCTCCCTTGTGCCCCAGGACGACCCGACACTTTTGTTTGTCAATGCAGGCATGGTCCAGTTCAAACGGGTCTTTACCGGGGATGAGAAACGCGAATATGACAGGGCGGTCACCTCCCAGAAATGTGTTCGGGCCGGCGGCAAGCACAATGACCTTGAGAATGTCGGGTACACGGCCCGGCACCATACTTTTTTTGAAATGCTGGGCAATTTTTCCTTTGGAGATTATTTTAAGGACCAGGCCATTGAAATGGCCTGGGATTTGTTGACCAACGGGTATGGATTTGACAAAGAAAAACTCCATGTATCGGTCTACCTGGATGACGATGAAGCCTATGACATCTGGCGGGACAAGATCGGGGTTCCTGAAAATAGGATTTCCCGACTGGGGGAAGCTGATAATTTCTGGTCCATGGGGGATACCGGTCCCTGCGGGCCCTGCAGCGAGATCCACATTGACAGGGGCGAGGCCTTTGGCTGTGGTGCTGAAAACTGCGCCGTGGGCTGCGATTGCGACCGGTGGCTGGAGTTGTGGAACCTGGTTTTCATGCAGTTTGAACGCTCGGAAGACGGCACCATGACGCCCCTGCCCAAACCCAGCATCGATACCGGTCTGGGGCTTGAGCGGGTTATTTCCGTGCTCCAGGGGGTTCCCACCAACTATGATACCGACCTTTTTGTTCCCATCATGGAAAAGGTTGGGGAATTGTCCGGCAGGAAGCGAAACGAATCCAGTCTGGTGGAAGTGGCCATGAAGGTGATTGCCGATCATTCCCGTGCAACGGCCTTTTTGATCTGTGACGGTGTGCTGCCTGCCAACGAAGGCCGGGGCTATGTGCTGCGTCGCATCATGCGCCGGGCCATCCGTTACGGCAGAAGCATCGGTCTTGTGAAACCTTTTCTCCATGAGACGGTCCAGACCGTTTTCCAGATCATGGACGAGGCCTATCCCGAACTCAAAGAGTCTGCCGCCTTTATCCTCAATGTGGTGAAAAACGAGGAAGAAAAGTTTCTGGAAACCCTGGGGACGGGCATGAAATTGTTGGAAGTTGTAATTGATGATCTTCAGATCGATTTGGACGGTCCTACTTTAGGAACACCTTCACAGTTAGCGGATCCAAATAGAAATCTAACAAAAAAAAGACCCACTATCCCAGGTAATGTGATTTTTCAGCTCTATGATACCTTTGGATTTCCGGTGGACATCATCGCAGACCATGTAAAGGAGATGGACATCGACCTGGACATGGAAGGATTTGATGCGGCCATGGCCGAGCAAAAGAAAAAATCCAGATCTAAGAAAAAATTTGCCGGGGTGGGCGAGGCCTATAAGCCGTTGACTTCAAACGGGGTTAAAACCCTTTTTACGGGTTATGATGCCCTGGAAGTTGAATCTTATGTTTTGATCCTGGTGCGCGATGACAAGGAACTTGAGACGGCTGTCAAGGGGGACAAGATAGAGGTGGTTACTGCCCAGACCGTTTTCTATGCGGAATCCGGTGGCCAGAGCGGTGATGCCGGGATTTTTGAAAACGAAAACTGTGTCATCGAGATTTCCGATACAGTCGCTGATCCTTCCGGGCTTTCCATCCACAAGGGGCGAGTGGGTTCCGGCCAGTGCGCCAAGGGGGATGTGTTTACCCTGAAGGTGGACCAGGGTAAGCGGCGGGCAGCGGCGGTGAACCATTCGGCCACCCATATCCTTCACTCCGCCCTGAGAAAGGTTTTGGGGGATCATGTCAAGCAATCCGGGTCTTTGGTGACCGATACCCGGCTGCGGTTTGACTTTACGCATTTTTCCGCCATTACGCCTGAAGAGCTTGCAGCCGTTGAAAATGAGGTGAATGGGAAAATTCGGGAAAATCACGGGATTACAACCCGAGAAATGGACATGGATGAGGCGGTTCGTGCCGGTGCCACTGCCCTGTTTGAAGAAAAATACGGGGATGTGGTGAGGGTGGTTTCCCAGGGGGCTTTCTCCCAGGAACTTTGCGGGGGAACCCATACACAGTTTACCGGAGATATCGGGTTGTTCAGAATTTTGTCCGAAGGCGGCATCGCCTCGGGGGTGAGAAGGATTGAAGCCGCCACGGGCCAGAGGGCTCTGGATCGGGTTCATTCTGACCAGGCAGCCATTGAAGCGGTTGCCAATCTAATCAAGGGCAGCCGTGAGAATGTGGTGACCCGTGTGGATGCACTGTTACAGGAGAAAAAATCCCTTGAAAAAGAGCTGATCTCCATCAAAGCCAAGCTGGCCTCCAAGTCCGTTAAAAATATCGATGATGATATCCGGGAAATTAACGGGGTTAAGTTTTTGGCCAAACGGGTGGAGATTGAAAATCCTTCCCAGCTGAGGGACCTGGCAGACAAGTTCAAGACAAAACTGGGGTCAGGTGTCCTGCTTTTGGGTGCCCAGTCCAATGGCAAGGCCCTTCTTATCTCGGTTGTGACCGATGATCTGACCAAACAGTTCAAGGCAGGCGACATTGTCAAGGCAGCAGCCAAGATTGTCGGCGGCGGCGGCGGCGGGCGGCCGGACATGGCCCAGGCCGGGGGGACAAAGCCGGAATTTCTTGATGCAGCCCTTGAATCGGTTTATCAGACCATTTCATGATCGCCTATTTTATCAGGCGGCTGTTGTTGGTGATACCAACCTTTATCGGTATCACCATCATGGTCTTTACCATTACCCGGTTTGTGCCGGGCGGTCCCATTGAACGTATTATTGCACAAACCCGGGCCATGCAGATGGGGCAGGTGGGGGATGGTTCCTCAACCAAGGCAAATCCCGGTTCGGGCCAGCCTCTTTCCCAAGATCAGATCCAAAAATTAAAAGAATATTATGGGTTTGACAAGCCGATTCTCCAAAGTTATCTCGCCTGGCTTGGTAAAGTGATTCAGGGGGATCTGGGCCGGTCCACCCGTTACCAGGACCCGGTGTGGGATATGATCATAGAACGTATCCCCATTTCCCTCTATTTTGGAATCTTGAGTCTGATTCTCATTTATGGGGTCTGCATCCCGTTGGGGGTTGCCAAGGCGGTTCGCCACAGGTCCGGGTTTGATAATTTTACCTCGGCTGTGATTTTTACGGGGTATGCCATTCCCGGGTGGGTGGCAGGGGTCTTCATGCTGGTTTTGTTTTCCTCCAGGTTTGATGTATTTCCCCTGGGAGGCCTGACCTCTGATTTTTTTGACGAGATGAATTTTGTTGAACAACTCATGGACATTGCCTGGCATACCCTTCTTCCCTTGTTCTCATACATGATCGGTTCCTTTACCGTCATGACTCTGCTCATGAAAAACACCCTCATGGACAATTTGTCCGCCGATTATGTGAGAACAGCCATTGCCAAGGGGCTTTCCTTTAAACGAGCGGTTTTCCGCCATGCCCTGAGAAACAGTCTGATCCCAATTGCCACAAGCTTTGGGAACAATATTTCTATCCTCCTCATGGGGTCCTTTCTCATTGAAAAGGTGTTTAATATCAACGGCATGGGGCTTTTGGGATACGAGTCCATTGTGGATCGGGATTACCCGGTTGTCATGGGGATCTTGGTGATATCCTCTTTGTTGTTCATGGTGGGTAATATCTTGTCTGATCTGTGCGTGGCCGTGGTGGATCCCAGGGTTCGGTTTAAATAATATGTTTTGTACACTTTAATTTTGGTAAGGCAGGCACCATGATATCCTTAAATCCTTCTACCCGCCAGAAAATGAAACGCTTCCGTTCCATCCGCCGGGGGTTCTGGTCTTTTGTCATCATCATGGCCATGATTCTTATCTCATTTTTTGGGGAAGTCTTCATCAATTCCCGGGCGCTTTTTGTCCATTATGGAGATAAATTTTATTTTCCCACCTATGGGCAAATGATTCCAGGATCCACCTTTGGCCTGGAATACGGGTATGAAACCAATTACAGGGAATTAAAAACAAAATTAGAAAAGGATCCGGGGGCAGGGTTTGTCCTCATGCCCATTGTTCCCTATAATGCCTACGAAAACGATCTTCGGTTCAATGAATACCCTCCTTTTCCCCCCTCCTTTTCAGACCGGCATTTTCTGGGCACGGACAATGTGGGCCGGGATATTCTGGCGCGCCTTGTCTTCGGGTTTCGTACCGCCATTATTTTTTCCTGTGTCCTCTTGCTGCTCAACTACACCATCGGCATCACCATTGGCTGTTCCATGGGGTATTTCGGAGGTAAATTCGACCTGTTTTTCCAGCGGGTCATTGAGGTCTGGAGCAATGTTCCGTTTTTATATGTGATCATTATCATTTCTTCGATTGTGGTGCCCAATTTCATGATTCTGATTTTGATCATGGCATTTTTCGGCTGGATCAGCATTACTTGGGTCATGCGCACCATGACCTATCGGGAAAAGGAAAAGGAATATGTCCTGGCCGTCCGCTCCCTGGGTGCATCCCATTTCAGAATCATCTTCCGGCACATTATACCCAATACCATTTCCGTGATTGTCACCTATGCACCCTTTGCCATTTCAGGGGGCATCGTATCCTTGACCTCCCTGGATTACCTGGGATTCGGCCTTCCAGCCCCCACGCCCTCCTGGGGGGAACTTTTGTCCCAGGGCTGGCAGAACATGGAGGCCTGGTGGATCGCAGCCTCGGTTGTCGGGGCCTTGGTGGTCACCCTTATGACCGTCACCTTTACCGGGGAAGGGATCAGAGAAGCCTTTGATCCCAAGAAGCATACCATTTACGAATAGAAAAATATAATTATTCCAGTAAAAGGGTTATATAGCCCTTTTTTCGGGTTGATAGTCTTTAAGAAAAAAGTTCACCAGCACGCTTCCTGTTATGATGAGAAGGCTTCCAATGATAAACACCTGGGAAAGGCCGAACAGATCCAGGACGATCCCGGAGAGGATAGGGGAGACAATCATGCCCAGACTCCAGGCCGCATCGGTGATACCCATCAAAGATGCCATGCCCATTTTGCGGCCCAGTTGGCCGGTGATGACCAGCCCCCCGGGCAGGGCAAGACCATTGGCCATGCCCATGAAAATATTCAAGATGAGAATCATGGTAAAGCCCTGTACAAAGGGCATCCCCATTACGATGAGTCCCGAAGCAAAGGTTCCCCAGATAATGAAATATTTGGGGTTAAATTGGTCAGCAAGCCTGCCCATGGCACGTTGGAGAAAGGCAATGAGAAAAATATTTGCCCCGAGAATAATACCGACCTGGGAACTTGTCAGGTCGAGCTGGAGGGCAAGGATTGGTAAAAAAGTATATACGGCCCCCTGGCCCGAGGCGGTAAAAAATCGCATGATAAAAATTCCCAGCACCACCCGGTTCTTTAACATCTTTCCAAAGGAAGTTATCACTGATTTATTCCCGGAACCATTGCGATTGCTGTCTCCGGGTATAAATATCATCACCAATATACCGGTCAAAAGTGCCAGTCCCCCCATGGCATAAAAGGCGGTATTCATTCCAAAACGATCCTGAATCATTCCTCCCAGAACCGGTCCGATGCCAAGTCCCAGCATCACCGCCATATTCAGCGTGCCCATGTACAGGCCCAATTTTTGTTTTGGGGCAATATCAGCAGCCATGGCCATGGCAATGGGGACCACTGTAACAGAGGCCATCCCATGGAAAAACCGGATTAGAATCAGGGTTTCCGGCTGGGTGGGTAATACATATAAAAGTGAAATGCCAGCATATACGAAAAGACCTGCCACTATAAATTTTTTCCGCCCCCATTTGTCGGAAAGTCTTCCGGCCAGGGGATTAAAAATGGTCCGGGAAACATTAAAGGAAGCAATAATAAGGCCGAGCAAAAAGCCGCCGGCTCCCAGTTCCACCGCATATACCGGTATGATTGGCCAGATGATCCCCAG
>CAYWNB010000052.1:0-5665 GCA_964459195.1 uncultured Desulfobacula sp.
TGTCATGGCAGATTTGTCCATATCTGCGTAATACCGGTCCGGTGTCAGCAGGGGGAAGTCTGTTCCAAATAATACCTTGTCAATGACATTGGCCTGGATTGCCATATTATAGATTTCAGGGTCATAGAGAAATACCGATGCGGCCGTATCATACCAGATGTTTTTCAGGGTTTCTTTTACCTGTTTTTTCATGACATGGTAGAAAAAAATACCGCCCCCCCAATGGGCCAGGATAATTCTGTTATCGGGGAATGTCCGGGCCAGGGTATCAATCTGTTCCAGGGTTACCGGGGTCTTGCCGGGGTAGGGATGGCCAATCGGTTCATTGGTGTGGATCATGCAGGGACGGTTGCCATTTTCTCTTAAGGCTGCCATGACAGGTTCCAGAAGTTTGAGGGCCTTTGCATCAATGCCGGAAAGATAAAAGGCCAGTTCACCCACTCCTGACAGTCCTGCGTCCATGCAGCGGACAGCTTCATCGGCTGCCCCTTCCCAGGACATATCAAAACAGGCAAGCCCCTTTATCCTGTCCGGATACGCCTGGACAGCTTCCAAAAGCGTGTTATTGTTTTTTTTGGTAAAGTCCGGGTTTCTCCAGGGGAAGCCCGATATCACGGAAATATCCACCCCATGGATATCCATGGTCTGGATCAGTTCGGCTATCGTAGCAATTTTTGCCCTGGGGGAGTCGTAGAGCAGTTTGAATTCAGGTTCCTTATCAAAAAACAGGGACCGGTCGTTTTTTACCGATTCCGGAAAAAGATGGGTATGGGAATCAATTATCATGACGGTACATCCTTAATCATCGGGTGAATAGATATTGAAAAATTATAGTCGGCAATATATACTAAACTTTTTGTTAAAACAAGATACGTGGGTAAGGGCTGGACAAAGATGAAATATTATCCTATTTTTCTGGATGTGAAAGGACGTGACTGCCTGGTGGTCGGCGGTGGAGAGGTCGGCACCCGGAAAGCCATGGGCCTGTACCGGTCAGGCGCCAGGGTTCGGGTGATCAGCAAAAAATTTTCCCAAAAGCTTGAAACCACATCCGGCATCTGCCTTAGGTGTAAATCCTATGAACCATCGGATCTTGCCACGGCTTTTCTGGTTTTTGCTGCCACAGACAACAAGGTATTGAACCAGCAGGTTCGGGCGGATGCAACCGCCCGGGAGATCTTGTGCAATAGTGCTGATGCCCCGGACAGGTCAGATTTTATTCTCCCTTCGGTTGTGGAAAGAGGGGACCTTGTGTGTGCCGTTTCCACATCCGGTGCAAGCCCGGCCCTGGCCAAAAAAATTCGTAAAGATCTTGAACAGATGTTGGGTCTGGAATACAAGGAATTCCTTTTGCTCATGGCCAATATTCGAAAAAAATTGTTGGAAGAGGGCCATGATCCCAGCGCCCATAAAAAAATCTTTACCGCTTTGGTTGAAAAAAAAATACCTGAGCTGATCGCAGCCAATGATCAAACCCGGATAGACTCGGTTCTCCTTGAACTGCTGGGATCCGGGTATGAATATGAACGCCTTGTGCCACAGGAGCAATAAATGGAATTAAATAGTCTCAGCGATCTCAGTAGTGCCAGTAGTCTTTTATTGCAAGTATCCACTCTGTTATATTTGTTCAGCATGGCAGGGTATCTATTTTTCTTGTTTGACCAGAGGGACAGAATTCAGAAAATCTCTTTTTGCCTGGTGGCAACGGCCGTGGGTGTTCATTTTTTAAGCATCCTTGCTACGGGGATTGCCGCCCAGGACCTGCCCATCAAAAATATGGCCCAAAGCCTTTCCCTGGCAGCCCTGGCCTTTGGGTGCATGTTTTTATATTTTCAATATAAGTTTAATCTTAAAATTTTGGGTGTTTTTGCATCCACCCTTTTGTCGATTTTGATGCTGGCGGTGATGCTGGTCCCCGACACCCCGGTTGCTTCCAATGAAATTTTGAAAGGATTCTGGTTCGTTGCTCACATTGTCCTGGTTTTTACCGGGGATGCTTCCCTGGGCCTTGCCTGCGGTGCCGGCATTCTTTATCTGATCCAGGAAAAGGGGATCCGATCCAAAAATCCGGGGTTTTTCTTTAAGCGTCTGCCTTCACTGGATTTTTTGGACAATGTCAGCTATACCTGCACTACCACAGGGTTTACCCTGCTGACCTTTGGCCTGATCACCGGTTTTATCTATGCAAAATCCATTTGGGGGCGGTTCTGGAACTGGGATTTTAAAGAGGTGTTTTCCATTGGCACCTGGCTGGTCTATGCGGCCTTGCTGCATTTTCGTTTCCATTCCGGGTGGCGGGGCCGCAAATCTGCCATCATGACAATTGTGGGATTTATGATCATCATTTTTACCTTTCTGGGAGTCAATATTTTTCTGGGCGGGCATCACCAGGGATTTACCAAATAGCGAAAGAATTATGTCAAATATCTTTTTAATCGGTGCAAATCATAAAACCGCCCCTGTGGAACTTCGGGAAAAATTGTCCTTTACACAAGAGGAGACCCTTGGGGCCCTTGAATATCTAAAAAATGCTCCCCAGATTAAAGAAGGGCTTGTTTTTTCAACCTGTAACCGGATGGAAATTTTATACATTCCGGAAGCGGGTGACCAGGTTGAACAGATGATTGAGTTTATTTCCGACCATAAAAAAATAGGGATACCTGAGTTCCGATCTGCTCTGTACATCCATGAAGGAGATGAGGCCATCCGGCACATATTCCAGGTCTCTTCAAGCCTGGATTCCATGATGGTGGGGGAACCCCAGATTTTGGGGCAGATCAAGAAGGCGTACAAGACTGCTGTAGCAGAAGGGGCTTCCGGGGTCCTGCTCAATCGGCTGATGCATAAATCCTTTTCCGTTGCCAAGCGGGTCAGAAAAGAAACCGGTATCGGGGACAATGCGGTTTCTATTTCCTATGCCGCCATAGAGCTTGCCAATAAAATTTTTGGCGATCTTTCCAGCAAAAGCGTGATGCTGTTGGGGGCAGGAGAGATGGCGGAATTAGCCGTGGAGCATTTGATATCCCACAATGTGGACAATATTGTGGTGGCCAACAGGACCTTTAAGAATGCCCTGGCCCTGGCCCAAAAATTTAATGGTCAGGCGGTCCAGTTCGAAGAAAGAGAATCCGTGTTAAAAGATGTGGATATTATTATCAGCTCCACCGGGGCTGCGGAATATGTCCTTACCCAGGATCAGGTAAAGCAGGCCATGAAAAAAAGGCAGCACCGAACCCTGTTTTTTATTGATATTGCCGTGCCAAGGGATATTGATCCGAAAATCAACAAGGTGTCCAATGCCTATGTCTATGATATTGATGATTTAACGGGTATTGTTGAAACCAATATTCACCAGCGGGGGCAGGAAACCATCAAGGCCGAGCGGTTTGTGGAGGAGGCGGTATTAACCTTTAGAAAATGGGTGGACAGCCTTTCCATAGTCCCCACCATCAAGGGCATTAATGATAAGATGACCGCCATCGTGGAGCTGGAATTTAATAAAACCATGTCCTCCCTGGGGCATTTGTCCCAAGGCGATATGGAAGCGGTTCGGCGCATGACCCAGGCCATCGCAACAAGGACCATCCATGATCCCATCCAGTTTTTACGCAATACAGGGGATCATAGGGATGATTCTCTGTATTTGAATGTCACCCGGCAATTGTTTGATTTGGATATTCCGGAAAAGAATTAGAATAGTTTACAAAAAGGGGATCATTAATTTGCTTGCAAATGTCCTAGGAACCAGTGTATTAAATTCTTTACTTTGTCAGATGAGTTGGTATAATAATTGTTTCTGATGTCCGAAGGACATTTAAATGAAGGACGGCGACCATGAAAAAAGAAGACCTGGAATTTTTCAAAAATCTTTTGACCAATAGGCTTGCTGAGCTGCTTTCCCATGCCGATGATACTGTAACCGGGATGACACAACCCAAAGAAAATTTTGCTGATCCCACGGATCGAGCGTCCCATGAGGCAGAGAGAAGCTTTGAACTTCGCATTCGGGACAGGGAACACAAATTAATCAAAAAAATTAAAAAAACCCTGGTTCGGATTGAAAACGGGACCTTTGGGCGATGTGATACCTGTGAAGAAGACATTTCCATTGAACGCCTCAAGGCAAGACCGGTTACCACCCAGTGCATTGATTGCAAAACCCGTGAAGAGGATATGGAGAAAGCACTTGGAATCTAATAGGTGTTGTTGAACGCGTTGTGATTGATCTGCATATACATTCAACTGCTTCAGATGGGTCTTTTTCTCCCCTAGAAATATTGGCGTTGGCACAGGATGCTGGCCTCAAGGCTATTTCCCTCACCGACCATGATTCCATTGCCGGTATCAAAGAAATCCAAGATAACATTTCTCAATACCCCATCGAGTTCATTACAGGGGTTGAAATTTCCTGTGAACCGCCCGAAGCCTTTAAAAGCATCGGCAGTGTCCATTTGCTGGGGTATGGATTTTCCGTGTATGATCGACGGCTGAATCAGGTTTTGAAACGGGCGGTCAGGTCAAGGGATGAGCGAAACCCTATGATTATAGAACGCTTAAATGAGCTGGGAGTTGATATCAGCCTGGCCGAAGTGGCCGAAAGGTTTGGTGCAGATCAGACCGGGCGGCCCCATATTGCAGAGTTGATGAAGGAAAAGGGGATTGTCAAAAGTTTTCGTGAGGCCTTTGACACCTATCTTGGCAAGGACAAGACGGCCTATGTGGAAAAGTTTAAGATATCCTGTGAAGAGGCTATCCACATCATCCTTGATGCCGGAGGGCTACCCGTGTTGGCCCATCCCGGCCTATTGGAATTTAATCGCTCCAGAGGACTTGAATCCTTTGTGGAGTTGCTGACAGAATTTGGTCTCCAGGGCATTGAAGTTTTTTACACTGACCATGACCCCCCAAAACAGGAATATCTCAAAACCCTTGCCCGGGACAGGAAGCTTCTGGCAACCGGCGGATCCGATTTTCATGGTCGTTTTAACCAGGGGGTTAAATTGGGCCGGGGCAAGGACAATCTTCGAGTGGGGTATCCTGTTTTCAAGGCCCTGATGAAAAGACTTGCCCATGTCAACTCCCCACCGCGACTTGCGATTCTGGAAAAAAACATTGACTACCAATTTAAGGACCGGTCCCTTTTGACCAATGCCCTGTGTCACAGGTCCTATGTGAACGAGAATCAGGAAATCTGTCCTTGTGACAATGAACGCCTTGAATTTTTGGGTGATGCCGTGTTGGGGCTTTGCGTAGGGCATATTCTAATGGAACAAAGCCCATCGAAAAAAGAAGGGGAATTGTCAAAACTTCGGTCAAATCTTGTCAGCGAACCCGGATTGGCACAAATGGCGCGCAGTATAGACCTGGGAAGGTTTATCCAGCTGGGAAAGGGAGAGTTCCTTTCCGGCGGGCAGGACAAGGATTCCATCCTTTCCGATGCCTTTGAAGCGCTGTTTGCAGCTGTTTACCTGGATGCCGGTTTTGATCGAACCCATGGGATGGTCGTCACGGTTTTTAAAGATGCCATTCAGGGGGCATTGTTCAACTTTCATACCATGGATTATAAAAGTTCCCTTCAGGAGTATGCCCAGGAGGCGTTTGGTACAACTCCCCGGTATATTGTGGTCAAAGAGATGGGGCCTGACCATGATAAGATTTTTGAGAT
>CAYWNB010000052.1:5765-11684 GCA_964459195.1 uncultured Desulfobacula sp.
TTTCCTGGGGCTTCCTGACCAGGAAATTGTCAGGTTATTGGAAAAAATAGCGCCTTATATAGAAAACCATTCCATCCACGGCATTCGCTGCTCCACCCGGCCGGACACTATTACAGAACAAAAGCTTGATCTGATTGCCCCTTATGGGGTCTGCCTGGTTGAGCTGGGGGTACAGTCCATGAGCGATGCGGTGCTTAAACAAGCCAACCGGGGCCATACCTGTTTTCATACTTGCCAGGCAATTGGTCTGTTAAAAGAGTATAAGCTTCAGGTAGGCGTCCAGGTCATGGTCGGGCTGCCCGGGGATACACGAGAGCAACTGCTCACCAGTACCCGGCAGGTTGCAGATCTGGCGCCGGATGTGGCCCGGATTTATCCCCTGATGGTCCTTAAAGGAAGTCTTTTGGCCCAATGGTATCAAGATGGCCGCTATTCCCCTCTGGGACTGGATCAAAGTGTAGACCTGGTAAAAGAAATGGTTAAGATATTTGAACATGCCCATGTGAAGGTTATCCGCATGGGCCTCCAGGCATCGGAGATGATGGAGGATAAAACCCAGGTGTTGGCAGGGCCATGGCACCCGGCATTCGGTCACCTGGTCCTGTCAGCGCTTGTTTATGACCAGGTATGTGAGAAAATTGAAACGTTTTCGTTGCTCGCCCAGGAAAATCAGCGGCAGCATATTTGCCTCTCGGTCCATCCCCGGTTTGAACCCCGTCTTCGCGGGGATAAAAGCAGCAATCTTGAGCGCTTGGCCAAGGCCTATCCCGGGATTGTCTTTTCCATTCAGACCAATGATGCCCTCTTGCCCGGGAAGGTAGATATAAAGAAAGCGCACCCCCTTGTCTGATCTTCAGGACTGAGCTATAGGTCTGACTCCGGGTCTGACCATGTCTGAGCGCCAGGTCTGAATTCGGGGGGTTTGTTTAGATGTTTTCCTTGAACAGATCCTCGGATTCGGATTTGACATTGGGTTTCGGGGTAAACTGTGTGGGAATGGTGCCTTCCTTGAAACATTCAAAAATGGTTTTTTCAGACTCTTCTATGGGCAGCAGTCCGGTTTTTGCGTCTATTTTGGCAAATACGATGCCTTCGGGTACGTTAAAGGTTCTGGCCGGCTTGCCTTTTAATGCGTTCTGCATATAGTCCAGCCAGATGGGACTGGCCGCCCTGGAACCGGTCTCTCCTTTGCCAAGGGGGGCCTCCTGGTCAAGGCCTACCCATACCCCTGTAGTGTATCTGGGGGTATACCCCATGAACCAGGCGTCAAACAAATTGTTGGTGGTGCCTGTTTTTCCGGCCACCGGGCGTTTTAATGCTTTTACCCGTCGCCCGGTCCCTGAGCGGATGACATTTTCCATGATACTGGTCATGATATAGGCGGTGCCCATATCAATTACTTTTTTCCGGACAAGTTTTGAGGACTCGAGCAGGGTTCCGTCCCGATCATATATTTTGGTGATGAATACCGGTTCAATTAAATATCCCAGGTTTGAAAAAACAGAATAGGCCTTCACCAGTTCCAGGAGGGAAACTCCCGAAGACCCCAGGGCAATGGACAGATCGTGGCTGATCTCCGAGGTGATGCCAAGTTTCCTTGCATAATCAATGACATAGTCAATACCGATATCCTGGAGAATTTTGATGGTAACCACATTCCGTGAATGGACAAGGGCTTCCCTGAAAAGGGTGTCGCCAAAAAATTTTTCTTTGTAGTTACGGGGTTTCCAGACAAAATCCCTTTCGGTGTCTTCAAAAACAACCGGGGAATCAACAATCACGCTGGCGGCTGTGTATCCCTTGTCCAGAGCAGCCGCATAGATGATGGGCTTGAATGCGGATCCTGGCTGCCTCCTGGACTGGTATGCCCGGTTAAACTGACTGTTGCTGTAATCTCTTCCCCCGATCATGGCTTTGACGTGTCCTGTTTCCGCTTCAATACTCAATAGTGCGGATTGGGCAATGGGCTCCTGATACAGGGTAAATTCATACTCATTATCTTCCACCACGTCATTGACCACTCGAACAAGGATGACATCCCCTGATTTTAAAACCTGGGACGGGTTTTTAACGGCTGTCTCGTAATAGGCAAGTTTCTGATTCGGGGTTCTTGCCCAGGTCATTGTCTTTAAAGGGATGAGGCCGTGGAAGTCTCCGACCCTGATACGGGTCACTTTGTTTTCATTATCCACAGCCAGGACTACTCCCTGGTAAATAGTTTCTTTTTCAAGAAGATTGGTATTGATCTGTTCTGCTATAGCCTTGGAAAAGCTTTCCACCTGAAGGGTGGAGATGTTTTTGATCGGCCCTCTGTAGCCGGTTCGCTGGTCAAGCGCCATCAAGCCTTTGCCAACGGCAATCCGGGCAATTTTTTGTAACTCTATATTGACGGCTGTGTGGATTTTAAGACCTTGGTTGTACAGGGCATCTTCTCCATATTGTTTTTCCACATACCGGCGAACATGTTCTGTATAGCAGGGTACCCGTTCGATAAACCAGTTTTTACGGGGTTTGATATCCAGCTTCATATCAATGGCTTCTGTCACCGATAGGTTGGTGATCATTCCCTCTTCTTTCATCCGGTTCAGGGTGTAAATCTGTCGCTGTTTGGCCCGGTCTGGGAATCTAAAGGGGGAATATCGGCTCGGGGCCTGGGGAAGGCCGGCCAGCATGGCGCATTCCGCAAGGTTCAGGTCTTTTGTATGTTTTCCAAAATAATTTTCCGAGGCCGCTTCTACCCCATGGGCACCATGACCCAGATAAATTTGGTTCAAATACAGATAGAGAATTTCGTCCTTGGTAAACTTTTTCTCAATCCGGTAGGCCAGCATGGCTTCTTTTATTTTCCGCGTAAAGGTTTTTTCCGGGGTCAGCAAAAATGATTTGGTCACCTGCTGGGTGATGGTGCTGCCTCCCTGGACAATGGTGCCGGCTTTAAAATTTTTAATGGACGCCCTGATGATAGATTTGATATCAATTCCCGGGTGTGTTCGGAATCTGGAGTCTTCTGCCGCCACAAAGGCGTTGATAAGATTTTCCGGCATCTCGGAAAGGGGGATGACGATCCGTCTTTCCTTGTAAAACTCTCCTATTTTTCGTCCGTCATCCGAGAAAACACTGGTAACCGTTGCCGGGCGGTAATCATTTAAGGTGTTGATCTTGGGCAGGTCCTGTCTCAGGTAGACAAAGAGCCCTGTGATTCCGGCACCCCCAAGAACTATCAGAATGATGAATCCGACAAGGCCCCATTTGAAAAAAGTGAAAATTAGGCTTTGTTCTTTTTTTCGTGCTCTTTTTTTCAGGATTTCGGCTTTGCTTTTTTTATTTACCATATCACCCTATAGCTTTATTAAAATTGACTATTTTTAATAACGTATTACCAGATAACGTCCCGGATGGCAATAAAAATGGCAGCCCGATTCCAGGTGCATTAAAGTTTTATGATAAGGGGGGTGATTTATATGGGATCGCTCCATTTTACGGCCATATATAAATTGACTTTTTTAATGAAAACAATTAAATAATAAGGTTTTAATACTATGAATATAAGGAAATGATGAATCGTCATGGTCACACTTGATTTCGAACTTGATTTTAAACTTGATTTTAAAAAGGGCAAGGGATTGATTCCTGCCATTGCCCAGGACTGCAACACCGGTGAAGTCTTGATGCTCGCCTATATGAACCAGGCATCTTTCAATGAAACCCTGGCTTCGGGCAAGGCAACCTATTTTAGCCGTTCCAGGCAAAGCCTGTGGAAAAAAGGGGAAACCTCGGGGCATGTCCAGCAGGTAAAGGAAATCCGGGTGGACTGCGACCAGGACACCATTCTGCTAAAGGTGGAACAGGTGGGCGGTGCCGCCTGTCATAAAGGTTATAAAAGTTGTTTTTTTAAACAAATTGAAAATAATGAATTGAAAATTGTAGAGAAACGGGTCTTTGACCCTGACATGGTATATAAATAGACAAGGTGTATAAATAATGGAAAAAATACTGAAATTGGGCATTCCCAAGGGGAGTCTCCAGAATGCGACCATTGACCTGTTCAGACGGTCGGGGTGGAAGATTAATGTGGAAGGCAGGAGCTATTTTCCCGATATTAACGATGATGCGATTGAATGCGCGCTGTGCCGCGCCCAGGAAATGTCCATCAATGTTGAAGCCGGTGTCATTGATGCGGGGTTAACAGGGCTTGACTGGGTGGCGGAACATAAATCCGATGTCCATGTGGTCACCAATCTTATCTATTCAAAGGTCAGTGCCCGATCTGCGCGATGGGTAATTGCTGTTGCAAATGATTCTCCCATCAAAACCCTGGAAGATCTGGCCGGGAAAACCATTTCTACGGAACTGGTTCAGTTTACCAAGCGCTTTTTTAAGGAGCGAAATATTAATGTAAATGTAAAATTTTCCTGGGGGGCCACAGAAGCCAAAATCGTATCGGGTCTTGCCGATGCCATTGTTGAAATTACAGAGACCGAGAGCACCATCAAGGCCCATAACCTGCGGGTGATTCACGTGGTCATGGAAACCAACACCCAGCTTATTGCCAATAAAAAGGCCTGGGAAGATCCCAAAAAACGGGAGAAGATCGAGCAGATTGCCCTGCTGCTCCAGGCCGCTTTGGTGGCTGACAAGCTGGTGGGAATTAAAATGAATGTGCCGGAAAATAAAATCGCCAAGATTGTTGCCCTGCTGCCCAGTCTCAACGGCCCCACCGTTTCGCCCTTGTATCAGTCGGACTGGTTTGCCGTGGAATGTATCGTCGAGACACAGATTGTCAGGGATCTGATTCCCAAGCTGCTCAAGGCAGGGGCTGAAGGCATTATAGAATATCCTTTGAACAAGGTTCTGTAAAATGACTATTGCAAGGCGTTGTGAAAATATGACCCCCTTTATTGTGATGGATATTTTAGAAAAGATTCACAAAATGGAGGCCCAGGGGATTGAGGTGGTGCACATGGAAATCGGGGAGCCTGATTTTAGTGTGCCAGAATGTGTCAACAGGGTGAGTATGGAGGCCTTCGCCCGGAAGGAAACCTGTTATACCCACAGTTTGGGGGATATCCGCCTTCGGGATGCCATCAGCCGCTATCACAAAGACACTTATAATACGACAGTGGACCCGGGGCAGATTCTGGTTACCTCGGGTACCTCTCCTGCCATGCTTTTGCTCTTTTCCGCACTGGTGGATCCCGGGGATGAGATCATTATTTCTGATCCCCACTATGCCTGTTATGCCAATTTTATCAATTATGTTCAGGGAGTTCCGGTTCCGGTAAAGGTGGTTGAGGATGAAGGCTTTGTTTATACGCCTGCGGCCATACGGTCTGCCATCACCCCGAGGACCAAGGCCATCTTTATCAATTCTCCGTCCAACCCGACGGGAAATGTGATCCCCAGGGACCGGATGGAGGAGATTGTAGAGGTGGCAACCTCCCACGGGCTGTATATTATTTCAGATGAGATCTACCATGGTCTGGTATACGAAGGCCAGGAACATTCCATACTGGAGTTTACCGACAAGGCGTTTGTGCTCAACGGATTTTCAAAACTCTTTGCCATGACCGGTCTGCGCCTGGGGTATTTGATTGCCCCTCCCCATTTTGTAAGACCTTTGCAGGTTCTTCAGCAAAATTTTTTCATCTGTGCCAATTCCGTGACCCAGCTGGCCGGGGCTGCTGCCCTGACCGATGCCAAACGAGAAACAGATGAAATGCGGCAAACTTATAATACCCGGCGCCTTTATGTGATTGGCCGGTTAAAGGCCATGGGGTTTAAAATAAAGGTGGAACCCACCGGCGCCTTTTATGTTTTTGTCAATGCCAAGCATATTTCCAATGATTCCTATTTCCTTGCCTTTGATATCCTGGACAAAGCCCACATCGGGGTGACTCCGGGGATCGATTTCGGTGCCAA